>NZ_JBFRHB010000001.1:0-392875 GCF_052115645.1 Arthrobacter sp. 2MCAF14 | reverse complement strand
TCCGACGCGACGGACTCGCCGCCGAAGAACACGCCTTCCTGAACCCCGGCGAAGAACCCCGCACCCCGTTCGTCGCCCAGCAACTCGCCGGCGCCACCGGACCGGTCATCGCCGTCACCGACTACATGAAAGCCGTCCCGGACCAGATCTGCCAATTCATCCCCAACGAATTCGCCTCCCTCGGCGCCGACGGATTCGGATTCTCCGACACCCGCCAAGCCGCACGCCGCTTCTTCAAAAACGACACCCACTCCATCGTCGTGAAGACCCTGCAACTGCTCGCCCGCCGAGGCGAAGTCGACGCACAGGCTGCGGCCCAGGCAATCGAGAAGTACAGTCTCCTCGATGTCAACGCCGGCACCACCGGCGGGGCAGGCGGCGAAAGCTAAGCCTCCAGCGAAGCAAGACGAAGCCAGCAACATCTCGACGGCGGTCCGCACCGAAAGGTGCGGGCCGCCGTCGGGCTTTAAGATCCGGGCTTCAACGATCAACCCACAGCACCAATTGGCGCAGCAAGCGCGTGACGCGCACCAAACGCAGTTGTAGCCTTCGCACAAATGGAGCTTGTGGATGATGCGCCGTATGCTCAAGGAATGGCAGAGCCGATTCAAACCCCCGCGAAACGCAAAGCGGCCGCGCGGACAGTAACACCGGAAAAGGCGGAGACTCTCAAGCGGCTCCGCGCCAATGTGGGGCAACTGTCCACCACCACCATGCGGAAGCTCGAGAAATCACTGCCTTGGTACAGCCGGCTGAGCTCCGACGAACGCTCAGCGTTGGGCCTGGTTGCCCAAAACGGAATCGCGGCCTTTGTGACGTGGTACGAACGGCCGAGCTCGCCGTCCTGGATCCTGACGGACGTCTTCGGGAACGCTCCCACCGAGCTGACCCGCTCCATCAGCCTGCAAAAGGCCCTCCAGCTGATCCGGATCGTCGTCGAGGTGGTGGAGGACCAGGTCCCTGTGATCGCACCCGAAGCCGACCAACCCTCCTTGCGCGAAGCAGTCCTGCGTTATTCGCGGGAAGTGGCATTCGCCGCCGCGGATGTCTATGCCCGCGCCGCCGAGTCCCGCGGTTCCTGGGACACGAGGCTCGAAGCCCTGATTGTGGACGCCATCCTCCGTGGCGAGAATACCGACGCCCTTCGTTCCCGCATCGCGGCCCTCGGCTGGAAGGCCCAGGAGCGATTCACGGTGATGGTGGGAAACTCGCCGTCGGAACCAAGCGCAAGCTATGTGAGCGAGTTGCGCCGGACCGCCGGACGCTATTCGGAAGACGCCCTGGTTGGAATCCAGGGCGACCGCCTGATCCTGATTCTGGGTGGCGTGCAAGACCGCGACACCGCGTATCTGAGACTCAGCGAACTTTTCGCCCCGGGCGCGGTTGTCTACGGACCCGAGGCCAGTTCCCTGTTGGAGGCAAGCAGCTCTGCCCAGGCAGCCTTTGCCGGGCTCACCGCCGCCAAGGCTTGGCCTTCGGCTCCGCGACCGGTAGCCGCGGACGACCTCCTCCCGGAACGCGTAGTCTCGGGTGACGACGCCGCACGCCGTTCCCTCATCAAGAACATTTACCGGCCGCTGCTGGCCGCTTCCAACGGCCTTGTTGAAACCCTCGGCACTTATCTGGAACTTGGCCATTCCCTCGAAGCAACTGCCCGCGAGTTGTTCGTCCACGCAAACACCGTGCGGTATCGTCTCAAGCGCGTCTGCGACGTCACAGGGTGGGACCCGCTCCTCCCGCGGGAGGCTTTCGTGCTCCAAACCGCGTTGGTTGTGGGCAGGCTTTCGGCCCAGCCAAAGGCGACGTCGGAGCGTCACGGTACCCGATCCGCGGGTTGAACCGTTGTAGACTTCCTACAAACTGACCCAGTGAGCTTGGTGTACGCAAACACCAGTAGTTCACGCGGCAATTTGGAAAGCTGGTTACGTGCTTGCAATCGTCTGCCCTGGACAGGGCTCCCAGACCCCTGGATTTTTGGCCCCTTGGCTGGAGCTCCCTTCCGTAGAAGGCCATTTGGCCTCCCTGAGCGAAATCGCAGGCATCGACCTCAAGGCCCACGGCACCACCTCCGATGAAGAAGCCATCAAGGACACCGCCGTCGCGCAGCCCTTGATCGTCGCCGCAGGGCTCGTGGCAGCGAAATCGCTGTTCGACGTCGAACTCAGTACCCTCCCGATCGTCCTTGCCGGCCACTCGGTCGGGGAGATCACGGCCTCGGCGCTTGCGGGTGTCCTAAGCGAGGCCGAAGCCATGACGTTTGTGCGCGAGCGTGCCAACAGCATGGCCGCTGCCGCCGCGGTCACCCCCACCGGCATGAGTGCCGTCGTCGGCGGCGATCCGGCCGAGGTGCTGTCTGCAATTGAGGCGGCCGGCGCAACTCCCGCGAACGTCAATGGAGCGGGCCAGACCGTTGCGGCAGGCACGTTCGAACAGCTCCAGGCACTTGCTGACAACCCTCCGGCCAAAGCCAGGGTCATCCCGCTGAAGGTTGCCGGTGCGTTCCACACATCACACATGGCTCCGGCCGTGAGCGCGCTTGAAGCATTGCGGCGATCCCTCAAGCCGCAGGCTCCCACGGTTCCCCTGCTCTCGAACTTCGACGGCCAGGAGGTCACGGACGGCAGTGCCGCCGTCGAAAGCCTGATCGCCCAGGTTTCGCGCCCGGTGCGTTGGGACCTGTGCATGGAGAACCTGGTCCGGCGCGGAGTCACCGGACTCATCGAGCTGGCGCCGGCCGGCACCCTGGCCGGCCTCGCCAAGCGCGGCATGCCAGGCGTGAAGACCGTTGCCGTCAAGACCCCGGATGATTTGTCCGCCGCACTTGCACTCTTCGCGGAATTGGAGGGAGACGCATGAGCACCCCCGTACTCAAGCAGGCATCGAGGAACGAATACTCACGCGTTGTCGGCATCGGGGCATACCGCCCGGACATCATCGTCACCAACGACGACGTCTGCCAGTGGATCGATTCGTCGGACGAATGGATCCGCCAACGCACGGGTATCGTGACCCGCCACCGCGCCGCAGCCAATGTCAGCGTCATCGACATGGCCGAGGGAGCTGCCCGCGAGGCGCTCAAGCAGGCCGGCATTGAGGCTTCCCAGCTGGGCGCCGTCATCGTCTCCACCGTCACGCACCCGTATGCCACGCCGTCCGCGGCTGCCGCCCTCACCGACCGTTTGGGCGCCACCCCGGCACCGGCCTTCGACATCTCCGCGGCATGCGCAGGCTACTGCTACGGCATTGCCCAGGGCGATGCCTTGGTCCGATCGGGCGCGGCTGAATACGTCCTGGTGGTCGGAGCCGAGAAGCTCTCCGACGTCATCGACAACCATGAGCGAACCATTTCCTTCCTTCTTGGCGATGGTGCCGGCGCCGTGGTCATCGGCCCGTCCGATACACCCGGCATTGCCCCGTCTGTCTGGGGATCCGATGGCAGCAAGTGGAACGCGATCGGCATGACGCATTCCCTCGACGAAGTCCGCAACCTGGGCGAGTCTGCCCGCCATTCGGACGAATCCGACGATCAGGCCATTATTTCCGCAGCGCAGGATGTCTGGCCGACCCTCCGCCAGGACGGCCAGACGGTCTTCCGTTGGGCTGTTTGGGAAATGGCGAAGGTTGCCCAGCAAGCCCTCGACGCCGCAGGAATTGAAGCCTCGGATCTGGCAGCGTTTGTCCCCCACCAGGCGAACATGCGGATCATCGATGAAATGGTCAAGAAGCTCAAACTTCCCGAAACCGTGGTGGTTGCACGGGACATCGCTGATGCGGGAAACACTTCTGCCGCCTCCATTCCACTGGCCACGCACCGACTCCTCAAGGAGAACCCTGCGCTCAGCGGTGGCCTTGCCCTGCAGATCGGCTTCGGTGCCGGTCTTGTGTTTGGTGCCCAGGTAATCGTTCTTCCGTAGTTTCGGACCGCGCCTACCTTTCAATTGAATAGTGCTTTGAAACCCAAGCCGTAACCGCGGTTTGCCCCCATTTCCGGCAATAGCCGGCACAACAAGAAAAGGAGCCAACAATGGCTAGCAACGAAGAAATCCTGGCCGGCCTGGCTGAAATCGTGAACGAAGAGACCGGCCTCGCCACTGAAGCCGTGGAGCTGGACAAGTCCTTCACCGAGGACCTGGACATCGACTCCATCTCCATGATGACCATCGTCGTCAACGCTGAAGAGAAGTTCGGCGTCCGCATCCCGGACGAAGAGGTCAAGAACCTCAAGACTGTCGGCGACGCCGTCAACTTCATCTCGAACGCACAGGTCTAGCCTGGCCTCAACTGTGCCGGACTTCGGGTGCGCCCTGTTGCATCCGAAGCCCGGCACAGCTGCTTTATCTCCCAAAGTTTTTTCCTGCCTCCCCAGTGAGAACAGCACGTGGGTGGGCTGATCCGACAGAGAGTGATCGCATGGCACGCAAAGTAGTCATAACCGGTCTGGGCGCCACAACGCCCATCGGCGGCGACGTCCCCACGATGTGGAAGAACGCGCTCAAAGGGGTCTCCGGTGCCCACACACTCGAGGACGAGTGGGTTGCCAAGTATGACCTTCCGGTCCACTTTGCCGCCCGGTGCTCGACGCCGGCCCTTGAGGTTCTGAGCCGCGTTGAAGCCAAGCGCATGGACCCGTCCACGCAGTTCGGTGTCATTGCTGCCCGCGAGGCCTGGGCAGACTCCGGTATCACCGAAATCGACCACGATCGCCTTGCTGTGGCTTTCGCCACCGGCATCGGCGGCGTCTGGACGCTCCTGGACGCTTGGGACACGCTGAGGGAAAAGGGCCCCCGCCGGGTTCTGCCCATGACGGTCCCCATGCTCATGCCGAACGGCGTCGCCGCTGCGGTCAGCCTTGACCTGGGTGCCCGCGCCGGTGCGCACACACCCGTTTCTGCTTGCGCTTCCGGCACCGAAGCCTTGCACCTCGGCCTGGACCTCATCCGCTCAGGCAAGGCCGACGTCGTCGTGTGCGGTGGTGCCGAAGCCGCCATCCACCCGATGCCCCTCGCCGCGTTTTCCTCGATGCAGGCCCTCTCCCGCCGCAATGACGATCCCGAGCACGCTTCGCGGCCGTACGACCGCGACCGCGACGGCTTCGTCATGGGTGAAGGCGCCGGCGCCCTGGTCCTGGAAGCCGAAGAGCACGCGATCGCCCGCGGTGCGCGCATCTACGCTGAGCTCGCCGGTACTTCGGTCACAGCCGACGCCTACCACATCACGGCACCGGACCCGGAAGGCCTGGGCGCTACCCGCGCTTTGAAGGCTGCCATGTTCGATGGCCGCATCCAGGCCGAGGACGTCGTGCACGTCAACGCCCATGCCACCTCGACGCCTGTCGGTGACAAGCCCGAGTACACGGCGCTCCGTGCCGCACTGGGCGCCCACGTCGACAATGTGGCAGTCTCTGCCACCAAGTCGCAGATGGGCCACCTGTTGGGCGCTTCAGGGGCCGTAGAAGCGGTGCTCACGGTTCTGGCCGTCTACGAACGCCAGGCTCCGTTGACCATCAACCTTGAGAACCAGGATCCGGAGATCCCGCTCGACGTCGTCACTTCGGCACGCACTTTGCCCGCCGGCGACATCGTCGCTTTGAGCAACTCCTTCGGTTTCGGCGGCCACAACGCCGTCATCGCCATCCGCAACGTCTGACAGTCGCTGCAGTTTCGAGGCACAAGCCAGGCACAAGAGGAGGGCCCCACCGCGTGGGGCCCTCCTCTTTGCTATGGAAACTGTCTCGGTACTTTGTTGCCTAACCGACTTGGTGCAGCCAGCGCACGGGGGCGCCTTCAGCGGCATGCCGGAAGGGCTCGAGCTCTTCGTCCCAGGCCTCGCCGAGCGCCAAGGAAAGCTCATGGTAGACGGCGGCAGGATCTCCCGCCCCCGACTCGTAGGCGTAGCGGATGCGGTCTTCAGTCACCATGATGTTGCCGTGGACATCGGTGACGGCATGGAAAATACCCAGCTCCGGTGTGTGCGACCAACGCGCGCCGTCCACGCCTTGGCTCGGCTCCTCCGTGACTTCGTAGCGAAGGTGTGCCCACCCACGCAGCGCCGAAGCCAATTGGGCACCCGTTCCAGGGACTCCCGCCCAGGAGAGCTCGGCGCGGAACATTCCGGGCGCGGCAGGTTGAGGGGTCCACTCAAGATCGGTCCGCTTGTCAACGACCGATCCGATGGCCCACTCAACGTGAGGGCACAACGCGGTAGGGGCCGAATGCACAAACAAGACACCGCGGGTTATTGCAACAGACATTCCATCCTCCATAGCTGTAGGTACGTCTTCCCCAACGACCTCTGCCTGGATGAAATTATGCTGCGCGGGTGCCGCGCCGTTCCGGTTTCCCTACCTATCTATGATTTTTTCCGCAGCGGAAGAACATTCAAGTTTAGGTTGAAAGTTCCCCCACAATGCTTTCATTTTGCCGTACCGACCGGAATTACGCCAGTGCGATTCGCGGACGGGCGGATTTCCTCCCTCGGGACTCCTCGAAGTGTCGCACGGTTTCGGGTCCTTAAGCACGGGGGTGGGCTTGTTGATAGCTCTTGCGAAGCCGGTCCACCGACACATGGGTGTAAATCTGGGTTGTTGCGAGGCTGCTGTGTCCCAGAATTTCCTGCACAGCACGCAGGTCCGCCCCGCCGTCGAGCAAATGGGTGGCGGCAGTGTGGCGCAAGGCGTGGGGTCCGGTTGCCGCGGTATCCCCCAAGGCTGCCAGAAGGTCGTTGACGACGCTGCGGGCCTGGCGCTGATCGATGCGGTTGCCCCTTGAACTGAGAAAGAGCGCCGGTCCGCTACGCTCGTTTGCGAGCCGTGGACGGCCGCGGCGGAGCCAGTCGTCGACGGCGAGCGCAGCCGGGACCCCATAGGGCACCGTGCGTTCCTTGTTGCCTTTGCCGAGCACGCGAAGAGTTCGCCGATCCGAATCGAGATCATCGATGTCCAAGCCGGCGAGCTCGCCGACACGGATCCCCGTGGCGTAGAGCAATTCGACGACGGCGCGGTTTCTCAACGGCATCGGAGAGCCATCTGAAGCTGCCTCTGAAAGGTTTTCGAAAATCCTAGAGACCTGCTGTTGGTGAAGGACTCCAGGGAGCGTGTGGTCCCGTTTGGGGGCTTGGAGGCGGATGGCAGGGTCTGAGGCGATGAGTTCTTCCCGCAGGGCCCAGGAGGTGAATGCGCGGGCCGTCGCGGCATGCCGGGCGAGTGTTGCCCTGGACTTGCCGGATTCGCTTTGTGCCCCCAGCCAACGCCGGAGGGTGCCGAGTTCCAGATCTGCGAGCTGCCCTACGCCCTCCGCCACAGCGAAGCGCAGCAGGCTCTCGACGTCTGCGATGTACGCCCTCACCGTGTGGGCGGACCTGGCCCGTTCGCCCTCAAGGTACCGCCTGAAGTCCCGAACGGGCCCGGCGAATGCTTCGGGGAGCGGATTCTCTTGCACCCTTCCACTGTGCCAGCCGCGGGGCCCGGTAGTTGGCATCGCCACGTTCGGCCATCTTCACCTATGGGCGATGGACCTGTACATCCTGTCGTACTGCCACAGGAGCAACCCCTGCCAGACCGCGAAAAGAACCCAAAGCCATACCGGGCCAGGGCCGCCTTGGACGAACAAGACGGCTCCCACGATCAGAAAGAGACCGATTTGCTGTCCAATCACGAACCTCGCGGGCTGCGCCCTTGACTTCATAGTCACTTCGGCTCCTTTCCTGAAACGACGGAAGGACGGTCCCCCATATCGCCCTAGTGACGCTACGCCAACTTCCAGTTAACTGATAGTCGACCGTCAATTAGGTTGCGAATTTGAGACCTCGAACCAGGCTCAGCCTGCCATCCAGTCCCAAACTCAACCCTGCTTCCCCGACCTTTTCCACGCGCCGCTCACTGATACCGCCAAGCCCAACAGGCCAAGGCGCCCAAGACCTGCCCTGACGGACTCGGGGCTGAGTCCTGCCACGACCGCGAGCTTCTCCACCGAGCTCGTCGAACGGACGGGCAAGGCGTCGAGCAGAATCAGGTCCTCGAGGGTGAGTCCGTCGTGGTCTGAGGCAGCCGTTTCCTTTTCCCCGACGAGCGACTCACCGCTCGACCCCGCCAGTTCAGCGATCTCTCCGACGTCCGTGACGCAGACGGCTCCGCCATCCCTGAGGAGCCGATGGCAGCCGGCAGAGTTGGCGCTGTGGATGGACCCCGGGACCGCGGCGACCGACCTGCCGATGGATTCAGCATGATGGGCCGTATTCAGGGCACCCGAACGCCACCGCGCTTCCACCACCACCGTCACGGCTGCCAAGGCGGCGATAATCCTGTTCCGCTGGAGGAACCGGTAACGAGTGGGCGCCGAGCCCGGAGGAACCTCCGCGATGACCGCCCCTTGGTTTGCCACGGCACGCAGCAGATCCTCATTTCCGGAGGGATAGTATCGGTCAACTCCCCCTGCCATCACTGCGATGGTCGGCATGTCGTTTGTCACCCCGGCCAAGGCCCCGCGGTGTGCATGTGCGTCGATCCCGTAGGCCCCCCCGGACACGACCGTGAAGCCGCGCTGACCCAGCCCGTAGGCGAAATCACCCGTTACCGAGGCCCCGTAGCTTGTGCTGTCCCGTGAGCCGACAAGGGCGACGACCCGCCGTACGGGTGGGAACTCCAATTCGTGCCCGCGCCACCACAAACACAACGGCTCATGAAGGCCCAGGTCTGCCAACTGCGTGGGCCACAGCGGGTCGCCAGGGATGATCATGCGGCCACCTAGGCGTTGCATGGTGGCAAGGTCCCGTTCCGGGGCAAGGTCCGGGATCCGTGGCGCCCACCGGCGCAACGCAGCGGCCAATCCGGCCCCGGCGGAAGATACCCCGCTGTCCGCCAACAAGGAAGCCACTTCCTGCTCAAGCCCGGGTCCGGGAGCGAGCTCGCCGATCGCTATTCTGAGGCCGTCAACGGCCCCGGAAGCCTGGACCAGCGCGAGCCCGGCCGCATCTTGCGGTTCCATCAGCCGTGATAGCGCTGCCCGGGCAAGTCGTTCCCTGCTCCGGTCCGGAGCGTCAGAGGTTAGCTGCTGGCCGTGTTCAGTCATGGCGTGTCCTTTCATGCGGCCGCAACCGCCTGCCGCAAGCCGAGGGCCTGCCCGATGTCGTCGCTGTGGGGTTTGTCCCTGTGGCCCAGGTCCGCAAGGGTCCATGCGAGGCGCAGGACGCGGTCGTAGCCCCTCGCGGTGAGGATTCCACGCTCCAGGGAAGCGTCAAGAATCTTCGTGGTCGCGGAAGGGAGTCGCAGTTCGCCGCGCAGTACACGCCCGGGAACCTGCGAGTTGGTTTCCATGCCGAAACTCCCCAGGCGTTCACGTTGCCGTGACCGGGCGGCATGGACCCTCCTGGCGACCGTGGCTGTGTCCTCCTCCGCGCCGGATTGCCCAAAGTCCGCGAGGGATACACGTTCCACCTGGAGCTGGATGTCCACTCTGTCCAGCAAGGGCCCGGACATGCGCCCGAAGTAGCGGCGCCGCATCACCGGAGTGCAGGTGCAGTCGACTCCCTTCCCCGTGGCCTTCCCGCAAGGGCAAGGATTCGCCGCGAGGACCAGCTGGAAACGGGCCGGATATGCAGCGGTGCCGGCGGAGCGGTGAATGACCAGTTCTCCACTCTCCAGAGGTTGCCGCAGGGCGTCCAGGACCCGGCGTTCGTACTCGGGTGCCTCGTCCAGGAACAAGACGCCACGGTGCGCCCGTGAGGCCGCCCCGGGCCGCGGCAGGCCGGAACCACCGCCGATGATTGCTGCGGCGGTCGCACTGTGATGGGGATTCTCAAAGGGCGGGCGGCGCAAGAGTTGTACCGAGTCGACATGGACGGCCGAAAGCGAATGGATCGCCGTGACTTCCATGGCTTCCCGGTCCCCTAAATCCGGCAAGAGTCCCGGGAGCCGCTCGGCAAGCATCGTCTTGCCCGCACCGGGAGGACCGCAAAGCAGCACATGATGTGCCCCGGCCGCGGCAACCTCCAAAGCACGGCGGGCATCGCCCTGCCCCGAGACATCACAAAGATCCGGAACAACCGCGGCTCCGACGTCCTGATCCCCCGCAACGTCACCGTCGGCCGGGTCATAATCCAGGGCCAGGTCCTGCGGATCGGCCCCGAGATCAAACGCAATTCGGGCCAGGGTCTTGTAGCCACGAACCACCGCCCCGGGAACCAACTCTGCCTCGGCGACGTTGGCCTGGGCCACAACAATCTCGGGGTGGCCTGCCTGAACAGCCGCCATGACCGCCGGCAAGATGCCGCGAACCGGCCTCAACCGGCCATCCAGTCCCAACTCGGAGATGAAGACCGTGCCTTCGGTGGAACGGATATCACCAGCAGCGCGCAACACTGCCATGGTGATCGCGAGGTCGAAACCCGAGCCACGCTTCGGCAGCGAGGCCGGAATCAGGTTTGCAGTGATCTTTCGACGACTCAACGGAATGCCGGAATTCTGCGCCGCGGAACGAATGCGCTCCTTCGCTTCGTTCAGGGAAGCATCCGGAAGCCCCAGGATCACGAAATTGGGGAGCGTTTGGCCGATATCTGCTTCGACCTCCACGATGTAGCCATTCAAGCCCAGCAGCGCAACAGAGTAGCTACGGCCCACGCCCATCTAGCCCACACCCCTGAGGTGTTCGAGCTGTGGCTCGCCCACGCCGTCGTCGACGATTCCCACGACATCCACCCGGCGGCGCGCGGCGCGATGCTCGTGATCACGGCACCAGGAAATGGCCAGACGATGGAGCCGGGCGAGTTTGGCGGCGCCGACCGCTTCGAATGGGTGCCCGTAGGCCAGGTTCTTCCGGGTCTTGACCTCGGCAATCACCAAGGTGTCGCCGTCGAGCGCCACGATGTCGATCTCGCCCTCGGAACATCTCCAATTGCGGTCCACAATCCGCATTCCCTGCGTTTCAAGGAAGGCTACGGCCAACGTTTCACCGTGCCGGCCCAGCAAGTCTTTGGCTTTCATGACCACCTCCGCTTTCAGCCTGGAGGAGCGGAGAATCCGAAGACAGGGGGCAGTTTGGCTATGTGGGAAACTCCGTCAGTCAGACGGTGTGGAGGAGAAGTTGCCGGGCTATCCTAGTTGCCCAGGTTGCCCAAATCGCCTAGGTCGCCGTCCTTGGGCAGGGAAAGTTCCTCGTTGCGAGGAAGTTCTTCGACGTTGACGTCCTTGAACGTAATGACCCGGACATTCTTCACGAAACGCGCCGAACGGTAGACGTCCCAAACCCAGGCGTCCTGGAGGGTGAGGTCGAAATAGACCTCGCCGTCGGCACTGCGTGCCTGCAGGTCAACGTGGTTTGCAAGATAGAACCGGCGTTCGGTCTCGACAACGTAGCTGAACAAACCAACGACGTCGCGGTATTCGCGGTAGAGCTGCAGCTCCATGTCGGTTTCGTAGTTCTCAAGATCCTCGGCACTCATAGATCCATCTTGCACCATAGAGGGCGCACACGCCGCCACGGTTGGGCGGACGGCAGCCAGGACCAGGAAAAGCGGAGGCTAGACCAGGTTCCAGCTGGTCCGGTGGTACGGCGTGGGACCCAACGATCTGATGGCATCGCGGTGGAAAGACGTGGCGTAACCCTTGTTCTCGTTCCAGCCGAAAGCTGGATATTCCTCGTGCAGCTCAATCATGATGCGGTCCCTGGCCACCTTGGCCAGTACACTTGCGGCCGCCACGCTGAGGCAGCTCATGTCCGCTTTCACCCGGGTGTGCACCGGGGCCTGACAAGCAGGACCAACCATCTCGACGTCGAACAAGGACCCCTGGGTCTGGGGCGAGAGCCAGTTGTGGCTCCCATCCAGCAGGACGAGGTCCGGATGCACGCCCGAGGCGAGAATCTCGAACCAGGCGCGTGTTCCGGCGAGGCGCAGGGCGCCCACAATGCCCAGCGCATCGATCTCCGCTGAACTTGCATGGCCCACTGCGGAGCCAACCGCCCATTCGCGTACCAGCGGTTCCAACCGCTCGCGGTCCTCGGGCTTGAGAAGCTTGCTGTCGCGGACATCGGCGAGCAGGCCGTGGTCACGGAGATCGACGACGGCGATCCCCACCGACACCGGCCCGGCGAGAGCTCCGCGGCCTACTTCGTCGACACCGGCCAGAAGCGTGACCCCCGGAGACAGGAACCCCCGTTCGACGTCCAGGGTCGGAAAATCCGGAGCGTGCTTGGTCCGCGCAGCGGGTTTCCGCTGCGCTCGAACCGGAGCTGCCGCTCCTGTCCCCGCTGGAACCATCATTTGCCTGCTGGAGCCGTTGGTGAAGCCGTGTTCTGGGGCGACGGCGCGGGAACGTTTCGGAAGACCTCTGAGTGGTTGTCAAGGATCTGCCAACGGTTGATGGGCCAGGCAATGACCGTCGCTTTGCCCTCGACGTCGGAGATGTCGATAAAACCACCATTGACGGATTGGTGTTCACGGGAGTCGGCGGAGTTGTTACGGTTGTCGCCCATAACCCAAATTTTGCCCGCAGGGACCACCACATCGAAAGACTTGGCCATGGGAACCTGGGCAGGATTGATGTAGTTCTCGTTGAGGACCGTTCCATTGACGCTGACCCGTGCTGAACTGTCACAGCAGGAAATCCTGTCCCCCGGCAGGCCGATCACGCGCTTGACGAGGTGCTGATTGGTCTCGTCCGGAAGCAGTCCGACGAAGACGAGACCGTCCTGGAACCATTTGAAGGGCCCGGGGGTCGCCTTCTGCGTGGGCGGCAGCCATCCCTGGGCGTCCTTGAAGACCACGATGTCGCCGCGCTCCAGTGCGAAGGGTTGCGGGACCAGCAGATTAACGAAGATCCGGTCGTCAACGTCAAGGGTGTTGACCATGGACTCCGAGGGAATGAAGAAAGCACGGAACAGGAAGGTCTTGATCAGGAAGGACAAGACGATCGCGATGACCACCACCGTGCCGATCTCCCTGAGCCAGCCGAGGAACGGACTGCCGTGGGTTTTGGCGGCAGGTTCGGACTGATCGCTTTCGCCCGGTTCCATCCGGGAATCCCGCCGTGCAGCGCGGCGCGGAGACTCCTGTTCCGCAGGCTGGACCGCCGTCGACCCGGTCGCGCTCCCCGGTGCCGGATCGGCCTCGTCCGCTGAAAGATCCGTGGCGGGAGCAGACGGTCCGTCCAGGGGCCTGGCGTCACCGTCGTGCCGTTCCGGCTTCCCGGGAGTTGTCTCGGGCATCTATTGTCCGTTCTTCGAGGTTGTACCGGCCTGCGCAGGGCGAGGCAGTTCTGCAAATCTATCAAGCGGCCAGATAATCCGGACCGGACGCCCGATGACACGCTCCAGCGGCACCATTCCTCCGCCGGGTGCACCCAGAAGGCTGCGCGAATCGGCCGATCGTGAACGGTGGTCCCCCATGAGCCACAATCGGTCACTCGGAACGACGACGTCGAACCTCTGCTCGCTCGGCGTGTCGCCGGGATACAGATAGGGTTCCTCAAGCGGCTGACCGTTGACTGTGAGTTTGCCATCGGTGCCACAACAAACGACGTGGTCGCCGGGAAGCCCGATGACGCGCTTGACGTATGTCGTGTCGCTTCCCGTCAGGCCCAGCCAGTGGCCGGCGGCGGCCACTGCGTCGGCGAACGGCCCTTTGCCGCTGTTCAGCGGAGCAAAGGTTCCCCTGCCGTCGAAGACCACGATGTCTCCACGGCGAAAAGGGCCTGCGGCGAAATCAGTCCGGGACACAAGGATGCGGTCTCCGGTGCCCAGGATCGGCTCCATGGACTCAGAGGGTATGAAGTAGACGTCGAGCCACAACGACCGGACAAGCCCACTGATAGCAACGGCCAGGACAAGTGCGAGCAAAACAAAACGCCAGCCCTGTTTCCGGGGCTGGCGTTTTGCGTGGTCCATGATTCGTTTCCTGTTGCGTTGCGGATTTCTCCGGCGCAGGCCGGACACGAATCCAGGACCCGCTGTTGGTCGAAAGACCTACTTGCCGGTGGCGAAGTCGCGCTTTTCCTTGATCTTCGCAGCCTTGCCGCGCAGTGCGCGCATGTAGTAGAGCTTGGCGCGGCGGACGTCACCCTTGGTGACGACCTCGATCTTGTCGATGATCGGGGAGTGCACCGGGAAGGTACGCTCTACGCCGACACCGAAGGAGACCTTGCGGACCGTGAAGGTTTCGCGAACGCCGTCACCCTGGCGGCCCAGGACGAAGCCCTGGAAAACCTGGACACGGGAGTTCTTGCCTTCGATGATGTTCACGTGAACCTTGATGGTGTCACCCGCGCGGAACTCGGGAACATCGTTACGCAGCGAAGCTGCATCTACGTTATCGAGGATATGCATTAATCCACTCCTGGTGAACGCCACAGGTCATCCACTTTGGGTCACGGCGGGCAAGCCGGGGCGCAAGGCCGTCCGGAAATTACCGCCGAAGATTTTCAAGTCCGGTACCGCCACTGATTGGCGGTTCCGGGTTGTCAGGCTGTTGGTGACGCTCCCCCTGTGGCAGGCGCGAACCCAGTAGACACAAGGGTTAATTCTGCCACAACCCGGGAGTTCCGGCCAATCCCGCGAATGCGGTCCGGTTGTTGCGCTCGAGCGGTGGATAAGACTGCCCGACGGCGGCGGGCTCAGTCCGGGAGGTCGGCGTCCGGGCGGCGCCGCAACCGGCCGTCGACGACGTCGTACCCGAGTTCCCCGAAAACGGTGCGGTCCGCACGTGTCAGGCGGCCGGCGTCGAACTCTTCGAGCAGGTCCGGGCGGCGTTCCGCCGTGCGCCGGAACTGTTCGTGGCGGCGCCACTGGGCGATCTTGCCGTGGTTGCCGCTCAGAAGGACGGCGGGCACGTCACGATCGCGCCATGACGAGGGTTTCGTGTAGACGGGGTACTCGAGCAAGCCGTCCGAATGGGATTCCTCCACCAACGATTCGGGATTGCCGACGACGCCCGGAAGCAATCGCCCAATGGCTTCGACCATGGCCAGGACTGCAACCTCGCCGCCGTTGAGGACGTAGTCGCCCAGACTGACCGGGCGGACGGTGAAGTGGCCTGCCGCCCATTCCATGACGCGCTCGTCGATGCCTTCATAGCGGCCGCAGGCGAAAACGAGCCGATCTTCCTCGGCGAGCTCATAGGCAAGGGCCTGGTTGAAGCGCTCCCCCGCGGGCGACGGGACGATCAGGACCGGCTTCGTCGTCGGAGCGTCCGATGAGCCATCGGTTACAACACTTCCGGCTTCAGCACTCGCCGCAGAGGCGATGGATTCCAAGGCCTGGGCCCAAGGCTCGGGTTTCATGACCATGCCCGCACCGCCACCGTACGGAGTGTCATCCACCGTGCGGTGCTTGTCCGTAGTGAAGGTCCTCAAGTCATGGACATTCAGCTCCAGAAGCCCATCCTGACGGGCCTTGCCTATGAGGGAAAGCTCGAGTGGCGCCAAGTACTCGGGAAAGATACTGACGACGTCGATGCGCATTTTAGGCGTCATCCTTGGTTTCAGCGTCGTCCTCTTCCGTATCGGAGGCGGAAGCATCGGTGTTCAGTTCGAAGAGGCCCTGCGGAGGGGTGAGCAGAACGTAGCCGTCCTCGACGTTGACCTCAGGCACGATCTCTTCGACGAATGGCACCAGGATTTCCTTGCCGTCAGCGTCTTTAATGACCAGCAGATCCTGGACGGGCATGGTGTTGAGTGCAGTCACTTTACCTACGACCTGCGAGCCGACACGGACCTCAAGACCGACAAGCTCGTGCTCGTACCAGCCTTCGTCGTCGTCCTCTTCCAGCTCTTCCGTCTCGATGAACAGCTTCGCGCCGCGGATTTCCTCTGCCTGGTTGCGCGTGGAGATCTCTTCGAAACCGAGCAACAGGATGTCCTTGTTCCACCGCGCGCTGGTGATGGTCAAGGGACCGGCCTTTGCGGGCTCCACCACAAATTCGGTCCCCGGGACAAAACGATCGCCGGGGGCATCGGTGAGCACCTGGACGGTGACTTCGCCGCGGATTCCGTGGGGCTTGCCGATTCGGGCAACCTGGAGCTGCATGGGGTTCCTCTGATTTCTTCGCTGGGCCGGCTTAGGGACCAAGGCTGGGGGTTTGCTCGTAAAACAATCCGGCCCCTCCACCATAATCTGGTGAAGGGGCCGGATTTAAGACAAGTATTGCTGAGCGCGTTACCGGCGACGGTCGGTGTCGACGACGTCGACCCGGACCTGCTCGCCGCCCGCCAATGCCGCAATCACAGTGCGCAAAGCGCGTGCAGTGCGACCTTGGCGGCCGATCACCCGTCCGAGGTCGTCCTGGTGAACACGCACCTCAAGGGATTCCCCGCGGCGGTTGTTCTTGGCACTGACCTTGACGTCCTCAGGGCTGTCAACGATCCCACGGACCAAGTGCTCGAGCGCTTCTGCCAGCAATTTACTCAGCCTCGGTGGTCTCTGCTTCAGCGTCAGCGGGAGCTTCAGTTGCTTCCGACTGCTTGGTCTTCTTGGTGATGGCTTCCGGGATGATGACGGAACCCTTCTCCGGTGCAACGAAAGCAGGCTTGGCGACCTTGGTCTTCAGCGTGCCTTCCTGGCCCGGGAGACCCTTGAACTTCTGCCAGTCACCAGTGATCTTGAGGATCGCGGCAACCTGCTCGGTCGGCTGGGCGCCGACAGACAGCCAGTACTGTGCACGCTCGGAGACGACCTCGATGTACGAGGGCTCTTCGGTGGGGTGGTACTTGCCGATTTCTTCAATCGCACGGCCATCGCGCTTGGCGCGGGAGTCCATGACGACGATGCGGTAGTACGGTGCGCGCATCTTACCGAAGCGCTTAAGGCGAATCTTTACGGCCACTTTTGTGGTCACTCCTGTTTCTGAAACGGGGTTGAGCCCGTCGTTCTGCACCCGTGGGGCGGGCCATACTTGAGGGTTCCAAGGACAAGATGCACACACGGAGAGAGGGGCCGTGCGGATCGAGTACCTGTCCATTGTGCCAGATGGCGGACAGTATTTCGAACGCGCGGTCCGTGCGGCCGGTTTACTGCGGGGTTACTCGCCCGCGGACCAGACGTAGAGACCGGCCCGCTCCGCCTTTTCGACGTCGCTCGCGAGGGCCGCCAACTGCTGGACGTACTGACGGGACTGTTGGGCATCAAAGGGCATGTCCTCTTGGGCCGCCCAGCTTTCGGCGACGTCGTCGAGGACGTTTCCCTCCCCTTCGGTCTCGTAGCTGAGGAGCTCGGACAGGGCGCGCACCATGGCTTCGGGGACGCCCAGCAAGGCGTCGCTGGTGACGTCCACCAAAGAAAGCTCATAGTCGGCCCCGCCTGCATGCACGGCGGTCCCGGCGAGGTCGCCGAGCTGTTCTACTTCGAAATCGCTGATTCCCGGGATCCGTACTGCGGCGCCGGATACGTCGCTGCCCTTCTCCAGGGCAGCGGCCCTCTTGAGTGCTTCATCGTGGGTGGCAACAAAGATTTCAGCAAAGCCCATGGAAAGTACTCTCATTCGTTCGTGCCAACGGAGCTGCGGCGCGGCGGCCGAAATGCGCCACACCGTCGGATCAAGCGTAGCGGACGGCGACCCGCAGCCGGTTGCGCCACGGGTCCTCGAAGCGCAGCTCCTGGCCCGTGTGGTGGGACGCAATACCGGCAACCTTGAGGCGGTCCGCGAGCGCGCCGACGTCGTCTCCTGACGGCACCTCGATGACAACCTCGCCGAGACCGAGTGTGTCCTTGCGCGGACCTGCACCGCGGCTGTTCCAGACGTTCATGGCCATGTGGTGGTGGTAGCCGCCCGCGGAGACAAACAAGGCCTGCCCGTGCCACCCGGCGGTCTGTTCGAAGCCCAGGGTGTCGACGTAGAAATCATGGGCGGTCCGCACGTCGCCCACCTGGAGGTGGACATGCCCGACGCCGGCGCCCGCCTCATGCTGGCCCGCCACCGCGGCTTCGCTCAGGTATTGCTGGAGATAGCGCTGCGGCGGGAGCGGCAGGCTGTCCATGACGACCGAACTGCCGTTCCACTCCCAGCCTTCGCGGGGTTTGTCGTAGTAGAGCTCAATGCCGTTACCCTCAGGGTCGGTGAAGTAGAAGGCCTCGCTGACCAGGTGGTCCGCACTGCCCACGAAGGCGTGGGGTTCGTACTGCGCGGCCGAGGCAACAGTTGCGGCGAGGGAGGATTGGTCTTCGAAGAGCAAGGCTGTGTGGAAGAGTCCAGCCTCTCCGCGACCCGGGATCTGGAGCCCGGAGGCCGGCGCGAGGTGCACCAGGGGCTTGCCGAGCCTGCCGAAGTAGAGTCCGCCATCCTGTTCGGCGACGACGTCCAGCCCCAGCGCCCGCTGGTAATAGTCGCCCATGAGCTTCATGTCCCCCACTTTGAGCATGACAGTACCCATGGTGAGTTCGGCAGGAAGGAGATCCTGGCTGGATGTGATGGTCATGTGAAACTCCCGGCTTTTTGTGGTGCCGCCCTTCGGCTACCTCTCTCTATCTAAATTACTTGAAGCTTCAATTTATTCCTAATGCCCGGCGTTCCTTGAAATGTGTCCCCTCAGCACGGTGCATCGCGGATTCAGCACCACCTCAAGGGACGCGCGGGGATCGTTTGCGTAGAGCACGACGTCGGCGCTGGCACCTTCGCTGATGCCGTCGGCCCCCAGCCACTCGCGTGTGGACCAGCAGGCGGCATCGAGGGCGGCGGCCGCCGGAAGGCCCGCGCGATGCAATTCCAGGATTTCCTCACCGATCCGGCCGTGCTTGATGACGCTGCCGGCGTCGGTCCCGGCGTACACCCGCACTCCGGCGTCGAATGCCTCGGCGACGCGTTCATGCCTGCGCTCCCACAGCCTGGTCATGTGGGCGGCGTATCGCGGGAACTTCGCTTCCGCCTGCTTCGCGATGTCCGGAAAGGTCGCAATGTTGATGAGGGTGGGGACAATCGGCACATCCTGGTCCAGCAGCCGGGGAATATGGTGCGGCAGGAGGCCGGTGGCGTGCTCGATGCAGTCGATGCCCGCGTCGAGCATGTCGTCGATAGTCCCTTCGGCGAAGCAATGGGCAGTTACCCTGGCTCCCTCGTCGTGTGCCGCGGCGACGGCGTCCTTGACGATGGCGGCCGGAAAGGACGGGCCGAGATCCCCGGCGGAGCGGTCGATCCAGTCCCCGACGATCTTGACCCAGCCGTCTCCGGACCGCGCCTGCTTGCGCACCGCCTCCGCCAGATCCTCCGGCTCGACTTCTTCGGCCAGCCCGGGGATGTAACGGCGTTGCCTCGCGATATGCCTGCCCGCGCGGATGATTCTGGGCATGTCCGTCCGGCGCTGCAGCCACCGCGTGTCGCTTGCGGATCCGGCGTCGCGGATCAGGAGCGTCCCGGCGTTCCGGTCCGCCGTCGCCTGCAGCCGCGCAGTCTCGTCGTCGACGGCACCGCCCTTGCCCAAGCCAACATGGCAGTGCGCGTCGACAAGGCCGGGCAGCACCCATCCGGCCAGGACGACGTCCGGTGCGGCAGCAGGCCGCAGGTACGTCAGCCGTCCGTCGACCGACCAGAGGCCGCGCCGTTCCTCCTCCGGCCCGGTGAGGACGGTGCCGCTGAATTCGATGATTTCCGCCATGATTCCACCCTAGACTCCGACGCCGTTGCCGGACCGGTCACATCTCTCCCAAGCACCGACAGCTGTGGTAGCTTCGTCTACGACCACACGGGGGCCCTTGCAAGGGCTGAGATCGGGCTGATGCAGCCTGTGACCGTTGAACCTGTCCGGGTAATGCCGGCGAAGGAAGTGAGTAATCCTTTGAGCATCAAAGAAACACAGCTGAGCCCTACCCAAAACGGATCGGCCAAAGAGGTGACACAATCCCTCAAGTCGCATTCCCTCGCGTTCCTGGAGGATGCCGGGACGGGAATCCGGGTTCCGGTGACTGAAATCGCCCTGGAACCGTCCCCCAACGGCGAGGCCAACGCGCCATTCCAGGTGTACCGCACCGCAGGGCCAGGGAGCGATCCCGTGGTCGGCCTCGAGCCGTTCCGCAGCGAGTGGATCGAAGCCCGCGGCGACACCGAGGCCTACAGCGGCCGCGAACGGAACCTGCTCGACGACGGCAAGTCGGCCGTACGCCGCGGCGCCGCCTCAGCGGAGTGGAAGGGTGCACAGCCGGTGCCCCGCCGCGCCGTCGACGGCAAGACCGTGACGCAGATGCACTACGCCAAGCAGGGCATCGTGACGCCCGAAATGCAGTTCGTGGCACTTCGCGAAAACTGCGATGTGGAACTCGTCCGCAGCGAGGTCGCGGCCGGCCGGGCCATCATCCCCAACAACATCAACCACCCCGAATCCGAGCCGATGATCATCGGCAAGGCGTTCCTCGTGAAGATCAACGCCAATATCGGCAACTCGGCCGTCACCAGCTCCATCGCCGAAGAGGTGGACAAGTTGCAGTGGGCCACGCAATGGGGCGCCGACACTGTGATGGACCTGTCCACGGGTGACGACATCCACACCACCCGAGAATGGATCATCCGCAACTCCCCCGTGCCGATCGGTACCGTGCCTATTTACCAGGCCCTCGAGAAGGTCAACGGCGAAGCCAACAAGCTCACGTGGGAGATCTTCCGCGACACTGTCATTGAACAATGCGAGCAGGGCGTGGACTACATGACCATCCACGCCGGCGTGTTGCTGCGGTATGTGCCGCTCACCGCGAATCGCGTAACGGGCATCGTTTCCCGCGGCGGCTCCATCATGGCCGGCTGGTGCCTGGCGCACCACGAAGAAAACTTCCTCTACACCCATTTCGACGAACTCTGCGAAATCTTCGCCAAGTACGACGTCGCGTTCTCGCTCGGCGACGGCTTGCGTCCGGGAGCGACGGCGGACGCCAACGACGCCGCGCAGTTCGCCGAGCTCGACACGCTCGCGGAGCTCACGAAGCGGGCGTGGAAGTACGACGTGCAGGTCATGGTGGAGGGCCCCGGGCACATCCCGTTCCACCTCGTCCGCGAGAACGTCGAGCGGCAGCAGGAGCTGTGCGACGGCGCACCGTTCTACACCCTCGGCCCGCTCGTGACCGACGTTGCTCCGGGCTACGACCACATCACCTCGGCTATCGGCGCCACGGAGATTGCCCGCTACGGAACCGCGATGCTCTGCTACGTCACCCCGAAGGAACACTTGGGCCTGCCAAACAAGGACGACGTCAAGACAGGCGTGATCACCTACAAAATCGCCGCCCACGCAGCTGACCTTGCGAAGGGACACCCCGGCGCCCACGAACGCGACGATGCCCTGTCCAAGGCCCGCTTCGAGTTCCGCTGGCGTGACCAGTTTGCGCTGTCATTGGATCCGGTCACGGCCGAAGCGTTCCACGACGAGACTCTCCCGGCGGAACCGGCCAAGACGGCGCATTTCTGCTCCATGTGCGGACCGAAATTCTGCTCCATGCGCATCAGCCAGGACATCCGCGACGAATATGGCTCGGCGGATTCCCAGGCGGCCATCGCGGAAATGTACAGCGGGATGCGCGAAAAGAGCGAGGAATTCCTGGCATCCGGCGGGAAGGTCTACCTGCCCGAGCTCGAGGTTCCCGCAGGAAAACGTTGAGCGACGTCAGGAAGCCTGGACTGATCAGGAAGCTTGCACTGATCCGGCGCGGCTGACATCCGCGATGAAGGACCGGATCATCCGGTCTCCTTCAACTGAATCATGAGGCCGGTGTCCTCCAGCCGCAACGCGGTGGAGGGCGCCGGTTTCCTTCAAGTAGCCGGCGATTTCTTCGTAAAGGGGTTCCCAACCACCGGTCAGGACAAGCGTGGGGACTCCGGGCACAATGTGCAGAGGCGCTTCCCACGGCGGAGCCTGGAGCCGCAGGCGTCGAGCGGTACGCCGGGCCTCCGGGGTACTGAGAACGGCCGCCTCGGAGGAAAACGCCCTGCGGACGAATTCGCGTTGGTAATCGTCATCGCTGAGTTCGTGCCGGATCCGGAACAACGGCTCCATGAGTGCCCGGTAAGCCGCAGTGGCGGGCAACTCGGCCGTCAATGAAAGACAAGCCGGTTCCACCAGCACGAGGGACCGGACCAGGTCCGGCCGCTCCACCGCGGCCAACATGGCTGAAATCGCGCCTTGGGAGTGCGCTACGATATGGCCTCCACGCGCCGAGCCGGAACCTGACGCGGTCTCCCGCCCTCCGAGGCACTCCAGGATAATGTCCACGTCGGCGGCAACATCGGATTCCAGAGGCTCGGCCTGCGCATCAAAGCCGTGGCGTTTCAGGAACAGTGCATCGTACGCCAGCGCCATGCCGTGCTGTTTCGGCCAAGCGGCAGCGCCGAATGTGCCTGCTCCATGGACGAACACAACGCGCTGCTTTTGCATTCCCCCAGCCTATGGCACGGGGCTGGCAAGCTCGGGCGGGACGGTTACTTGCCGCCGAGGAACTTGTCGAAGCCCTTGGGCAGGTTCAGCTGGGACGGGTCGAAGTCGCCGGAAGGCTGGCCGAATGACGCGCCGGTGCGAACGGCGTTCGCTCGCTTGTTCTCGGCGTCGCGCAGTTCCTGGGCCGCCTTCGCGGGGTTTCCGGAACGGGCCTTCTTCTTGGGCGCGTTCTTGCTCGCCTTGCGGGAACCGCCACCGAGTCCGGGCATGCCAGGCATCCCGGGCATTCCGCCGCCCTGGGCCAGCTTCTTCATCATCTTCTGGGCCTGCGCGAAGCGCTCCAGGAGGCCGTTGACCTCGGAGACGTGCACACCGGAACCACGGGCGATGCGGGCCCGACGGGATCCATTGATGATCTTCGGAGCCAAACGCTCGTGCGGGGTCATGGAGCGGACAATGGCCTCCACGCGATCGATTTCACGCTCGTCGAACTGCTCCAGCTGCTGGCGGATGTTCTGCGCACCCGGCATCATCATGAGCATCTTCTTCATGGAGCCCATGTTGCGGATCTGCTGCATCTGGGCGAGGAAGTCGTCCAGGGTGAAGTCTTCCTGGTCGGCGAACTTCTTCGCCATCCGGGCCGCTTCATCCTTGTCCCAGTTCTTCTCGGCCTGCTCGATCAGGGTGAGAACGTCACCCATATCGAGGATGCGGGAAGCCATGCGGTCCGGGTGGAACAGTTCGAAGTCGTCGAGGCCTTCGCCGGTGGACGCGAACATGACCGGTTTTCCGGTGACAGACGCTACCGAGAGGGCGGCACCACCTCGGGCGTCGCCGTCGAGCTTTGACAGCACGACACCCGTGAAGTTGACGCCTTCATCGAAGGCAACCGCCGTGTTGACGGCGTCCTGGCCGATCATCGAGTCAATGACGAAGAGCACTTCGTTCGGGATGATCGCCTGGCGGATGCGGCGCGCCTGGTCCATCATTTCGGCGTCGACGCCGAGGCGTCCCGCGGTGTCGACAATCACGACGTCGTGCAGCTTTTGGCGGGCCTCGTCGACGCCGGAGCGTGCGACGGCGACCGGGTCGCCGGTGGGAACATCCAGATCCGAGGTGGTGCCGGGGTGCGGAGCGAAGACGGGAACACCGGCGCGTTCGCCGACAATCTGGAGCTGCGTCACGGCGTTGGGACGCTGGAGGTCAGCGGCCACCAGCACGGGGCTGTGGCCTTGGGCCTTGAGCCACTTGGCAAGCTTGCCGGCGAGGGTGGTCTTACCCGCACCCTGCAAGCCGGCGAGCATGATGATGGTGGGGCCGGTCTTCGCCAAGCGGATACGGCGGGTCTCGCCGCCCAGGATCTCCTGGAGTTCCTCGTTGACGATCTTCACGATCTGCTGGCTCGGGTTCAGGGCCGCGGAAACCTCGGCGCCCAGGGCGCGTTCACGGATGCGGGCTGTGAACTCGCGGACCACGGGAACGGCAACGTCGGCGTCCAAGAGGGCACGCCGGATCTCCCGGACGGTGGCGTCGACGTCGGCCTCGGTGAGGCGGCCCTTGCCACGGAGATTCTTGAAGGTTGCTGTCAACCGGTCAGAGAGTGAATTGAACACGCGCCGTGCACTTCTTTCAATGGTCTACGAATGGCGGCCGTTCCGACGCACCAATATCTTGACGATTCCTGCCCCAAACAAATCTGACTCAACTGAGGGACTCGACTATCTAGGGTACCAAGACGCGCCTGCAAGATGGCATGCTGGCACAGTGACCAGCAAAACAACAGTAAATACGTTGCTCATCCTAGGCGCCTCCGGAGATCTGACGGGCCGATTGCTGTTGCCGGGCCTTGCCAGGCTCGTGGCCAACGGCCTCGCAGACGGCCTGAAGCTTGTCGGAGCCGGCTCCGACCCGTGGACACCGCAGCAGTGGAGCAAACGTGTGGGCGGTGCCTTCGAGGAAGCCGCCAACGGTGCAGGTGCCGCGGGCAAGAAAGCAATCGCGGCCCTGGAGAAAAGTACTGAATACCATCAATTGGACGTCACGGCGGATGGCCAGCTCGCGA
The DNA here is from genome assembly GCF_052115645.1 of Arthrobacter sp. 2MCAF14. Lineage (NCBI taxonomy): Bacteria > Bacillati > Actinomycetota > Actinomycetes > Micrococcales > Micrococcaceae > Arthrobacter > Arthrobacter sp. 2MCAF14. The sequence continues at coordinate 368,486 of NZ_JBFRHB010000001.1, read as the reverse complement.
CTCTTCTGGCCGGACTCGAAGCACCAATCGCCGTCTATTTCGCTTTGCCCCCGCACATCAGCCAGAAGGCCTGCGAGGTCCTCACCGCCCAGCAGCTTCCTCCCGGAACAAGCCTGGTGATGGAGAAACCCTTCGGATCCAGTTCCGAATCCGCCCGGGCGCTCAACAAGACCCTTGCCGCTTTGGTCCCGGAAGACCACATCCACCGCGTGGACCACTTCCTTGGCAAGGCCACCGTGTTCAACATCCTGGGGCTGCGCTTCGCCAACAGCTTCCTTGAGCCGGTGTGGAACCGGGACCACATCGAGAAGGTGGAGATCATCTTCGACGAAGACCTCGCACTCGAAGGGCGTGCGCGCTACTACGACGGCGCCGGCGCCCTCAAGGACATGATCCAGAGCCATTTGCTCCACATCATGGCGCTGCTGGCCATCGATGCCCCCTCCAGCATCGGCGAGCGCGATCTCCGCGACGCGATTTCAACGGTACTGCGTGCGAGCAGCATCACCGCGCCGTACAAGAAGTCCACCCGGCGGGCGCAGTACACAACTGGCCGGATCGGCGACCGGGACGTGCCGGACTATGTCGCGGAAGCGGGCGTGGACCCTGCCCGGGAAACCGAGACGCTCGCAGAAGTCGAAGTGGGAATAGACACGTGGCGCTGGAAAGGCGTCCCCTTCATCCTGCGGTCTGGAAAGGCGTTGGGTGCCGCGCGGAAGGAGGCGATCGTTACCTTCCGGCCCGTTCCACACCTGCCGACCGGATTCGAGGGCGTCGACTCCCCCAACCGGCTGCGCATCGGCTTCGGTCCTGACACGCTGCAGCTCGACGTCGACGTCAACGGTCCCGGAAACATCTTCACGCTCAATCGCGTGACACTCAACGCTGAATTGAATGCGTCCGATCTGCTGCCCTACGGAGAAGTGCTGGAGGGCGTCATTACCGGCGATCCCCTGCTTTCAGTCCGTGGCGACACCGCCGTTGACTGCTGGCGGATCATCGAACCCGTGATCAAGGCCTGGGCGAAGGATTCCGTGCCGCTCGAAAAGTACGACGCCGGCGGGCCCGGTCCCGCGGACTGGCCCACCGCCGTCGGGAACTAACCAGGCGGCCACGCTCCTTCGGAAGCGCACACGCAAAGAGGGGCCGGGTACCTTTCCAGGTATCCGGCCCCTCTTTGCGTTGGTGCCTTAGATGGCTGCTGCGCCTCGCTCGCCCGTGCGGACACGGACAGCTTCGTAGACGTCTACGGTCCAGACTTTGCCGTCACCGGCACGGCCGGTGTTGGAGGAAGCAATCAGGACATCGAGGATGTCGTCTGCCTGCTCATCCGTGGCCAGGACCTCCACGCGGATCTTGGGAAGCAGATCCACGTTGTACTCAGCCCCGCGGTACACCTCGGTGTAACCGCGCTGCCGGCCGTAGCCGCTGGCCGCGCTGACCGTCAGTCCCTGTACCCCGTATGCTTCGAGCCCCTCGCGGATGGCGTCGAGCTTCTCCGGGCGGACGATCGCCGTGATGAGTTTCATGCCTGGACACTCTCCTTGCCTGATACGGATGCTTCGTCGGTTGCTTCGGACGATACCTTGCCGGTAATGAGGTCGTGAAGGGGCTGGAAGCTTCCGCCGTGGCCGCCGACGCCGAACTCGTATGCCGTTTCGGCATGCAGGCTGAGGTCTGCACCGGCGATCTCCTGGCGTTCGGAGATGCGGAAGCCCATGAGCTTGTGGATCGGGTAGGCGATGATGAAGGTCATGACGCCGGTGAAGACGATCGAGCAGAGTGCCGCCAGGGACTGTGCAACCAGCTGGGTAGTACCTCCCCCGTAGAACAGGCCGGCTGCACCCTGGGTCGGGGTGGCGAGGAAGCCGATGGCCACCGTGCCGATGATGCCAGACACGAGGTGGACGCCGACGACATCCAGGGAGTCGTCGTAGCCGAGCTTGAACTTCAGGCCGACGGCGAGGGCCGAGGCAACGCCGGCCGCAACACCGAGGGCGATGGCGCCGAGCGGGGAAACGTTGGCACAAGCCGGGGTGATGGCGACCAGACCGGCGACGACACCTGAAGCAGCTCCGAGCGAGGTGGGGTGGCCGTCACGAATGCGCTCCACGATAAGCCAGCCGAGCATGGCGGCTGCCGGAGCGGTCAGGGTGTTGATCCAGATGAGGCCCGCCTGCTCCACGGTTGCTGCTGCACCGGCGTTGAAGCCGAACCAGCCGAACCAGAGGATCGCAGCACCGAGCATGACCAGGGGCACGTTGTGCGGGCGGTGGTTCGGGTCCTTGCCGAAGCCCTTGCGGTTGCCGATGATCAGGACGAGGATCAGGCCGGCCACACCGGCGTTGATGTGCACCACGGTGCCACCGGCAAAGTCGATGACCGGGGCGAAAGTCTGGCCGAACCAGCCGTCCTTGGAGAAGAGCCCGCCGCCCCACACCATGTAAGCCATGGGTGCGTAGACCAGGGTGGCCCAGATCGGGGTGAAGAGCGTCCAGGCCGAGAACTTGGCACGGTCCGCGATGGCACCGGAGATCAGGGCCACGGTGATGATCGCGAAGGTGGCCGCATAGCCTACCTTGAGGAGGTCAGCGGGATCCGTGAAGTTGTGCAGACCGAAGTGGCTGAACGGGTTTGCGAAGAGCTGGAAGAAGTTGTCCGTGTTGCTCGTGGACATCGATGCGCCCCACAAGACCCAGACGATGGTCACTGTGCCGATGGCGATGAAACTCATCATCATCATGTTCAGGGCGGCCTTGGCACGGGTCATGCCGCCATAGAAGAATGCCAGGCCCGGGGTCATGAACAGCACGAAGGCTGACGCGACCAGGAGCCAAACGAGACCGGCGCTGAATTCCATGGTCTACGTCCTCTCTGCTCTTTGTTGCGGACTTTGCCGCCTGTCCCAACGCATTTGCGTTCTACATAAGAGTTTTGCGGGGCAGTGTTTCACCTGCGAAGGTTTTAGATTGCGGGGCTGTTACAAGAACTTCTCGAACGTAAATGGTGCATATCAGCCTTGTTACGGATATGTTTCGTCAGTTCCACTTTCCCCTTCGTTCGTACTACCCAGAGGACCCCGACACCATGACCGCATGCCCGAAGTCCCCCGCCAATCAAGGAGCGAGGGCCCCAAAGGCTGCAATGCCGCGGGACATCAGGGTGATGTTGGCGGCAGCGTTCCTGATCGCACTGGGTTTTGGCCTCGTGGCGCCCGTGCTCCCCCAGTTCGCCACGACTTTCGACGTCGGGGCGACGGCAGCCGCGGTGATCGTGAGTATTTTTGCCTTCATGCGCTTGGTGTTTGCTCCGGCCGGGGGTGCCCTGATGGGCCGCTTCGGCGAGCGTCCGGTGTACATTGCAGGGCTGCTGATTGTGGCGGCGTCGACGGCGGCCTGCGCCTTCGCCCAGAACTATTGGCAGCTGCTGGTCTTCCGGGGCCTTGGCGGAGCCGGGTCCGTGATGTTCACCGTTGCCGCGATGGGCCTGTTGATCAGGCTCGCCCCACCGGAAAGCCGTGGACGGGTCTCCGGCGCGTACGCCTCCGCCTTCCTGATCGGCAGCGTCCTGGGGCCCGTGGTTGGCGGGTTGCTGGCCGGCTTCGGCCTGCGCGTCCCGTTCCTCGCCTACGCGACGGCCCTGGTCCTTGCGGCCCTGGTTGTACGCACGCAGCTCACGGGCAGTTCAAAGGCAGCGAAGCAAGGCGGCGCGGCAGGGCCGGCAATGCGCATGAAGGAGGCCCTGGGCGATTCTGCCTACCGGGCCGCCCTGTTCTCCAGTTTCAGCAACGGCTGGGCGACCTTCGGCGTGCGCATGGCCACCGTGCCGTTGTTCGCCGTGGTTGTGCTGGCCGGAGGATCGGCCTCGGCGGGTTGGGCGCTGGCGGTGTTTGCAGGGGGAAACGCGCTGGCGCTGACCTTCTCCGGCCGGATGGCAGACAGTTTCGGCCGCAAGCCCATGATGCTGCTGGGCTTGGTGGTCACCGGCCTGGCCACCGCCACCATCGGCTTGACCGGCAATCTTCCCGCATTTTTCGGGGCGTCTGCCGCGGCCGGCTTCGGCTCCGGCCTGCTGAACCCGGCCCAGCAGGCCGCCGTCGGGGACATCATCGGTCGTGGCCGCTCCGGCGGCAAGGTGCTGGCGGTGTTCCAGATGGCCTCCGACGCCGGAGCCATCGTGGGTCCGGTCCTCGTTGGCCTCGTGGCTGATGGACTTGGCTACGGGTGGGCCTTCGGCGCAACGGGCGGAATCCTCCTGCTCGCCGCCGTCGGCTGGTCCGCGGCACGCGAGCCGATGCAGCGCGTCCCCTAAAGCGTCGACTGACCCAACTGAGTCGCAGTTAATGTCGCTATGAGCTCTGAAAACGCCATCAACTGCGAGCCAGTTGGGCTGGACGCGGCTAGTTGAGCAGGGCGTCGACGAAGGCTTCGGCCTCGAACGGCGCGAGGTCGTCGGGTCCTTCGCCGAGGCCGACGAGCTTGACCGGCACGCCAAGGGCCTTTTGGATGGCGACGACGATCCCGCCCTTCGCGGTGCCGTCCAGCTTCGTGAGGACGATTCCCGTGATGTTGACTACTTCGGAGAAGACCTTGGCCTGGTTCAGGCCGTTTTGGCCGGTGGTCGCGTCCAGTACCAGAAGGACTTCGTCCACTTCGGCCAGCTTCTCGATGACGCGCTTGACCTTGCTGAGCTCGTCCATGAGGCCCACCTTGTTCTGCAGGCGACCGGCGGTGTCGATCATCACGACATCCACTTCCTGCTCAATGCCGGCCTTGACTGCTTCATAGGCGACAGAGGCGGGGTCCGCGCCGACGACGTGCGACCTGACGGTTGCGACGCCGACACGCTGGCCCCATGTGGCGAGCTGCTCCGCAGCCGCCGCACGGAAGGTGTCGGCCGCGCCCAGCAGGACGTCCTTGTCTTCGGCGACGAGAACGCGCGCGAGCTTGCCGACGGTGGTGGTCTTACCGACCCCGTTGACGCCGACGACGATCATGATGGCCGGGTGGGCTCCCTTGCGTTCCACGTTCAGGCTGCGGTCCATCGTCGGGTCCACGAGCTTGATGAGTTCCTCGCGCAGGAGTGCCTTGACGTCCTCTGGACTGCGGGTGCCTTGCACTTTTACCCGTGCACGCAGGGCATCGACCAGCTGCATGGTGGGCTCGGAGCCGAGGTCGGCAAGGAGCAGTGTTTCTTCGACTTCGTCCCAGACGTTTTCGTCGATCTTGTCGCTCGAAAGCAGGGCCAGGAGCCCCTTGCCGAGAATGCTGTTGGATTTGACCAGTCGCGCCCGAAGCCGGTTGAGGCGGCCCTCGACAGGCGCAGGGGTCTCCACCTGGATGAGTTCCAGGCCCGCGGCGTCATCCGGAACGTCGGTCTCCGGTACAGCGAGCTCGGCGGGTTCGACGACGGGTCCCGGCGCCGTGCGATCCGGCGCGGTCCCGGGGGCGTCGTCGACGATCGTTCCGCCGCCTGCCGGCGCCTTGTCAGCGGGGTCGTTGGCGTCGCGCGTTCCAGCGTAAGTCGAGGAGGACTTCCGCGCCTTGAGCAGGACAGGAATCAGCCCTCCGACCACCACGATGGCAGCGACAATGGACAAAATAATGGGGAGGAGATCGTTCACTCCCCTAGCTTCTCACAAAGCTAGACCTCGGCACCGAGCCTCTGGCTGATGACGGTGGACACGCCATCGCCCCGCATTGTCACTCCGTAGAGGGCGTCCGCGACTTCCATGGTCCGCTTTTGGTGCGTAATGACAATCAGCTGGCTGGACTCGCGCAGCTCTTCGAAAATCGTGATGAGCCTGCCCAGGTTCGTATCGTCCAGCGCGGCTTCCACTTCGTCCATGACGTAGAACGGCGAAGGCCGCGCCTTGAAAATCGCCACGAGCAACGCGACAGCCGTCAGCGACCGTTCGCCACCGGAAAGCAAGGACAACCGCTTGATCTTCTTGCCGGCAGGCCTTGCCTCCACTTCAATGCCGGTGGTCAGCATGTCATCGGGGTCTGTCAGCACCAATTTGCCCTCCCCACCGGGGAAGAGCCTCGCAAAGACGTGGTCGAACTGCTTGGAGGTATCCGCGAAGGCCTCGGCAAAGACCTGCTGGACGCGGTTGTCAACTTCCTTGATGATGTCCAAAAGGTCTTTGCGACTGGATTTGAGGTCTTCCAGCTGCGTGCTCAGGAATTGGTGGCGTTCCTCAAGTGCCGCAAATTCCTCAAGCGCCAAGGGGTTCACTTTGCCAAGGGCTGCGAGGTCCCGTTCGGCTTTGCGGAGCCGTTTCTCCTGCTCGGCGCGGACAAAGGGAACACCCTCGGCAATGGCGTTACCGTCTTCGTCCACCGGCGCGCGGAGTTCTGCCCACTTGTCGACAGTAGCGGCGGGGACGGGAACGGGCTGCTCCGGACCGAAGTCGGCCACGAGTTGTTCCGCCGACAGGCCCAGCTCCTCGATGGAGCGGGTTTCCAACGCTTCGATCCTGAGCCTTTGCTGGGCTCGGGCGAGTTCGTCGCGGTGGACGGAATCCGTCAGTCCCGCCAGCTCCTGGGCCAGCTTCTCGTTACTGCTCCGGACATCGCCTAGTTCCCTTTCGCGCTGCTCCCGCACTGCCTCGGCGAGATCGCGGGCGCGGGCGGCGAGGTCCACTGAAACGTCAACGAAACGCACAGTCTGTTCGACGGCGGAAGCAACGGCTGAGGCCCGCTCGGCTTGGGCTTTGCGTCGCAAGGCCCGGCGCGCGGCTTCCTCACGTGCCCGCCGTTCGCTCGCGGCGGCCCGTTCGAGGGAAGCGGCCCGGTTGCTGGTCGCGGCGAGCTGTTCCTCGGCACTCCGCAAGCCCAGCCTGACCTCCATCTCACGGGACCGGGCGTCGCTGGCAGCCCTGGCCAAGGCATCGCGGTGCTCCGTGGAAGGCTCTTCCTCCTGGGGGGCTTCTTCTGCCGCGGCCAGCCGTTCCGCCGCAAGCTCAAGGGATTCCTCTGCCACGGCGATGTTCAGTTCGGCTTTGGCCAGGGACTCCGCCATTCGATCGCGTTCCGCGACGGCGCTGCGCAACTGGGAATTCAGGTGGCCAAGCCGTTCCGCGACGGCGGCCAGGCGGGCATCCGAGTCGTGGAGTTTGTCCAGCGCGGCGTTCGCACGTTCCTGGGCGTCGGCCCGGCGCGCTTCGGCTCCAGCAAGGGCGAACTTTCCCCGCTCAAGACGGGTCGTGAGCTCCAGGAGCCGGGTGCCGGCGTCGTCCACTGCTGCTTGGACCTCAAGGAGCGACGGCGCCGTGGCCGATCCGCCGTCCACCGTCAGGACCCTGAAGACGTCGCCTTCGAGGGTCACCGCGGTAAGCTCCGGGTTGCCGGCAATGAGGCTTGCCGCCGCGTGCAAGTCGTCGACGACGGCGGTGGACGCCAGAAGGGTCCTTGCGCCACTCGCTTCGGGGGCGTCAGTCGCCACCAACCCGGCGGCCCAGCGCGCACCGTCAGGCAGCATCGGCAATTCCCGCAGGCCAGGCTCGGGATCCGCTAAGGGTGCAGCGCCTGCCACCAAAAGCGAGGCGCGTCCGGCGTCGGCGTCCTTCAACAGTTCCATCGCGGCGACGGCCCCCGCGCTGTCTGCCACCACGACGGCGTCGGAAGCAGTGCCAAGTGCTGCGGCCACGGCCGTCTCATACCCGGGCTCCACCGTCAGGAGGGAAGCAAGCGAACCCAGGACTCCAGGGTGGTCCGAGGACAGAAGCCGCGAAGAACCATCCTTGCGGTTGAGTCCAAGCTGCAAAGCATCGCGGCGGGCGGTGAGCGCATCGCGTTCGCGGACTTCATCGCGTTCGGCAGTTTTCAACGCTTCGATCTCGGCGTTGATCCCGTCAAGAAGGGCGCTGGCGTCCTCGTATTCGGCGTCGAGGCTTTCTTCGCCGTCTTCGACGCCGGCCACCTGCGACTCGAGGGCCGCAAACTCACTTTGCGCGTGCCGACGGCGTTCCTCACCGGCTGCCAGCGAGTCCCTGAGCCTGCCCCGCTCAGCCTCGGCCGCCTCGGCCCGGGAGCGTGCGGCAGCCAATTGGCCTACGAGTTTCGCGAGGCCTTCACGGCGATCAGCTGCTGCCCGCAACACGGCCGTCAGGCGTTTGTCCTCGGCCGCGGCCAGGTTCTCGGCTTCCTGTTTGGCTGCCGTAGCGTCGAGCAGGCCTGCTTGCTTCGCCAGGATGTCATGCTCCAGTTCCGACTGTTCCTGCCGGACCCGGGCGGCCTGGCGGTCCAGGTGGTCCGGGTCGCGGCCTGAATCCGGGGCAGCATCGGAGGCGCCAAGGAGACGGCGGCGCTCGGTAGCGAGCGATCCCAGGGCGCGAAGCCGGTCCCTGGTTGCCGACAGCTGGTACCAGTTGTCCCTGGCGGCATTCAGCCTAGGAGTGGCCTCAGCTGCGAGTTGCTCAAGCCGGAGCTGGCGTTGGCGGCCTGCGCCGAGCTCCGCTTCGACCACCTCGCGGCGCTCCTTCAACGCGGCTTCGTCGGCGACGTCCTTCTCCAACGTCCGGGTGAGCTGGACGAGATCATCGGCCAAGAGCCGGGATTTGGCGTCACGGACGTCGAACTGCACGGTCTGGGCGCGGCGGGCGACTTCGGCCTGTTTGCCCAGCGGCGTGAGTTGACGGCGGATTTCCGCCGTGAGGTCACCAAGGCGTTGCAGGTTCGCCTGCATGGCTTCCAGCTTGCGGACGGTCTTTTCCTTGCGACGCCGGTGCTTGAGGATACCTGCGGCTTCTTCAATGAATCCCCTGCGGTCCTCGGGGGTGGCGTGCAGGACGCGGTCCAACTGCCCCTGCCCCACGATCACGTGCATCTCCCGACCAAGACCTGAATCCGAGAGCAGCTCCTGGATGTCCAGGAGGCGGCATGGCGAGCCGTTGATGGCGTACTCGGATCCTCCCGTCCGGAACAGCGTGCGGGAAATGGTGACTTCGCTGTATTCGATCGGCAAGGCGCCGTCGGCATTGTCGATCGTCAGGGCAACGTGCGCCCGACCAAGAGGGGGACGCCCCGATGTGCCGGCGAAGATGACGTCTTCCATTTTGCCGCCGCGCAGGGTCTTGGCACCTTGTTCGCCCATGACCCAGGCCAGCGCGTCAACCACATTGGACTTGCCCGAACCGTTGGGGCCGACAACGGCGGTGACGCCCGGCTCGAAGTCGAACGTCGTGGCCGACGCGAACGACTTGAAGCCCCGGACAGTCAAACTTTTCAGATGCAAGGTGTTTCGGATCTCCTGAGTGGCTGAATTCCCGTTCTCAATCTACTGCCCGACGGCGGAAATCCCCGGATTTGCGGGGCAAACCGGCGAATCCGTGCTACCAGCGGCCGTTGCGCGGCTTCGGCTGGCAGATCGGGCAAGTGTACGAGGAGCGGTTCATGAATTGCTCCCGTTTAATCACACCGGGAAGTCCAACGGCGGAACAACGCCTGCACGGCTCGCCCTCCCGGCCGTAGGCATCCAAGGACCGCGCGAAGTATCCCGAAGCTCCGTTGACATTGACGTAGAGCGAATCAAAGCTCGTCCCACCGGCGGCGAGGGCGTCGCTCATGACTTCCTTCGCGGCGTCGACGAGCCTCACGGCATCGGTCCGCTTGAGGGTGTCTGTCGGCTTGGCATAGTGGAGCCTGGCCCGCCAGAGAGCTTCATCGGCATAGATGTTGCCTATCCCGGAGATGACACCCTGATCCAACAGGGCACGCTTGAGACCGGTCTTGCGGGCTTTGACCTTGCGGTAGAACTCGTCAAAGGAAAAGTGCGGGTCCAGCGGATCGCGGGCGATGTGCGAGGCTTCTTCGGCAATTTCAGGAAGGGGCGTCTCGCCCTGGCCGCCGGGGCCGCCGTCGGACGTCGGTACAAGGGAAGTGACAAACAGTCCACCGAAGATCCGCTGGTCCACAAACCGCAACTCCTCGGGCATGCCGTCGGAGCTGCTAAGACGGAGACGGACTTTGAGGTGCTTCTCATCGGGGACCGCAGGGGCCTGCATGAGGAGCTGCCCGCTCATACCGAGGTGCGCCATCAGCGCGACGCCGGGCATCGTTTCGGCGGACACTGCCCCGCCTGGCAGTTCGGCGGCGTTGCCCGCACTGCGGGGTTCCTCGGTTCGCAGGGGCATCCACAGGAACTTACCGCGGCGGACGACATCCAAAACCGTGGAGTTCTCAAGGTTGCCGATAAAGTCCTCTGTGCCCAAGGTGTGGCGGCGGATGGAACGGGGATCCAGGACCTCCACGGCCGTGATGGTCCGGCCGCGCACCCAACGTGCCAGGCCGCGGCGGACCACTTCGACTTCGGGCAGTTCCGGCATGTGGAATCAGGCGCTATGCGCAGGATCAGCCGGAGAGTCGGCTTTGCTGTTCAGCGTGACCTTGCTGTTGAGCGTGCGCCACGCATCTGCGGCGGCTTCCTGCTCGGCTTCCTTTTTGGAGTGGCCCGTGCCTTTGCCGTAGGCGGTGCCGCCGATCTGGAGCACTGCCTCAAAGCTGCGCGCGTGGTCCGGGCCGGAGCCTTCGACTGCATAGTAGATGGACCCGAGCTGACGGCTGGCGGCAAGCTCCTGCATGCTGGTCTTCCAGTCGGTGCCGGCACCGAGGGCTGCGGCGTCCTTGAGCAAGGGCCCAACGAGCCGCATGACGAGCTGCCGGGCGGTCTCAATGTCGTTGGAAAGATAGGTGGCGCCGATGAGCGCTTCCATGGTGTCCGCAAGGATTGAAGACTTGTTCTTACCGTCGGTGAGCCTTTCGCCCTGCCCGAGGTAGATGAATTCGCCGATGCCAAGGTCCCGGCCGATACCCGCCAACGCGCGGGTGCTGACGACGGCGGAGCGTCGCTTCGCTAGGTCGCCTTCCGGCAGCGCCGGGTTGTCGCGGTACAGCGAATCGGTCACGGAGAAGCCCAGGATGGAGTCGCCCAGGAACTCGAGGCGCTCATTGGTGGGAATCCCGCCATTTTCATACGCGTATGAACGATGCGTCAGAGCAAGACGAAGCGTCTCGGCGTCAATGGAGACACCGAGACGCTTCAGAAGCTCTTCAGTTGAAGACATCCTTTATCAGCCTTTTGGCGGATTTAGACGTCAGCGACCTTGCGGCCCTTGTATTCAAGGAACAGCGCGGTCCCGGCAGAGTCGGTTACGACCTTTGCCTGATGCGGCAGGCTGTAAACAACCTGGCCGTTTTCGATGGTCTTGACCAAGTTGGGGGCAGTTGCCTTCCACTGGGCACGGCGGGCGCGTGTATTTGCGCGAGACATTTTCCGCTTGGGAACAGCCACGGCTATCTCATTTCTCTTTTAGTCAGCACTTACTAATCAGTTTGCCGGTCGGTCTTAGCCAGTTCAGCTAGGGCAGCCCAGCGAGGATCCAGGTCCTCGTGGTGGTGCCCCGGCTCGTCTTCCAGACGCACTCCGCATATTGAGCAGAGGCCCTGGCAGTCTTCCCGGCACACCGGCTGGAACGGCAGCATGGTTACAACCGCGTCCCGCAACACCGGTTCAAGATCGATTAGATCGTGCTCGACTCGACGTTGCTCTTCATCGTCTTCTTCGTCCGAAAGCTCGACGCCCTCATAGAAGAAAAGTTCTTGCACATTGACCTCAAGGTCATACGCAAGGGGATCCAGGCATCGTCCGCATTCGCCCTTGACTTCAGCGAATACGATTCCAGATACCAGAATTCCTTCGTGTACGGCCTCAAGCCTCAGGTCGAGCTCGATATCCGAGCCTTCCTGAACGCCAATGAGTGCCACGCCAAGGTCACTTGGCGCGGGTACATGTTCCGTGAGCGTCCGCATGCTTCCTGGACTACGTCCGAGGTCCTTGACGTCCAGCGTCAAAGGCGAACTTGCATCTCGCTTAATGAGAACTCCTGTAGAACATATGACCGACGTACCATCTTAGCCTGAACGCGTGAGCGGACTCAAACCGGGTCAATTACAACGCGTTCTGCCCGAGGTACCGATCCAGCTTACCCGTTGCGGAGCTACTCCGCTGCCGACCCGCCAGCGAGGAGCCTCTTGAGCACCGATTTAGGCACGAAATCGGACACATCGCCGCCCAAGAGGGAGATTTCCTTGATGAGCGTGGAGGACAAATGGAGGTAGTGGGCCTCCGCCGGAAGAAAGACAGTCTCGACGCCGGACAATTGGCGGTTCATGGTGGCCATGGGAAGTTCGTAGTCGAAATCCGAGGACGAGCGCAGGCCCTTGACGATCGCCGAAATTCCCCGGTGCCTACAGTATTCGGCCAGCAATCCCTCGCCCATGGGCTCCACGATGATGCCCCGCAAGGAAGCAAGTGTCTGCCTAGCCATGTCCATGCGTTCTTCCAGGCCGAAGCGGTACTTCTTCGCATAGTTGGTGGACACGGCGACGACAACTTCATCGAACAGGCCGGCGGCCCTCGCAATGACTTCCAGATGTCCGTTGTGGATGGGGTCGAAGGAGCCAGGGCACACTGCGCGTCTCATGGTTCGAACCTACCGCATCCGGGGCCGCAGGCACTATGGCGATACCATGGCTGAAACGGCGGGCCGGACGAGCCGGAAGCCAGCACCCAGGAAGGCATCCCCACAGTGACGAGCCCGGCCTCTCTCAGCCAAAACACGTCCGCCGCACCTTGGCAACGTGCCGCAAGCGGCGCCAACCTGCTTTCGGCCGACGGCAGCCTCGGAGTGACCATCTTCGAAGAGATGACCACCCTGGCAATGTCCACCGGAGCCATCAACCTGGGCCAAGGATTCCCGGACGAGGACGGTCCGGCGGAAATCAAGGCAGCAGCACAGGCAGCCATCACGGCGGGAGCCAACCAGTACGCGCCAGGCAAAGGGATCCCCGAACTTCGCGAGGCCATCGCCGCACACCAGGAACGCTTCTACGGACTGACCCCGGACCCGCAGACCGAGGTCATTGTGACCACCGGGGCCACTGAAGCCATCGCCGCCGCATTGCTCGCATTCATCGAAGCCGGCGACGAGGTCCTGACCTTCGAGCCCTTCTACGACTCCTATGGCGCCATCATCGGACTCGCCGGGGCCAAGCATGTGACCGCTCCCTTGCTGGCGCCGGACTTCCTTCCGGACGTGGACGCGATGGAATCGGCATTCAGCGAGCGCACGAAGGTTGTGCTCCTCAACAATCCGCACAATCCCACGGGCGCGGTTTTCCCTCGCGAGGTGCTGGCACGCGTCGTCGAGCTCGCGCGGAAATACGATGCCTTGATCCTCAGCGATGAAGTCTACGAGCACCTCACCTTCGGTATGCAGCACCTTCCGGTCGCCGGCATCCCGGGAGCGGCCGAACGAACTGTCACGATTTCCTCGGCCGGCAAGACGTTCTCGTTCACCGGCTGGAAGATCGGCTGGCTCAGCGGACCGGCGCACCTCGTGGCGGCGATCCGCACGGTCAAACAATTCCTCAGCTACAGTTCCGGGACCCCGTTCCAAAGTGCGATCGCGGTAGGCCTCGCCCTTCCCGATGAGTTCTACACCGGCATCGCGTCCACTCTCCAGCACAAGCGGGACATCCTGGCCGAGGGACTGCGGGCCGCGGGCTTCGGCGTCTACATGCCGCAGGGAACATACTTCATCAACGTCGACACTGCGCCCCTCGGCATCAACGACTCCGTGGACTTGGCCCGACGACTGCCGGAGCTCGTAGGAGTGGCGGCCATCCCCGTTCCCGTGTTTTGCCACCCGGAAGGCGCGGAAAGGACGCGCAGCCTTCTCCGGTTCGCGTTCTGCAAGAAGACCGAAGTACTGGAAGAAGCGGCCGCCAGGCTGGCCACCCTGCGGGACAAGCTCTGACTGTGTCAACCGGCCAAAACCACGAGGGACGGCGCTTCCTGCGAGCCACCGGCCGACATGCCGCGATCGAGGCCGACACACTGATTGACGGCGCCTACATCCTGCGCATCGGCGACGCCGAGCAATCCCACGTCAATCTCGCGGACCCCGCGGAAATCTTCTACGAGTACCTGCGCAGGATAGGCAATGTGGTGGATCTGCTCGCGCCAGGCGGGCAAGCCATCACTGCCCTTCATCTCGGCGCGGGGGCCTTGACCCTGGCCCGCTACATCGAGGCGACAAGGCCCGGTTCGGAACAGCACGCCGTCGAACTCGAACGTGAATTGCTCGACTTCGTGCTGCAGAAGTTGCCCATGCCGGACGGCACCCTCTTGGAGACCCATATTGGCGACGCACGCGAAACCCTCGCCGAACTGCCCACGGAACTCGAGTTCGACGTCGTGATCCTGGACATCTTTTCCGGTCCCGAGGCGCCGGCGCATATCGCCTGCCAGGAGTTCTATGAAGAGGCCGCGGCGCGGCTCCGGCCCGATGGGGTGCTCATCGTCAATGTCGGCGACGAAGCGGCCCTGACCCTGGTGCGCAGCCAGGCCGCCGCGATGCGACGGGCGATGCCCGACGTTGCGGCCTTCGCCGAGAGCGGCATGTTCGCCGGCCGGTACCCCGGCAACATCATCCTGGCGGGGACGCGCCGGCCGTGGCCGGCCGAATGGACGGCGGAACTCCTCGCCCGTGGGCCGCACCCCGCGGTGGTGCTGAGCGGAGTGGAGTTGGACCGGCTATCGGGCTAGCGCCGCCTTTCGGGCTCGCGCTAGACGGGTTCGGCGAACCAGAGCTTGGTTTCGCCGTACTTCTTGTCGGCAAACCGTTCGAGGGTGTCCGGCCAGTCCGGTTCCGGGGACCGTGAGGAACGCTCGACGACGATCACCGCGCCTTCATCGAGGTGGAAGGCGAGCTTGGCGAGGACAGCCTTCAGGGAAGGCTCATCCAAGGGATAGGGCGGATCCAGGAACACGAGGTCCCAGAGAACGTCATGCGCCGCGCGTTCCAGGAAGGACTCCACTTTGGAACGAGTGACTGAGACAATCCTCCGTCCCAGCACTTGGTTGGCCATGTCGGCGTTTCGCTGGCAGACCTCGGAGGCACGTGCGTCAGATTCCACGAGTTCGGCCGAGCGCGCGCCCCGGCTGGCACTTTCGATGCCGAGCGACCCCGAACCCGCATAAAGATCCAGGACCCGGGCATCGTCGATGGCGTCGAGGGCCTCGAGCCGCGAGAACAAGGCCTCCTTGACGCGGTCCGTCGTGGGCCTGGTGGCGTTTCCGGGGACGCTGACCAGCGGATTGCCGCCGACCATGCCGGCAATGATCCGGCTCACCGGCCAACTCCAGGGGCGGCGCACACAGGCGTGCCTTCAGGCGTGGATTCCTTAGCCGCGTTCAAGGAACGCCTCCTTTTCGGGGTTCAGATATTCGTCAATCGCGGCGGCGAGGGCCTGTTGGCCCTCCAGCCCGGGATCGTCCGCGACGAGCCGCTGGGCATCGGTGCGGGCGCGGGCGATCACGTCCTCATGTTCCAGGACCCGCAACAGCTTAAGGGTGGAGCGCCCACCGGATTGCGAGGCGCCCAGGATGTCGCCTTCGCGGCGCAGCTTGAGGTCTTCCTGGGAAAGTTCGAAGCCGTCGGTAGTCGAAGCAACGGCGTCAAGGCGCCTGCGGCTTGGATGGCCGGGCTCGAGCGTCGTGACCAGCAGGCATGTGCCTGGAAGACCGCCGCGGCCCACCCTCCCGCGCAGCTGGTGGAGTTGCGAAATGCCGAAGCGGTCAGCATCAAGAATCACCATAAGCGTGGCGTTATGGACGTCCACGCCCACCTCGATCACTGTCGTGGACACCAGCAGCTGGGTCTGGTTGGCAGTGAATGAGGCCATGGTTTCGGACTTGAGTGCCGGATCCTGCCGTCCGTGGAGGGGTTCCACCCGGACGCCGCGGAGTGCGGGTTCCTGGCTGAGCGTTTCGACGACGGCGGTCACCGAAGCGAGCTCGCGCGCGGGGCCCTCCTCCGAAAGTTCGGCGTCGCTTGGTTCCGCTTCGCCCGGGCTGAAGTCGCCGTCGTCGTCGTCTCCGATCTTGGGACACACGACGTACACCTGGTGGCCGGCGTCGATCTCTTCCCGCGAGCGTTTCCAGATCCTGCCCGCCCAGCCCGGGTTTTCCGCGAGCCCGACAACGTGGGTGGAGATGGGTGCACGGCCTGCAGGGAGTTCGTCCAGCACGGACGTTTCGAGGTCTCCGAAGACGGTCATGGCGACGGTGCGCGGAATCGGAGTAGCGGTCATCACGAGCAGGTGGGGCGGCCGGTTGGCCTTGGCACGCAGGGCGTCGCGCTGCTCCACCCCAAAGCGGTGCTGCTCGTCCACCACGATCAGCCCGAGGTCCTGGAACGAGGTTTTGTCACTCAGCAGCGCATGGGTGCCGATCACAATGCCGGCATTGCCCGAGGCCGCGTCCAGCATGGCTTGCTTGCGGGCAGCCGTCGGCATGGAGCCTGTCAGCAAGGCGACCTGGACCGACCCGGGGCCATTCCCGGGGTCGCTGTCCAACAATCCGGACCCGCCCAGCATCCCGGCGCCTCCGAACAAACCGTCCCGGGCCAGCGGGCCCAGGGTCCTCCGGACGGAATCGAAGTGCTGTGCCGCGAGGACCTCCGTGGGGGCAAGAAGTGCCGCCTGCCCGCCGGCATCCACCACTTGCAGCATGGCCCTCAAGGCCACGATCGTTTTTCCGGAACCAACTTCGCCCTGCAGCAAGCGGTTCATCGGCGAGTCCTGTGCCAGCTCGTGCGAAAGCGTCTTTCCGACGGCAGCCTGGCCGGCAGTCAGCGTGAACGGCAGCTGCCGGTCGAAGGCAGCAAGGAGCCCTTCGGGCACGGGCCGACGAGCGGTGGCCTCTTCTGCAGCCAACTGGGCCCGGCGCCGCGCCAGGGCAGTCTGCAGAACCAGTGCTTCCTGGTAGCGGAACCGGTCACGGGCGCGCTGCCAATCCGCCGCCGTTTCCGGCGAATGGATCAGCCGATACGCTTCCCCTACCCCCAGGAATTTCTCCCGGGACGCAATTTCGGCAGGCAGCGGATCCTCGATGCTGTCCACATCGATGGTGTCCAGCAGCGTGGTGATGACCTTGTGGATGGACCAACTGGTGAGCTTCGCGGTGGCCGGATACACGGGAATGGGCATGGCCGCCAGCTTTTCCGGATCGACGGAAACGGCAAGCTCCGGGTCCTCGTCGAGCAGCATGAAGTCCGGATTGGTCATGCCCAAGGATCCACCGTAGCGGCTGACCTTGCCGGAGAACATCACGCGGCGGCCCGGCTGAAGCTCACTGCGGGCGCGGAAACCGTTGAAGAAACTGATTTTCAAGGTTCCGGGAATCTGCTCACCGCTGGCCTCGTCCGTGACCACGACGTCCGTCAACGATCCGCGCCTTGCCCGCATTTGCCGGGTGGAATTGGACAGGACCCTGGCAATGAGGGTGGCCTCTTCATCCAACGGCAGTTTGCTGATGGGCGTGAGCTCCCCGCGGCTCAGGTAGCGGCGGGGAAAGTAGTTAAGCAGCTCCCCGACAGTGCCCAGGCCAAGGTGCTTCTCGATGACGGACGCCGACCGTTTGCCGATCCTCCGCTCGAGGGGAAGGTGAAGCTCAGTATTCATGCCCGTGCTGGCCTGCCGGAAGGCCTGGGTCGCGCGGCATCGAGAGCTGGCTGATGGAGATGTCGGTGGGCTCGCCGAGTGCGCGGATGACTGCCACAGCTGGTTCAGCGTCCGGAACGTGGACATGCACGCGCCACCGGTAGCTGGCTTCCGCCGAGTCCTCATCGTCATCGTCGTCGTCCCCGGAATCATTCGGTCCAGACGGGCTGCCCACCGGGTTCGCGCTGCCCACCTGGCTCATGATGACAGAGTCGCCGAGTTCGTCCAATCGCTGACGGAGCGTGGCGGCGGCGAGCGGTGAAAGGCTGATGGTGCACATGACCTCGACGCCGTCGTCGTCAGGCATTCCCGCATGGATGTGCGGATCCTGGAGGTCATAGCCGTGCAGCCCGTCCAGGAGCTCATCCTGGAGTTCTTCGCCGAGCACAGCCGAACGGAGGCAATCCAGGATCAACAACATGCCCACCCCACCCGCGTCCACTACATGGGCCGCATGCAGCGGGGCCAGTTGGTCCTCGGTTCGCACTACTGCGTCCAGCGCTGCATTGACGGCGGCATCGAGGGCCAGGCCCAACGCCTGGTTGCTGTCGTCGCCGTTGTGGGCACTATCGCATTCGCCCGCTGCCCTGGCGGCAGCTTCGAGAACGGAGAGCATGGTACCAGGTACCGGCTCGCTCAAGGCAGACCAAGCCCGGATCTGGGCCCGGTTCAGTGCGGCCGCAAGCAGGGGCGCGCTGAGGCGCGTGTGCCCGGCCAGCGGCTCGGCCATTGCGCACAAGAAGACAGCGAAGAGTGTTCCTGAGTTACCCCGGGCCTGCTCCATGGCCGCGCGTCCTGCCGTTGCCAGAACGGCTCCGACGTCGTTCACTGGTTCGTCCGCGGTGGACCGATCGGCGAATGCCGCAGCAGCAGCGCGGACTGTGAGGTAGAGGTTGGTGCCGGTGTCGCCATCTGCCACCGGGAAGATGTTGATGGCGTTGAGACGGTCGCTGTGGTTCCCGAGCGTCGTCTCCGCTTTGCCCAGCCACCGCTTCATGGCGTGCGTATTGGCGGCAATCTTAGTCTGCAAAGTGATCCCATCCCACGGTGTCAGCGGGGATTCCCGCTATCCGGACGCCGCTGTGCTGTCCTTCGGCAACGGCCTGGATCGAGCCTATCGCAGTGAAGCCGGAAGGTAGCTGAACATTTGCTGGAAATGTCGCCAACAGGCCGTGGTCCTCTCCGCCCCCCAGGATCCAGTCCATGGGATCGCGGCCAAGAGGAGCCGAGGCAGCTTCCAAGGGAGTGGCGAGGGCCTTGAGTGCGATGGGGTCGAGGTCGAGCGCCACGCCACTGGCTTCGGCGAGACGGGCGCCGTCGCGCAAAAGCCCGTCCGAGACATCCATCATGGCCGTGGCTCCTGCCTTTGCACCCAGCGGTCCTGCGGCAAGAGGCGGCAGCGGCCGGCACTGGCTATCCATGAGTCCGCGCTGGGCAGCGTTCAGCTCGCCTACGGGTATGGTGCTTTCGAGCAGGGCCAGGCCGGCTGCGGCGCGTCCAACAGTTCCGGCAAGGGCCACGGTGTCTCCCGGATTTGCCCCGGAGCGCAGGACAGCAGGGAGCCCGTGCATTGTCCCGACGACGGCGACCGTCACCGCGATTTCGCGGCCACGGCCCAGGTCTCCCCCGGCAACCGAACAATCGGCAGCCCCCAAGCCGACAATGCCGGCCGTCAGGCCATCCGCGAAGTCCTCGACCCACTGGACGCTAGTGTCGGGCGGCATGGTCAAGCTGACGACGAGGGACACTGCGGTACCGCCCATCGCGTTGATGTCGCTGAGATTCTGCGCTGCCGATTTCCAGCCGACGTCATACCCCGTGGTCCGGTATCCGTTGTTCCATTCAAGGCGGAAGTCCTGGTCCTGGGTCTGGGTGTCGATGGAAATGAGGGTCCGGCCATCCGGCGCGGCAACGACGGCGGCATCGTCCCCCGGCCCGAGCAGCACGCTGCTGCTGGGGTTCAGGCGCGGAAAGATGCGCGCGAGGAGCTCGCCTTCGGACAGCTCGCCGACAGTCTGTTGTTCTATGGACACAGCTCTACGCTATCGCGAACCGCCGACAACAAAGGGCTGTCCCTTCGCGTCCGCTGCCCCGATCCTCGGTTTGCCGCAGCCGCGATAGGCTTGATCAATGCAACAAACGAAAGCCGCTGTGTACGTCCGCGCCCTCTGTTCTTTGACAGCCGCGGCGGTTTCGATCCTTACGCTTGCAGCCTGCTCTCCCGTCGCCGACGTGAAGCCTGCGGCTGATGCCGCGAATGCTGCCTGCGCACCCATGATGGTGTCGCTCCCGGACACCATCGGCGACGCCGCCCTGCGGAAGACCAACAGCCAGGCCACGGCGGCATGGGGCGACCCGTCTGTATTGATTCTGCGTTGCGGCGTCAATGTGCCCGGCCCCACGACGGACCGTTGCGTCACCGTCAACGACGTCGACTGGGTCATCAAGGAAGGCGACCCGGTATGGACCCTGACTACGTACGGGCGCGAGCCCGCGACTGAAATCCTCATGGACCCGAACAAGATCAGCTCCGCCACGGTCCTTGCCGATCTGGCACCCGCCGCGGCGAAAATCAAGGCCGTTCGCAAGTGCGTCGGCCAGCCGGAGCTGCTGCAGAACCTGCCCACGACTGCTCCTGGCAAGTAGCCGGCGCCGCCCTGCCGGTTATTAGCGCAGGCCTGTTATTAGCCGGGCCGACTATCAGCGCAGGCCGGTTTTCCGGTTGAGTGCCAGGTAGATGAGTTCGTCGATCAACTCGGCGTAGCCCAGGCCGGAAGCCGCCCACATTTGCGGATACATGCTCTTCGGTGTGAAGCCGGGCATCGTGTTGATCTCGTTGATGATGAGTTCGCCGTCCGGAGTGTAGAAGAAGTCCACGCGGCTCAGGCCTTCTGCACCCACAGCATCGAACGCAGCCGCCGCAAGCTCGCGGACGCGCGCAATGGCCTCCTCCGGAATATCGGCGGGGCAGCTAAGGGCCGCGGCGCCGTCCTCCACATACTTGGCGTTGAAGTCGTAGAATTCGTGTTCGCCGGGAGCGACGGCGATTTCCCCCGGCATGGAGGTCCGAGGAGCCGCCGTGCCACGTCCTTCGAGGACGGCGCACTCGATCTCACGGCCGACAATGCCGGCCTCGATCACCAGCTTGAGGTCGTGCCGCCGTGCTTCTTCAATGGCTGCGTCCAGCTCATCCATAGAGTCCACTTTGGAAATTCCCATCGAGGATCCGGCGCGGGCGGGCTTCACGAAAACCGGGAACCCGAGGCGGTCCACGCGCTTGCGCACGGCTTCGGCGTCGTTGATCCATTCACGGTCAGTGACGGCGACATACGGTCCCACCGTCAGTCCGGCGGCTTCGAAAACGACCTTCATGAAATGCTTGTCCATGCCGACGGCGGATGCGAGGACTCCGGCTCCCACGTAACGGGTGTCGGACAGCTCCAAGAGGCCCTGGATGGTGCCATCCTCGCCCCAAGGGCCGTGCAGGAGCGGAAACACGACATCCACGGAGCCCAGTTCCTCAGGCACCGCATTCGGTGCCGTGACGATCAATTGGTGGGCTCCACCTACCTCAGCGAGGGTTACGGTCCTCCCGGAGGGCAGCACCTCAGGCAGGGCCGACGCGCTCAGCGACCACTGGCTGATGTCAGTGGAAGGGATCACCCACTGCCCCGACTTGGCTATCCCGATGGGGACGACGTCGTACTTGCTCTTGTCGATAGCGCCCATGACCCCGGCCGCCGTCACGCAACTGACGGCGTGCTCGCTGGATCGGCCGCCAAAGAGTACGGCGACGCGAGGCCGCCTGTGTTCGGCCGGCTTCGCGGACTCGGCAGCTCCAGCAGGAGCGGCAGTTCCGGCAGACAGGGATTCTTCGGTCACAGTCAGTAATCGCCTTCGGACTTCAGGGAGCGGGCCAGGAGTCTGGGCCCAAGTTCATCAACGGACAGTTTGCCTTCGAGGACGGCTACCACGGCCGCGGTGATCGGCATGTCGACACCGAGTTTTCCGGCTAGTTCGTAGACAGCGTACCCGGATTTAATGCCTTCCGCCGTCTGCGTCATACGCTCGGTGACCTGGTCCAGGGTCAAACCTTCGCCGAGCAATCGTCCCGCCGTGTGGTTCCGGGACAGGGGCGAAGAGCAGGTAGCCACGAGGTCCCCCAGCCCGGCAAGGCCCGCCATAGTGCGGGCCTCGCCGCCCAAGGCAAGGGCCAGCCGGGAGGTCTCCGCAAGACCCCGCGTGATCACCGAGGCCTTGGTGTTGTCGCCCATTTGCTTGCCTTCGCAGATACCGACGGCCAAGGCGATCACGTTCTTCACGATCCCCCCGATTTCGACGCCGACCACGTCATTGCTCGTGTAAGGGCGGAAGTACGGTGCGGTGCAATAGAGCGCGAACGATGCGGCCGTAGCTTCGTCGCTGCAGGCCACGACGGAAGCCGTCGGTTCCTGGCGAGCGATCTCCATCGCCAGGTTGGGCCCCGAAACAACGGCCACCCGCTCCTGCGGAATCTCGAGTTCCTCGGAAATGACCTGGCTCATGCGGGAATCCGTACCGAGTTCAAGGCCCTTCATGAGGGAAACGACCACGGCGCCAGGGGCAACCAGTGGTTTCCATTTGCGCAGTTGAAGCCGCAGCGACTGCGCCGGCACCGCCAAAATCACGATTCCGGCACCCGCGAGGACCTCTGCCACATCTGTTGAGGCCGTGATGGAATCAGGCAGCTCTATGTCCTTCAAGTACTGGACGTTGCGGTGCTCCGCATTGATTTGCGCAACTACTTCGTCCCGCCGGCCCCAAATGCGGATACTGCGCTCCGCGCCGGTGGCAATTGCGGCATCCGCCAGGACCTTCGCGAACGTTGTACCCCAGGATCCGGCGCCAAGCACGGCGACAACACCGTTATCGCCTATGAGTTCTTCCCCGGAGGTCACTTCTGTCCGTCCGTGCCGTCGGCGCCCGAGGTTCCTTCAGTCGCTTCGAAGCGACCGTGCTTCGACTGGTTGTGGGCGGCCGGGTCCCAGCGTTCCTTGGGCGGTTCTTCCCCGCGCAAGGTTGCAAGGAGCTCCGTGATGGCGTCCATGATGACGTCCGTAGCCTCAACCAGGGTGGCCCGGTCCAACGGCCGGCCCTGGAACGCGCTGAGATCAACCGGATCGCCGACCAAGATGCGGGATGTCTTCCGCGGGAAGACATGCAGGCGCTTGGCGTACCGGGGGAACACCTCTTGGGCACCCCAATGGGCGATGGGAACCACGGGAGCACCGGTCTGGAGTGCCAGGCGCGCCGCTCCCGTGTGACCCTTCATCGGCCACAAATCCGGATCGCGCGTCAGGGTGCCCTCCGGGTAGATGATGATGGCACCGCCGGCATCCACCACTTCCTGGGCGGCTTGCAACGAACGGTTCGCCCCCGCCGTCGAGCGCTCCACTGGAATCTGGTTCGCGGCGCGCAACAGGCTACCCAGGACGGGGGCCTTGAAGAGGCCCGCTTTCGCGAGGAAATGCGGTGGACGCTTCATGTTGTAGAGCATGTGCCCCACGACAATGGGGTCGATCTCGGTGCAGTGGTTCGGAGCGGCGATGAAGCCACCCGCGGGGAGCTTTTCGGTCCCCTCCCACTTCTTTGCCATGAGGATGTTCATGAGCGGTCGCGCAATTCCCGCAAGAACAGCGAACATGGCACGGCTCTGGGCCGATTCCTTCAAGGTGTCCCCCGTTACTTGGATTCGGTGAGGTCGAAATCGGCGCCCAGCCCGGCGAGCTTTTCGGTGAAGCGCTCGTAGCCGCGGTTGATGATGTCGATCCCGGTCACCCTGGACGTGCCGGTTGCGGCGAGCGCCGCAATAAGGTGGCTGAATCCGCCACGGAGATCGGGGATGTCGATGTCGGTGCCCCTCAGCGGAGTGGGTCCTGAGACGACCGCGGAGTGCAGGAAATTGCGCTGGCCGAAGCGGCATGGCACGCTGCCAAGGCATTCGCGGTGGACCTGGATGGTTGCACCCATGCGAGTCAGGGCGTCGGTGAAGCCGAAGCGGTTTTCGTACACGGTTTCGTGGACAATCGACACGCCTTCTGCCTGGGTCAAGGCGACCACCAGTGGCTGTTGCCAATCGGTCATGAAGCCCGGGTGCACATCGGTTTCAAGGACGAGCGGGCTCAGCTTTCCGCCGGGATGGTAGAAACGGATGCCGTCCTCGCGGATATCCATGCCGCCGCCCACCTTGCGGTAGGTATTGAGGAAGGTCATCATGTCCCTCTGGGAAGCACCCTCCACGAAGATGTCTCCGCGGGTCACCAGGGCAGCGGAAGCCCACGACGCCGATTCATTGCGGTCCGCCAATGCGCGGTGGTCGTAGCCACCCAGATCCCGAACACCCTCGATCCGGATGGTGCGATCGGTCTGGACGCTGATGATGGCACCCATCTTCTGCAGCACGGCGATGAGGTCGATGATTTCCGGTTCGGTAGCGGCACCGCTCAGTTCGGTGATGCCCTCTGCGCGCGTGGCACTCAGAAGGACTTGTTCCGTGGCTCCCACCGACGGGTACGGGAGCGAGATCTTGGCGCCGTGGAGTCCCTTGGGAGCGGAGATGTGGATGCCGCCCGGGCGCTTTTCGACGACGGCGCCAAACTGGCGGAGCACGTTCAAGTGGTAATCGATCGGCCGGTCGCCGATCTTGCAACCGCCGAGATCGGGAATGAACGCTTCGCCGATGGCGTGGATCAACGGACCGCACAGCAGGATCGGGATACGGGAGTCCCCGGCGTGGGCGTCGATCGCGGTGCTGGACGCGGTCTTCGCATTCTTGGGATCCAGGGTGAGATCACCGGTGACGGGATCCTTCTGAACAGTCACGCCGTGGAGCTGCAACAGGCTGGTGACTACCTCCACGTCCTTGATTTCCGGGACGTTCCGCAGCACCGAGGGCTCGTTGCCGAGGAGGGAAGCCACCATGGCCTTGGGAACAAGGTTCTTGGCACCTCTGACGGTGACGCGGCCGGTCAACGGGACGCCGCCGCGGATTGTCAGAACACTACTCATCTATACCGGTTTCCTCACGAGTTGATGCCCCCACACTTACGAAGGCTCCAGCTAAGCATAAAAGCTGACGTTAGCGATTCGAAATGGAGGGGCGTGGCGAAGGCGGGTTTGCTGGTGCCGGTGGTGCCGCGAGCGCGCGCCGGAAACAACTCCGCACCCCGAAAAGACGGGCGCACCCGGTAGTTCGGGTGCCTTGGTCTTTAACTGGTGCACTGGCCGGAACACGGCGTCGTGGGCGAATTCGATGGCTGGGCGAGTTTCTGGCCGGACGCAGCCCGGAAGACGTGCTGAAGGCCGAAAAGATCCGGGAGGACCGCCTGAGGGCAACGGGCTTGACCGTAGTCCGCTGGATGTGGCCAGAAGCGAAAGACGGTGCCGAACTCTTGTTGAAGCTGCGCAACGCCGGGATCGGGCCATGAACACAACGTGCCACGCACACGAAAAGGACCGGCGCACCCGTTCATTCGGGTGCACCGGTCCTTTCAAGGTGCAAAAGCTAGTCAGGCAGCCTCCGGTCCTCTTCGGCTGATCTACTGGATTCGCGCCGGCAGGGTTTTGGGCTTGAACGAAGGCCTCGTGGCCTCGTAGGCCGTGATGTCTTCCTCGTGCTGGAGCGTCAGTCCGATGTCATCCAGCCCTTCCAGGAGGCGCCACCGGGTGTAGTCATCGATCTCGAAGGGTGCCACGACGTTTCCGCACACAGCGGTCTTGGACACGAGGTCCACCTTGACTTCGGTGCCGGGCGCGTTTTCGAGGACCTTCCAGATGAGCTCGATGTCGTCCTGGGCGAGCTCCGCCGCCAGGAGGCCTTGCTTTCCCGAGTTGCCGCGGAAAATATCCGCGAACCGCGAGGACAGCACGGCTTTGAACCCGTAGTCCTTCAGTGCCCAGACTGCGTGCTCGCGGGATGAGCCGGTACCGAAATCGGGTCCAGCCACAAGCACGGAGCCGGCGTTGAACGGTTCCTGGTTCAGGATGAAGGACGGGTCCTTGCGCCATGCTGAGAACAGCGCGTCTTCGAAACCCGTACGGGTAATCCGCTTCAGGTAGACCGCTGGAATGATCTGGTCCGTGTCCACATTGCTCTGGCGCAGCGGGACACCGATGCCGGTGTGGGTGGTGAACTTTTCCATGGGGCCCTCCTAGGCGGCGTCGGTGGTGGTGGATGCGGAAACAGAGGCGGGCTCCAGGTCCGAAGGCGAGCTCAGCGTTCCGCGTACTGCGGTGGCTGCGGCGACGACCGGCGAAACCAAGTGGGTGCGGCCGCCCTTGCCCTGGCGTCCTTCGAAGTTGCGGTTCGAGGTGGATGCGCAGCGCTCCCCCGGTTCCAGCTGGTCCGGATTCATGCCCAGGCACATGGAGCAGCCGGCAAAGCGCCATTCAGCGCCGAATTCCTTGAACACCTTGTCCAGGCCTTCTGCTTCGGCCTCAAGTCGGACGCGTGCCGAGCCGGGAACCACGAGCATCCGGACCTTCGGGTCCTTTTCCCGCCCGCGGATGACATCGGCGGCGGCACGGAGATCCTCGATGCGGGAGTTGGTGCAGGATCCGAGGAAGACAGTGTCCACCCGAATGTCCTTCATGGGCGTGCCGGCTTCGAGGCCCATGTACTGCAGCGCGCGCTCGGCCGCCAGTTTGGCATTCTCGTCACCGAAGTCTTCGGGGAACGGTACCGCCTCGTTGAGCGAAATGCCCTGGCCCGGGTTGGTCCCCCAGGTCACGAACGGCTCCAAGGTATCGGCGTCGAGATCCACCTCGACGTCGAAAGCAGCGTCGTCGTCGGTGTGCAGCGTGTTCCAGTATTCGACGGCGGCATCCCACTCCTCCCCCTGCGGGGCGTGCGGGCGGCAGTACATGTAGTCGTAGGTCGTCTGGTCCGGAGCCACCAGGCCGGCGCGGGCACCGGCTTCGATAGACATGTTGCAGATGGTCATGCGGGCATCCATGGAGAGCGCCCGGATGGCCGATCCACGGTATTCCAGGACGTAGCCCTGGCCGCCGCCGGTACCGATCTTGGCGATGACGGCCAGGATGATGTCCTTCGCCGAAACGCCCGGGCGCAGGGTGCCTTCAACGTTGATGGCCATGGTCTTGAACGGCTTGAGGGACAGCGTCTGGGTGGCCATGACGTGTTCCACCTCCGAGGTGCCGATACCCATGGCGAGCGCTCCGAAGGCGCCGTGGGTCGAGGTGTGCGAATCGCCGCAGACTACCGTCATGCCGGGCTGGGTGAGGCCCAGCTGCGGGCCGACGACGTGCACAATGCCTTGTTCGGCGTCGCCGAGCGAGTGCAGGCGGACTCCGAACTCCTTGCAGTTGTTGCGCAAAGTCTGGATCTGCGTGCGGCTGGTCAGATCGGCGATCGGCTTGTCTATGTCCAGGGTCGGCGTGTTGTGGTCTTCCGTGGCGATGGT
This sequence comes from Arthrobacter sp. 2MCAF14, assembly GCF_052115645.1. Taxonomy (NCBI): domain Bacteria; kingdom Bacillati; phylum Actinomycetota; class Actinomycetes; order Micrococcales; family Micrococcaceae; genus Arthrobacter; species Arthrobacter sp. 2MCAF14. The sequence continues at coordinate 341,458 of NZ_JBFRHB010000001.1, read as the reverse complement.
GAGGTCGGGGCGGCGCAAGGGGCGTCCGGCCAGCCGCAAGCCCTCGAAGGCCTGCGGGGAGGTCACCTCATGCACGAGGTGCAGGTCGATGAACAGAAGATCGGGCTGGGCGTTGGCTCCTTCGCCTTCGCCCTTGCGCACCACGTGCGCATCCCAAACTTTCTCGGCCAGTGTCTTTCCCACGGCCTGCTCCCTTCACTGCGGTTGGCTTGACTACTTCCACTGAACATCAGTGATCCAAACTGCGCCAGTGAAACAACTTGCATCTCAGATATTGAGACGGCAATATCATTACATGGACAATTCTAGTGGAGTCGGCGTCATCGATAAAGCGGCCCAAGTGCTCGACGCACTTGAGGCGGGGCCAACCACCTTGGCTCAACTTGTGGCAGCAACCGGGCTGGCCCGCCCCACGGTGCACCGGCTCGCGCTGGCGCTCGTCCACCACCGCCTCGTGAGCCGTGATATCCAAGGCCGCTTTGTCCTCGGCAGCCGCCTTGTTGAGCTTGCTTCGGCGGCCGGCGAAGACCGGCTCATCGCTTCTGCGGGCCCGGTCTTGATCCAGTTGCGCGACGCCACGGGAGAGAGCGCCCAAATCTTCCGACGTCAGGGCGACTGGCGCGTCTGCGTTGCCTCTGCCGAACGTCCCATCGGCCTGCGAGACACTATTCCCGTGGGCACCCAACTCTCCATGAAGGCCGGCTCCGCCGCCCAGATCCTGCTGGCGTGGGAAGACCACGACCGCCTCCTGGACGGACTTCAGAACGCCCGGTTCACGCCGACCGTCCTGGCAGGAGTACGACGCCGGGGCTGGGCCCAGAGCCTCGGCGAACGCGAGCCTGGAGTCGCCTCGGTCTCCGCACCCGTGCGCGGCCCTTCCGGCCGCGTCATTGCCGCGGTGTCCATCTCCGGCCCCATCGAGCGCCTGACCCGCCAGCCGGGACGTCTGCATGCCGAAGTCGTCTGCAACGCCGCCCGGGTATTGACTGAAGCCCTGCGTAAGAACAACGACTAGGCGCTTGCCGTTTTTGCCGTCGGCACCTCCCTGCAGACGGGCGCAGGTAGGGTAGGCGCATGAACAGCTTTGCCGTGTTCCTGCGTGGAATCAACGTGGGCGGGATCAACATCAAGATGGCCGACCTCAAAGCAGCCCTCAAGGCGTACCCTTTCGCCGATGTCAAGACCCTGCTGGCCAGTGGCAACGTGGTGCTCCAGAGCGAGCTCGACGCCTCCGCAGTCAAGGATGAGTTTGAAAAGTGCTTGAGGGAAGCATTTGGTTATGACGCCTGGGTAGTGGTCCTGACCGCCGAACGAGTTGCCGAACTGGTGGAAGCCTGCCCCTATCCGGCCGACGATAAAACGACGCACAGCTACATCACCCTCGCCTCGGACGCGGCAATGTTGGACGAACTATTCGACGCCGGCACAGCCCTCGGCGCCGCCGGGGAGGGCGGCGTCGATCAAGTCCGGCTGGGTCCCGAGGCCTCGGCTTGGCTTGCCCCGGCGGGAGGGACCCTGGACAGCCCCTTCAGCAAGCTCTCCGCAAAGGCCCGCTACAAGGCGAGCACCACCACCCGGAACCTGCGCACGCTCATCAAGGTCAGGGACGCCGCAAAGGCCCTGCAGAAGTAAGAATGAGCTGCCACGAGCACCGTTCTCCCCTGTTTTGAAATAGGAAAGCGCTTCCGACGCGGCGAGTCGCGTCATTCCCGGGCTTTCGCGCCGCAAACAAGGGGAGAAAGGTACGGCGCACGAGGATTCTGGGGGTCTTGCTTGAGGCAAAAAAATCCCCCGGAACCTGTTGGTTCCGGGGGATTCGATTTGTGACCCCAGCGGGATTCGAACCCGCGTTACCGCCGTGAGAGGGCAGCGTACTAGGCCGCTATACGATGGGGCCTTGCACTTTATTGACCTATTTGCACTTCTAATTACCGCATTTTGAACGCCGTTTCCGGCATTCAAGCTAAATGATTGTTTCATACATTCAACTTTGTTTCAAATCGGCGAACCGTTTCGAAAGCCCGAATTCCTGCACTAATGTGTGGATCATTCGGAGCTGGGATACCAGGACTCGAACCTAGAATGACGGTACCAGAAACCGTAGTGTTGCCAATTACACCATATCCCATTGGTGCTTTTAGGCCGGATTCGAAGGCGTAAACCTTCGCTCCGCGCCCCTCAGCACGAGTAATTACTTTACCCGAGACTTTCGATGCACACAAATCGAGAACACGCGCCCGCGTCCAGCTTGGTGCACACCTCAGCGATCCGCCGATGTGGATGCTGGCATCGAAAAACCCTTGCAATCGACGGCACCATAGGTTTACTCTCGGTAGGTTACCAATCGGTAACCTACGTCACGCACTTGTTTCGTGGCACAGCTGCAGGCCGAATCGCCTGTTAGCTGCGTCACATGGGGGGATGCCCGGCAGCAGCGCCGCTGTCGGGAAGTCATCGAGAGGAATTGCCCATGACACCGAACCCTGCAATTGCCACCAGAACACGAAGCCGTGCCCAGATAATCGCTATTGCCGTGCTCGCACTCCTGCTCATCGCGCTCCTTGGCTTCTATACCTTGGTCATCGGGAAGATCGCGGCGGGGTCGGCGCAGCTCAATGACGGCGCTGGCCAGGCATCTGCCGGCGCCGGCCAGCTCAAGGACGGCGCGGCAAGGCTCGCGGGTGGAGCTGCGGAAGCCGGGACAGGTGCGGCCAAGCTGGCGGATGGCGCGTCGAAAGTCCAGAACGGAATCCAGGCCAAGCTGGCTCCGGGAGCCCAGCAGTTGAAGGATGGAGCCGACAAACTCGCCACGGGGGCCGTCAAGATCCAGAATGACGTCAACGCCAAGCTTGCACCGGGAGTCTACAAGGTGGACGACGGCGCACAGCAGCTCGCAGCCGGTGCCGTGCAGCTTTCCGCGGCGTTGACTCCGACGCCGGGTGGCAACGCTGAAAACAATCTCGGCGACGGCGCCACTCAACTAAACACCGGCGCGAACCAGCTCAACAACGGAGCCGCCCAGCTCAACGCCGGTGCTGGCCAACTCGACGCGGGCGCTTCCAGGCTCGCGGCGGGCACCGACCAGCTCAAAGGTTACCCGGGCGCCGGAGACGATCCCACCAAGGGAACGGGTTCCGCCGCATTGGCCCAAGGGCTCCAGCAGCTCGCGGACGCCGCCAACGGCATCCAGGGCGTAGTGCCGCTGGCAACGCTGAAGGCACAGATCAACGCGCTCAACGACGGCGCGCATCGCCTCGATGCCGGAGCCTCGCAATTGCAGGCCGGAGCGGGCCAGCTTTCGGCTGGGGCGGCGCAACTGCACGACGGCACCGGACGGCTCGCAGACGGCACCGGGAAGCTCGCGGCAGGGACCGGCAAGCTGACGGCCGGTTTCGCCACGCTCGCCCAGAAGCTCAACAGCCAGGATCCCGCGTCCCCGGGCGTGGTTCTAGGAACCCAAATGCTCGCCGATGGAACCGCAAAGATCCGCGTGGGCATGGACGGCGTACCTGGCGACCCTGAGCACCCGGGACTCCTCAAGGCCACGGCCAGCATGACGGACGGAACATCCCGCTTGGCTGCAGGCACGGACTCGTTGATGACGGGCATCAAGGGCAGCCCCGCAGATCCCTCCTCCCCCGGTCTCCTGGACGGTTCCACCGCATTGGCGGCGGGCGCCTCCAAGTTGTCCGATGGAAATGCCAAACTGGCCGCGGGCTCAGCCCAGTTGTCCACCGGTGCCGAAAAACTCGCGGACGGAAATGCGCGAATCGCGGCGGGCACAGCGGAACTGCATCAGGGAGCTGCGGCGGTATCGCCGTCGAGCATGGCCGAAAAGTCGGATACCGGCACGGCGCTCGGACTTGTGGGCGTCCTGGGGGCGGGTTCCGTCGGAACGTTCGTTTTCCTGCGGAAGTTCCGGCTGGGCGCGTAGCTGCAGAAGCCTCAGGCGAGCAGTCGCGTCAAGGCGTCTATTTCCCGGCCGGAAAAGTCGGAGGCGAGCTCACCTGTGCGGTTCAACCAGATGCCCAGCAATCCGGCGGCAGTGGCGCCTTCGGCGTCGAGAAGGCGGTTGTCGCCCACAAAAAGGGTCTCAGCCGGGTTGGTGCCCAAGCGCCGGACCCCTTCCAGGTAAATGGCGGGGTCCGGCTTGGGCACGCCTACGGTGTCCGTTCCGACAAGGACCGAGACCCGGGCAAGCCCCGCGCTATCGAGCTTGACCCGCTGGTAGTCGTGGACGTTGTTGCTCACGGCGCCGTAGGGGATGCCCGCGGCGTCGAGGGCGTCGAGGACGGGCAGGACATCACTGAAGGCCCTGACATAACTGGGCTGCAGGCGGGAATAGTCATTGAGCCACGTATGGGAGTCCTCGCCGCCGAGTTCCACTCCGAAATGCCCCAGGGCCGCACGGCCACGCAGAAGGCGCTGCTCGTTGAACGTCAACTCGCCGGCGAGGTACCGGTCATAGAAGTGCGTGGTTTCGTGCGTGAAGATCCGTCCGAACTTCTCCCACCCGGCCTGGTCCAGGCCGGGCAGGAGGTGCTCGCTCACGTCACGCAGGGCCGTGGTCATGGCGTACTCAAGGTCCACCAAGGTGTCGTCGATGTCGAACAGGACACCCCGGACCGTGCCGAATGACTCATGAAGTGCGCTGATCACGGAGTGCCTGAACTAGCCGCGGAACGCGCGCAGGCGGGTGAGCGAGGAATCCTTGCCCAGGATGACCATCGATTCGAACAGCGGCGGCGAGATGCGGCGGCCGGAGATTGCCGTGCGCACGGGGCCGAACGCGAGGCGCGGCTTGATCCCAAGATCCTCCACCAAGGCTTGCTTGAGTGCTGCCTGGATGCTTTCTGCTGTCCAGTCGGCGAGGGGTTCGAGCGCAGCCAACGCGGCGTCCAGCACCTCGCCCAGGTTCTCGGGGAGTCCCTTGCGGGCGTCGTCGGCGACGTCGATCGCGTCGTCGTTCTTGAACAGGAAGGCAAGCATCTCGGGAGCCTCGCCCAACAGGGTGATCCGCTCCTGGATCAGCGGCGCGGACTCGGCAAGAATCTCTTCCTGGCGCGGAGTCAGGATCTCCCCCACGAAGCCTGCGGCACGCAGGTACGGCACGAGCCGCTGACGGAAGTCCTCCGGAGTGAGCATGCGCACGTGCGTTCCGTTGATGGCTTCGGCCTTCTTGATATCGAAGCGCGCCGGGTTGCCCAGGACGTCGTGGATGTCGAAGTTGGCCACGAGCTGCTCCACGGTGAAGATATCCTCGTCGGCGCTCAGGGACCAGCCCAGGAGGGACAAGTAGTTGAGCAGTCCTTCGCGGATGAAGCCACGTTCACGGTGCAGGAAGAGGCTGGATTCCGGATCGCGCTTGGAAAGCTTCTTGTTGCCCTGGCCCATGACGTAGGGAAGGTGGCCGAACTCGGGCATGTACTCGGCCACACCAATGGCGTAGAGGGCCCGGTAGAGGGCGATCTGCCGCGGAGTGGAGCTGAGCAGGTCTTCGCCGCGGAGGACGTGCGTGATGCCCATGAGTGCGTCGTCAACGGGGTTCACGAGTGTGTACAGCGGGGCGCCGTTGGCGCGCACCACGGCGAAGTCGGGCACGGATCCGGCCTTGAACGTGATCTCCCCGCGCACAAGGTCGTTGAAGGTCAGGTCTTCGTCCGGCATGCGCAGGCGCAACACGGCATTGCGGCCCTCGGCCTTGTACTGGGCGAGCTGTTCCTCGGTGACGTGGCGGTCAAAGCCGTCGTACCCGAGCTTCGGATCCCGGCCCGCAGCCCGGTGCCGTGCTTCGATCTCCTCGGGAGTGGAGTACGACTCATAGATGTGACCGCCGGCTTTGAGCTTGGCGATGACGTCCTGGTACATGTCGCTGCGCTGCGACTGGCGGTACGGTTCGTGCGGGCCGCCAACCTCGACGCCCTCGTCCCAGTCGATGCCGAGCCACTTCAACGCGTCAAGCAGTTGGTGGTAGCTCTCCTCGCTGTCGCGGGCCGAGTCCGTGTCCTCGATCCGGAAAACCAGTTTGCCACCGGTGTGCCGTGCGTAGGCCCAGTTGAAGAGGGCCGTACGGATCAACCCAACGTGCGGAGTTCCCGTGGGTGAGGGGCAGAACCGGACGCGGACCGGGGTTTCAGCGTTCACGGCAGGAATGGCGGCAGAGTTCGACGCAGCAACAGTAGTCATAATGGTTCCAACTTTACCCCGTGCCGCCGGACGGAAAGCCCAGCGCCCGTGGGTGCAAAGCGGTTGACGGGGCGGACCGCCAAACCTCTACCGGCGGACTACCGGGTTGGACAAGCGGCCGATGCCTTCGATCTCGATCTCATAGCGGTCGCCCTCCTGGACCAGGCCGACGCCGGCCGGAGTCCCGGTCATGATGACATCACCCGGAAGCAGGGTGAAAGCCTGCGAAACGATGGACACCAGCTCCCGAACGCTGCGAATCATCTGGTTCGTGCTGCCGTCCTGGCGGAGCTCACCATTGAGCCACCCCTTGATCGCCAGGTCCTCGGGGTCGAGTTCCGTCTCGATCCACGGGCCGAGCGGCGCGGAGGTATCAAAGCCCTTGGCACGCGCCCACTGCAGGTCCGTTTTCTGTACGTCGCGGGCCGTGAGGTCGTTTCCGCACGTGTAACCGAAAATGACATCGTCCACGCGATCTTCGGGCACATCCTTGCAGATGCGGCCAATGACAACGCAGAGTTCAGCCTCAAAGGAGACTTCCTCCGAGAACTCAGGCAACACGATCGGATCGTTGGGGCCAACGACGGCGGTATTCGGCTTCAGGAACAACAAGGGGTGCTGCGGAACTTCGTTACCGAGTTCCCGGGCGTGCTCGGCGAAGTTCCGTCCGACGCCGATGACCTTGCTGCGCGGAATGATCGGTGCCAGCAGGCGCACGTCCTCCAGCTTGTGGCGGACCGAGGTCCGCTCAACGCCGTTGAAGAAGGGGTCGCCATGGATGACAGTGATGACTTCACTGCCGGGCTCACCTTCGACGACGCCGTAGACGGGATCAGAATCAACAACAAACCGGGCGATACGCATGGTTTCTAGCGTACCGTCCGCCGGCGGCCACCACGCGCGCACTGTGGTGGACGTCCGCTAGCCTCGCAGATAGTCCAATTGCGCCGCCACCGAAGTTTCAGCGGCCCACCGCACGGAAGGATCGACGTCGGGATACACCGCGTCGGTGACGGCCTGGACCCCGGCTTGGGGCCCGAGCCGCGCGAGTGTTTCGCGGATCTGGTCCAGCCGCATCTCCCTGTGGGCCCGGTACTCGCGGCATACGACGTCGACGGCCGGCAGCACGGGACCGTGAGCGGGCAACAGTGTTGCGGGGCCGAGGCTTTCGAGTGTGTCGAGGCTGGGGAGGTAATCCCCCAGCCGTCCATCGGGATAGTCCAGGACCGTGGTTCCGCGTCCCAGGATGGTGTCGCCCGTCAGCACGGAGCCGTCGGGTCCGTCGCCGGGAAGGTGGAAGCAGACTGAATCCGAAGTATGGCCCGGCGTGGCAAGCACGCGGATCTCAACACCTGCAGCCTCGATGACCTCGCCACCCCGCAACGGTTCGCCTCCGTGGCAGTGCGCCGGATCCGCCGCGCGGACAGGTGCGCCGGTGATTTCGTGGAAGCGCGCAGAGGCCTCGGTATGGTCCTTGTGGCGATGGGTGATGAGAACGAGCTCCACGGATCCCGCGGCGGCCAGGGCCGCGAGGTGCGATTCGTCGAGCGGCCCGGGATCGACGACGACGACTCCGGGAGCGTCCGGCGCGGCAATGACGTACGAGTTGGTGCCGTCGAGGCTCATCGGACCCGGATTGGGAGCGAGCAACGATCGGGTGAGGGGACTGCTGTTCTGGAAAGTGGCGTCATTGACCGGATTCACTTCTCCATCTTGGCACACGCCAACGAGCCGGGCCCGGCAACGGGAAACCCGGTTCCAAGAGGCAGGAACGGCACACGACGTAGCATGGTGCCAAGGAACTGGGACGGATACATGTGGACAGTTGCGGAGGAGGAGTCGAATGCGGAGTCAAACCCGACGAAGAAAACCTCTCTTGATGACGATGGCGATCGCCGCCGTCTGCCTCTCCGTCTTCGCAGTCCTCAGCGCTTGTTCCTCCGACACTGGACCCCGATCCGCCGTGGGCCAGTCCACCGTGGTGATCATCGGAGACTCCCTCAGCACAGGTCACGGCACCTCCCCTGACGATGCCTGGCCTCATCTAGTGGAGAACGATCCCGGCTTTCAACAGTTCCAAGCGACCATCTTCAACGCCGCGCATGACGGCAGCGGCTATGTCAGTGTCGGCGAGGACGGATCGACCTTCGGTTCCCAAGTGGACACAGCGGTAACCGACGAGACCCGCTTGGTGCTGTTCTTTGGGTCCGAAAATGACATGGGCACCTCCCCCGGAGAAACCGAGGCTGCGGCCGCACGGGCGTTCGCCTCAGTCAAGGCCCGAGCTCCGCAAGCCGACATCCTGGTGATAGGGCCGCCGTCGTATACGCGCACACCCGAGGCGGAAAGGCTCGACATCCGCGACCAGGACAAAGCCGCTGCCCTGAAAGCCGGGGCCGATTTCATCGATCCGATCGACCTCGGCTGGATCATGGACGATGCCTCGGACCTCATTGGTCCCGACGGCGATCACCCGTCCGCGGCCGGCCAGCAGTATCTGCAGGCCAAAATGGAAGCGCTCATCGGACCGAGGATCCAGCAAGCCAGCCCCGGGAGCACCCCGTTCGCCGGTTAAACGTCGACGGCGACCCGCCCACCAAAGTGGGAAGCCGCCGTCGGGCGCTCTATTGAACCTTAGGCCAGGCGGGTGAGCCAGCCGTGCTTGTCCTCGACCGTTCCGGTCTGGATGCCGAGCAACTGTTGGCGGATGGCCATGGTGGTTTCGCCTGCCTTGGCATCCTCGGAGCCGATGAACTCGGTCTTGTCCTTGAGCACGCCGATGGGCGTGATGACGGCCGCGGTTCCGCAAGCGAAGACCTCGGCGATTTCGCCGGAGGCCACGCCGTCGCGCCATTCAGCGAGGGTGATCTTGCGCTCGGAAACCTCGCGGCCCATGTCCTTCGCCACCTGGATGACGGAAGAACGGGTCACGCCTTCGAGGATGGTTCCGGTGAGTGCCGGGGTGACGAGTGAGCCGTCCTTCATGACGAAGAAGACGTTCATGCCCCCGAGTTCCTCGACGGCGTCGTCGTTGAAGTGGTCCAGGAAGAGGACCTGCTTGCAGCCGTTCTCCTCGGCTTCCATCTGGGCAATCAGCGATGCGGCGTAGTTTCCACCACACTTGGCTGCACCGGTTCCGCCACGGCCGGCACGCGCGTATTCACGGGAGATCCAGATGGATACCGGCTTGAGCTCGCCGCCGAAGTAGTTGCCGGCCGGAGAAGCGATGACCCGGAAGGAGACCTCGCGGGCAGCGCGGACACCCAGGAACGCTTCCGTCGCGATCATGAACGGGCGCAAGTACAGGGCCTCGCCGTCGCCGGACGGAACCCATTCCTTGTCCGCTTGCACGAGTTCGCGGATGGCGCCAAGGAAGTATTCCTCGGGCAGTTCCGGGAGGGCCAAGCGGCGGGCCGACTTGTTCAGGCGCGCGGCGTTGGCCTCGGGACGGAACGTCCACACTGAGCCGTCAGCGTGGCGGTATGCCTTGAGTCCTTCGAAGATCTCCTGGCCGTAGTGCAGCACTGCCGCCGAAGGATCCAGGGAAATCGGTCCGTAGGCCTCGACACGGGCACTGTGCCAGCCGCCCTTGCCCTCGGTGTCGACGCTGTAGTCGACAATGGCTGTGTTGTCGGTGAAGTAGTCGCCAAATCCCGGGTTTGCCAGGATAGCTGCACGCTCCTCAGCAGACTTCGGGGTCTCCGAGAGCTGCTGGCTGAATTCGACGCCGTGGGCAGTCTGAGTCATGTTTCCTCCAGTCGGCTACCAGGCAGAGCGAACCATCTCTTGGAGGATATGGTTCAGCGACGGACCACGGCAGCAGGTAAATAATTCAAGTAAAGCTTACGCCCGGGTACAGACCCTAAAGTGCGGCGGCGATGGCGTCGCCGATGGCCGCGGTACTGCGGCTTTCGCCATTGCGGCTTTCGATGTCAGCGACGACGGCGGCCTCGATCCTGCGGGCGGCGGTCGTGTAGCCGAGGTGGTCCAGCAACAAGGCCGCGGACAAGATGGCGGCGGTCGGATCCGCTTTTTGCTGTCCGGCGATATCCGGGGCGGAGCCGTGGACGGGTTCGAACATGGAGGGCGCGGTGCGGTCCATGTTGATATTGCCCGAGGCTGCCAGACCGATGCCGCCGGTGATGGCCGCTGCAAGGTCTGTGATGATGTCTCCGAAGAGGTTGTCAGTGACGATCACGTCAAAGCGGGAAGGGTCGGTCACCATGAAGATCGTCGCGGCGTCGATGTGCAGGTAGTCGTGGGTGACCTCGGGGAATTCCTTGGCCACGGCCTCGACGGTGCGCTTCCACAAGTGGCCTGCGAAGACCAGGACGTTGTGCTTGTGCACGAGGGTGACGTGCTTGCGGGGACGCTCGCTGGCGCGGCGGAAGGCGTCCCGGACGACGCGCTCGACGCCGCGGGCCGTGTTGAGCGACACTTCGGTGGCAACCTCATGGGGGGTGCCACCGCGCAACGTACCGCCGTTGCCGACGTACGGACCCTCGGTGCCTTCGCGGACCACGATGAAATCGATGTTGCCAGGGTTGGCCAGCGGGCTGCCCACCGTGCCATAGAGCCGCGAGGGGCGCAGGTTCACAAAGTGGTCCAGGCTGAAGCGGAGCTTGAGCAGCATCTCGCGTTCAATGATCCCGGAAGGAATGCGGGTGTCCCCCGGGGCCGCACCGACAGCGCCGAAGAGGATGGCATCGCGGGTGCGCAGATCGGCCAGGACCTCATCCGGGAGCGTTTCGCCGGTTTCAAGCCAGTGCTGGGCTCCGAGCTTGTATTCAGTCTGTTCCAAGGTGACGCCTTCTTCGGCGACAACTTTTTCCAGGACCTTGAGGGCTTCGGCAATAACTTCGGGGCCAATGCCGTCGCCGGGAATGACAGCCAGGTTGATCGTTGCGGCGGGTTGCGTTGCGCTCATGTTTTCAGACTGCCAACCCATCCACATGTTGGTCAAAATCGTCTCAGCATTTGAGCGTGCGAGTCCCCACCGACGCTCGCTCACATATATGGCACTTTCCGTCGATCCCCGCTCACATATGAGTGAAAAAAGACAAACGCTCGCTCAGATCTGCCTTGCTGACGGAACAGATCCGAAAGAGCGTTTGCGTCACGCACCGTATGAGTGAGCGGGCGTTCGCCTAAAAGGCCGCGTATGTGAGCGGGCGTCTAGGACTCGGTGGGCTCCTCGTAACGCGGGAAAACCGGGGCCGGGGCCGGGAGTTCCGTGCCGGGGACGATCGGCGTCGCGATGGCCGCGAACTGGCGGGCCTCCCCTTCCAGCTGTCCCAGGACCTCAAGCAGCTTGGCCGCCGACGTCGGCATCACCGGCTGGGCGAGGATCGCCACGATGCGGACAACCTCCAGGGTGACGTACAGGACGGTGTTCATGCGCTCGACGTCGGTCTTGCGCAGCACCCACGGGGCCTGCTCGGCGAAGTACGCGTTGGTGTCGCCCAGCACAGCCCAGATTGCCTCGAGGGCACGGCTGAATTCCTGCTTCTCGAAAGCGGCGCGGGCCACGTCCAGCAGTCCGCCGGCCTGGGCCAGCAGCGCGGTGTCCTCCGCCGAGAAATCGCCCGGAACCGGAACCTTGCCTTCGCAGTTCTTCGCCACCATGGACAGCGAACGCTGTGCCAGGTTGCCGAAGTTGTTGGCGAGGTCTGCGTTCATGCGGCCCACGATCGCCTCGTGGTTGTAGCTGCCGTCGGCACCGAAGGGCACTTCGCGGAGGAAGAAGAAGCGCACCTGGTCCAGGCCGTACTGCTCCACGAAGTCCTTAGGGGCCACCACGTTGCCGAGGGACTTGGACATCTTGACGCCATTGTTGGTCAGGAAGCCATGGATCATGACGCGCTTCGGCAGTTCCAGGCCGGCGCTCATCAGGAAGGCGGGCCAGAAGATCGCATGGAACCGTGAGATGTCCTTGCCGATGACATGGACGTCCGCAGGCCAGAACTTACGGAACGCCTCCGATTCGGCATCCGGGTAGCCGATCCCCGTCAGGTAATTCGTCAGGGCATCAACCCACACGTACATGACGTGCTTGTCGTTCCCCGGCACCGGGACACCCCAATCGAATGTCGTCCGGCTGATGGACAAGTCCTGCAGCCCCTGCTTGACGAAACTGATGACCTCGTTGAAGCGGTACTGGGGCGCGCCGAATTCCGGCTGCTCCTCGTACAAGGCCAACAACCTGTCCTGGTAGGAGGACAAGCGGAAGAAGTAGCTCTCCTCGGCGGTCCAGGTCACTTCGGTGTCGGTACCGCGCGAGTAGCGGACGCCGTCGTCCTTCAGTACGGTCTCGTCCTCGGTGTAATAAGCCTCGTCGCGGACCGAGTACCAGCCCTCGTACTTCGACAGGTAAATGTCCCCCTTGGCTTCCATCTTCTTCCAGATGGCCTGGGAAGCGGCGTAGTGATCGGCGTCCGTGGTGCGGATGAAGCGGTCGTAGGAGATGCCCAGGGCAGCGTGGGCTGCCTTGTAGATTTGGGCATTCCGGTCCACCAGTTCCTTGGGCGTGATGCCTTCCTTCTCCGCGGCCTGGGCAATCTTCATGCCGTGCTCGTCCGTACCGGTCAGGAACATCACGTCATAGCCGTCGAGGCGCTTGAACCGGGCCATCGCGTCGGTGGCGATGTACTCGTAGGCATGCCCGATATGCGGCTCGCCGTTCGGGTACGTAATGGCGGTGGTGATGTAGAACGGGGGTTTATCTGGAGACGTCACTCTACGAAGTTACCTTCTCTTGGAGATGGAAAGACCGGACCGGCCGCATGTGACGGCCGGTCCGGAAGCATCGGCTACTAGTTCAATTCAGTCAGCGTATCGCTGAGCCTGACAAGCTCGTGGTCGTGCGACGCCACGAGCACGGCGATGCCGTCGCTGGTGGTGTCCTTCAGGATGCTGATGATGCGGTTTGCCGAAGTGCGGTCCAGGCTGGCCGTTGGCTCGTCCACTACCAGGACACGGGTGCCCAGGATCAGGGCCCGGGCGATCGCGACACGCTGGCGCTCACCGCCGGACAGCTGCGCCGGACGGTGGCGCATGCGCCGGCCCAGCCCCACCAGGTCCAGCAGGTCCTTGGCCATTTCGGTGCGCTGCTCCACTTCGCCGTCGGGAACGGCCGGCAACAGCACATTCTCCAAAGCGCTCATGCCGTCGATCAAGGCGCCGCCCTGGTCCACGTACCCGATCAGGGCGCGGCGGCGGTCGGCGATTTCGTCGTCGCCCATCTTCTCGAGGGAGTCGCCCTCCCAGAGGACACGGCCCGACGTCGGAAGCGTCAGTCCCGCTCCCACTGTCAGGATGCTGGTCTTGCCTGAGCCGCTTCGCCCGGCGACGCAGTGCATCTCACCGGCGTGCAGGCTCAGGTTGAAGTCCTCGACGACGGTGACCGGCTCCGCGCCACCTTTGTCGCCGCCGTAGCGGATGGTGATGTTGCTCAACTGCAGGGGCATACCGTGGTCCGCCGCCCGCACTATGGTATTGGCCCGGGTCTGGAACGACTCGTCGGTGGATTCCGTGGTCGCGGTCAGATCGGGTTCGAGATTGTCAGTCATTTGACCACTTTCGTTGCAATGGGAATCCAGCAAATTACGGCCACCACTCCGGCCAAAGCGGCCCAAAGTGCGGCATAAGGAGCGAGCAACAGGCCCAGGCCCAGCGCCCCCACGACGCCCAGGATCAGGGCCACTGCTCCGACCAAGGCATTTTCGAAGAACCGGACCTGCCCCAGCATGTCCGGGTTCCAGCCCATGGCCCGGAGAGTGCCGAGCTGCTCCCGCCTGGCCTGGAGTTCGAACCGACCCGTGACCAAGGTCAGTACGAGGCCCACGAGCACTCCGCAGACTGCCAGGATGACGCTCGGCAGGGCTACGGTAGCTGAGGCGAGACCGCTGAGGGCACTGGCTCCAGCTGCGCGCGGGATGTCAATGAGCAAGGCGATCAGGGCACCGACGGCCGCCCCGAACACTCCCACAGCCACGGCCAGCGCGACTGAGCTGAAGCGGTGGGTGACCAGTTGGCGGTACGCAAACGTCAGCGGCGAATCCACCGGGATCAGGCGTTCATCGTGTTGGGGTTCCTGGTCAACGATGTCGCGGTGCCGCAATTGCTGGGCCGCGATGTATGCGGCGGCGCAGTAAATGAGCAACACGGACGCGGAAACAATGACCGTCGCCAGGTTCCAGCTCAGAAGGCTCAGCGCAATGCCTGCCACGGCGACGATCCCCGCACCGATGCCGAACTCCTCGAGGACCCAACTTCGGATTTTCCTCTGGGTCCAGCCCATGGCGCGGAGGATCCCCGCCTCGTTGCGTCGCTGGCGGATATAGCTGACTGTGGAAGCGCCGGTCAGGAGAGTGGCCCCGCACAGCGTCAGGAAGAGAAGGGTGATGTTGGTGCCCGTCAGGGAACCGGACACGGCATCGGCGGCATCCTGCCGAACCCACGATTGCTGGACGGTGCCCAGGGCGGATTCCTTGCCGGCATCGTCCTTGGAATATCCCGGGACGAAGATGTTGGCGTCTTCACGCGCGGAGCCGGCCACCACTGTGGCTTGTAGACCCATGTCGCGGATCTGGGCTGCGAGCTTGTCGACCTCTGGTTGGGCCTGCTTCCAGTTGCCCGGTGCGCTGGCGCGGACCCGGACGGCATCGATCACGTTGGCGTTGGAATCGTAACCGCGCGCTGCGGCAAGGCCGTAGTAGTCGGTAATGGCACCGGCAGACTGGCTGACGAGGCCAGTATCGCTCAGCGAGGGCTTGAGGCCCTTGGCGGCGGTGTCATTGCCCGAAGCGTCCTTCTGGAGCGTCATCGGGGCCGGGTCGTAGCCACCCAAGGGCAGCTTGTTGACGTCGCCGGCCGCTTTCTGGATCTGGGCAGGATCAAACGTCCCGTAGACCATCGGCAGCGGGGTAGCGGGCTTCGATCCCGTGGCAAGGTTCTCCCGGTAGGAGCGCTCGTCGACCGGCTTGCGCTGGCTCTGGTCCACGATCGCGCCGAAGGCCGACTTCTCAGGCAGCTTGTTGACGGTAACCCAGTCCCCCGGTGTGGCGGACTTGGCGACGGCTCCATTCGCAGAGGTTTCGCCGTCCTTGTACTTGGGTGCGGCTGCGAAGTCCGTGCTCCACTGGGCCGGCTGGTACAGGCCTTGGCTGAAGTTGCCCATGTTACCGAGCAACTGACTGTGGTCGGTGGACCCGGGCCATGACAGGGCGAACGGCGACTTTGACACGAACGGCAGGTAGTCCTTGTCCAAGGAACGTGAGACAGTGCCGACGTCGTTGACGACCTTGCCCGAATCATCGATTTCCTGGATTTTGACCGAGTACTTCAGGTCCAGCGAGGTTCCCTGCCGGACGATCAAAGGAATGGCCTGCGAGGCATCCGTGATCTGGCCGGACAGTTTTGCCTGCTGGTACTGGGTCATGAGGGGCGCCCAGTATTTGAGCTTGACGCCCATGAAATCCGGGCCCTGCTCGAGTTCCTGCTGCGTGGGGCTCTTGGCGAAGAGTTGTTCGAAGTAGCGGCCGATGGCACCCGCGTTGCGGGTGTCGGCCGGCGGCGCCTTTTGCAGCGGTGCGAGGAAGTCTCCGGCCGAGCCCAGGAGGGCGCGTTCAGCTGTCGGATCGACGGCGACGACAGACTCGGTGACCTGTGGAGCCATGGGCAGCGCCACCGACAGGTTGAAGAGGTTGTGCTCCGAGCCACCGGCAGGAGCGGGGAACTTGATGCCGCTCTCTCCCGCGGGGCCGGCGATGCGGATGCTCTTGCCTCCGGCAGCCTGCTGCTCCACGACCTGCCCCTTGCCGAGCGTGCCTTCAGCGCTGGTCTGGAAGAGGGTTTGCTGGGACACTCCGTCGGAGCTCACGGCAGTGGCGGTGAGGCGGTACTTCTTGGGTTGCGCAGGGAGGACGGACTCCGGCGCGGGCCAGCTCTTGGAGTCCGTTCCGGTCGGATCTCCCGCGGTGGCTCCACCAGCCAGCCCCGCGTTGTAGCCAAGGTAATCCATAGCATCAAGCCGCGGAGTTTCCAGGTTCTGCGTCACCCGGGACACGAGGCTGATGGGCGCCGCTACCGACGCACCGCTCAGCCCCCGGATCTTCTCGAGTTGAGGGAAGCTGATGCCGCCCTGGCCGTTCGCGATGTCCGGCTGGAGGAGTGCCCCGCCGTCCTTGGTATTCGCGGACTTGGCCTGGACCAGGATGTCGTACAGGCCGCGTGAGTTCTCATCCACTGTCCGGTTCAGCGCGGCCTGCGACTGGCTCTGGATGAATACGGACAAACACATGGCGACGATCAAAATGGCCGCGGTCAACAGAAGCACACGGCTTCTGATGAACCTCTGGACGGCGTTCATAGGGCTCCCTGAGTCCTGGATTGCGGGTGTGCTGCTGTCCCTGGAACCATGCCGAGGCAATAGGAATCCACTGGGTGCGTGCAAAAGTTATTGGCCGGCCTGCCGCCGGTTCCGAATTTCGGACCAAGCCATTGTAGGCAGACCGGCCAATGATATGTGGCCGATGTGAAGTGCGGCACACTTTTCTAGCTCAAACGGTGAGGATGCTAGTCCTCCAGGTCCACTTCGCGAACCATGTCGGCGCCGATGCCGGCCTTGATTGCTTCAAGGACCTGCTGCGGCACCGAAGTGTCGATCGTCAGCAGCGCCAAGACCTGGCCGCCTTCGCTCTGGCGTGCCACCTGCATGCCACCGATATTGATGTTGTTCATGCCCAGGATGTGGCCGATGGTGCCGATGACACCGGGACGGTCCGCGTAGGAAACAACCACCAAGTGTTCGCTGATCGGGATTTCGACGTCGTAGCCGTTGACGCCCACGAGCTTCTGGACCTGCTTGGGTCCGGTGAGCGTGCCGGCCACGGAAATCTGTGAGCCGTCACTGAGTGCTCCGCGGATGGTCAGGACGTTGCGGTAGTCCTCGGCTTCCGGCGTCGTGATCAGGCGGGTGTTGATGCCGCGCTGCTCTGCGATGACGGGCGCGTTGACGTAGGAGACCTGCTCGGTCACGACGTCGGCGAACACGCCCTTGAGCGCCGCCAGTTCGAGGACCTTCACGTCCAGGCTCGCGATTTCGCCCGCGACCTCGACGTCGATCTGCGTCAGGGATGCGTGGGTCAGGGCCGTGAAGATCCGGCCGAGCTTTTCGATCAGCGGGATTCCGGGGCGGACGTCGGAAGCGATCACGCCACCGGCAACGTTGACGGCATCCGGCACGAGTTCGCCGGCGAGGGCGAGGCGCACGGACTTCGCCACGGAGACGCCGGCCTTTTCCTGGGCTTCGTCCGTGGAGGCACCCAAGTGGGGCGTCACGATGACGTTGTCCATGCCGAAGAAGGGAAGGTCGGTGCTCGGCTCCTTGACGAAGACGTCGATGCCTGCGCCGGCGATCTGTCCGTCTTCCAAGGCCTCGTGGAGGGCCTCTTCGTCGATCAGGCCGCCACGGGCGACATTGACAACGTAGGCCGTTTCCTTCATCTTCTTGAAAGCGTCGGCGCCCAGCATGCCTACTGTTTCCGGGGTTTTGGGCATGTGGATGGTGATGAAGTCCGACTTCTCGAGCAGCTCGTCGAGGGTGACGAGCTTGACGCCGAGCTGGGCCGCGCGTGCCGAGGTGATGTAGGGGTCGTAGGCGAGGATCTCGGTCTCGAAGCCTTGCAGCCGGGCAGCCACGAGCGCTCCGATGCGTCCGAGGCCGATGATGCCGATCTTCTTCTCGAAGAGTTCGATGCCGGTGTACTTGGAGCGCTTCCACTCGCCGCCCTTCAAGGCGGAGCTGGCCTGCGGGATGTGGCGGGCGAGGCTGAGGATATGGCCGACCGTCAGCTCGGCAGCGGACACAATGTTCGACGTCGGAGCATTGACCACCATGACGCCGGCCTGGGTGGCGGCCTTGATGTCCACGTTGTCCAGGCCGACACCGGCACGCGCGATGATCTTGAGGTTCTTGGCTGCGGCAATTGCCTCGGCGTCCACCTGGGTGGCTGAACGCACGAGGATGGCGTCGACGTCGACGATTGCGGAGAGCAGCTGGGAGCGGTCCGCGCCGTCGGTTTGGCGGATCTCGAAGTCCGGACCAAGGGCCTCGATCGTGGCGGGCGAAAGTTCCTCAGCGAGGAGTACTACTGGCTTGGTGCTAGTCACCGGTGACCTCTTTAGCTCTCTTTTTCAGGTGGGGTTTTGGTGAAACGATTCTTTGACGACGAAGGCCGGACCCGGTGTACCGGGTCCGGCCTCCATGCCGGGCGGCTTCATTTCGAGCCTATCCCGAACGGCGTTCTGTGTTGAATTGCTACGGCTCCTGCCGCGGCTTCAACGGGTGCCTTGACTAGCGGGCTGCGGAGCCTTCGACGTAGTCCTCGTCCTGCTGCTGCCAGGAGAACAGGGAACGCAGCTCGCGGCCGACACCCTCGATGGGGTGCTGCTCTGCCTTGGCCCGCAGTTCCTTGAACTCGACAGCGCCGTTGTCCTGGTCGTCGATGAAACGCTTGGCGAAGGCACCGGACTGGATGTCGGCGAGGACGCCGGCCATGTTTTCCTTGACCCGGGGGTCGATGACGCGCGGGCCGGAGACGTAGTCGCCGTACTCTGCGGTGTCGGAAACGCTCCAGCGCTGCTTGGCGATGCCACCCTCCCACATGAGGTCAACGATGAGCTTGAGCTCGTGAAGAACCTCGAAGTAGGCGATCTGCGGCTGGTAGCCGGCTTCGGTCAGGGTCTCGAAGCCGTACTGGATCAGCTGGGAGACACCGCCGCACAGGACAGCCTGCTCGCCGAAGAGGTCGGTTTCGGTCTCTTCGGTGAAGGTGGTCTTGATGACGCCGGCGCGCGTGCCGCCGATTGCCTTCGCGTAAGACTTGGCCAGTTCCCAAGCGGAACCGGAAGCGTCCTGCTCGACGGCGATGATGTCCGGGATACCGCGGCCGGCTTCGAACTCGCGGCGGACGGTGTGTCCTGGAGCCTTCGGGGCGATCAGGATGACGTCAACGCCCTCGGGTGCCTCGATGTACCCGAAGCGGATGTTGAAGCCGTGGGCGAAAGCAAGGGCCTTGCCGGCGGTCAGCTTGTCCTTGATGGAGTCGTTGTAGATCGCGCGCTGGTGCTGGTCCGGTGCCAGGATCATGATGACGTCGGCCCATTCGGCGGCGTCGGCAACGTTCTTGACCGTGAAGCCTGCGTCCTCGGCCTTGGCGATCGACTTCGAGCCTTCCTTGAGCGCGATGACAACCTCGACGCCCGAGTCGCGCAGGTTCAGCGCGTGGGCGTGGCCCTGGGAACCGTAGCCGACAATGGCAACCTTGCGACCCTGGATGATCGACAGGTCTGCGTCGTCGTCGTAGAACATTTCAGTCACTTGCGTAACTCCTCTTGAGTGGTTTTGTAGATATTGTCTGTGGTTCGGTATCGGGCTACTACGCAGTACTTAAGAAAATGCCTAAGCGCTGCGCAACGCCCTGTCACTCATGGAGCGGGATCCCCGCCCAACGGCCAAGGTGCCGGACTGCACTATTTCGCGGATGCCGAACGGCTCGAGCACTGAAAGCAGCGCTGCGAGCTTTTCCGGGGTACCGGTTGCCTCAATGACCACCGAGTCTGTGGAAACGTCAACCACTGAGGCACGGAACAAGTCTGCAGCTTGGGTGACCTGCAGGCGTGTCGCGGCATCCGCACGTACCTTGACCAGGATGTGGTCACGCTGCACGGAAGATTCTGGAGTCAGCTCGACAATCTTGATCACGTTGATCAGTTTGTTGAGCTGTTTGGTGACCTGCTCGATGAGGTCGCCATCGGCGTCGACGACGACGGTCATCCGGGAAATCCCGGAGACCTCGGTGGGGCCGACGGCCAGGGAGTTGATGTTGAAGGCCCGCCGGGCGAAGAGGCTGGCTACGCGGGTCAGCACACCGGGCTTGTCTTCGACCAGAACGGACAGTGTGTGGCGGCTCATGGCTAGTCCTCCTCTTCCCATTCCGGGGTCATGTTGCGGGCAACCTGGATCTGGTCATTCGAGACTCCGGAGGGGACCATCGGCCACACCATGGAGTTCGGGCTGACCACGAAGTCGATGACCACGGGACGGTCATTGATTTCCAGGGCCTTCTGGATGGTTGCGTCAATATCCTCGTCCCGCTCGCAACGGAAGGCTGCGCAGCCGTAGGCGTCTGCAAGCTTGACGAAGTCCGGGATACGGACGGTGTCGTGGCCGGTGTTCAGGTCGGTGTTGGAGTAGCGGCCTTCATAGAAGAGGGTCTGCCACTGGCGCACCATGCCAAGCGAGGAATTGTTGATGATGGCAACCTTGATGGGAATTTTGTTGATGGCGCAGGTGGCCAGTTCCTGGTTGGTCATCTGGAAGCAGCCGTCGCCGTCGATCGCCCAGACCACACGGTCGGGTTCGCCGACCTTGGCGCCCATGGCTGCGGGCACGGCATAACCCATGGTGCCGGCACCGCCGGAGTTCAGCCAGGCGTGGGGACGCTCGTACTTGATGAACTGCGCGGCCCACATCTGGTGCTGGCCAACGCCCGCGACGTAGATGCCTTCCGGGCCCGTGAGCGCACCAATGCGTTCGATGACCCGCTGGGGGGCACTGAGTCCGTCTTCCGGCTCCGTCCAACCCAGAGGGTAGGTATCGCGGAGGTTGTTGAGGAACGCCCACCAACCGCCGAGGTCCGGGGTGCCGGATTGCTCGAAAGCGTTGCGGACCGCCTCGCTCAGTTCCGGAATGATCTCCTTGACGGAGCCCACGATCGGAACGTCAGCCGTGCGGTTCTTGGAGATCTCCGCGGGGTCGATGTCCGCGTGGATGATCTTTGCGTGCGGAGCGAAGGTGCTGAGGACACCCGTCACGCGGTCATCAAAGCGCGCACCAAGGGTGATCAACAGATCGGACTGCTGCAGTGCGGTAACCGCAGAAACCGTGCCGTGCATGCCGGGCATGCCGACGTGCTGGGGGTGGGAATCCGGGAACGCGCCACGGGCCATGAGTGTGGTCACCACGGGAGCGCCGGTGAGTTCCGCGAGCTCGCGCAGTTCGGCCGATGCGTGGGCCTTGACCACACCGCCGCCGACATACAGGACGGGCTTGCTTGCCGCAGCGATCAGCCGGGCAGCCTCGCGCACCTGCTTGTTGTGGCCGCGGACCACCGGACGATAGCCCGGCAAATCGATTTTGGGCGGCCAGGAGAAGGTCATGGTGCCCTGCTGGGCGTTCTTGGCGATGTCCACCAATACGGGACCGGGACGCCCGGTGCTCGCAAGGTAGAAAGCCTCGGCCATGACATGCGGAATGTCGTTGGGATCCGTCACCAGGAAGGAATGCTTGGTGATCGGCATGGTGATGCCGACGATGTCTGCTTCCTGGAAGGCATCAGTGCCAATGACAGAAGCCGATACCTGGCCGGTAATCGCAACGAGGGGCACGGAGTCCATGTGGGCATCCATGATGGCGGTAACGAGGTTGGTGGCACCGGGGCCCGAGGTGGCGATGCAGACGCCAACCCGTCCGGTAACCATGGCGTAGCCTTGCGCTGCGTGGCCGGCTCCCTGTTCGTGACGGACCAGGACGTGATTCATCTTGGAGGCCATCAAAGGGTCATAGGTGGGGAGGATCGCGCCACCGGGCAAACCAAAAATATCGTCCACGCCGAGTTCTTCGAGCGAGCGGACAATAGCTTCCGAGCCGGTCATCACCGTTGGGGGTACAACGTTGTTCGGCCCGAGTACAGGAGAGAGAGTTGCAGCATTGTCGACGACGGCGTCAGCCGTACGGTCGACCTTTTCCGGAGCCTTGGGGGCTCCAGCGGACTTTGCAGCCATCAGCGAGGGGCTGATCGGCGATCCTTTGCTCATCGGACTCTTCCTTTGGGGATCTTCAATTAGTGAAAGTTACTGCTTGGGTACTGCGTTCATGCGGGTTCTTGCTCAATGCGCCGTCCCCTGCGGGAAATAAAAAAAACCCCTCAGCCTTGCGGCTCTTCGAGGGGTTGCGCGTGACGGTTCGTTACCAGTCGGGCTAGGAGGCCACGCGCTTGGTAAGTACGACAGTGCCCACGGTGGCGCCGACAGTAACGAATGCGATCATGCGTTCAGTGTTCCCTCTTAGTGAGATAGGTGTCAAACGATAAAGATGTCATCTCACTATGTGGACCCCATTGTCCACGGACTGGTCCTACCCCGGCCACCCAACTGACTAGCAGTTGTTGTCGTTATGAGGCGTCAAAACGACAACAACTGCGAGTTAGTTGGGCCGGAACCCGGAATTAGCCGCAATAGGCGCCGGTGGAGGCGCTGTGCACCAGCTTGGCGTACTTCGCGAGGACGCCCTTGGTGAACTTGGCCGGGAGGGGCTCCCAGCCGACCTTGCGGGACTCGAGCTCGGCTTCGTCCACCAGGAGGTCGAACGAACGGGCAGCAATGTCCACGCGGATCTTGTCGCCGTCCTTGACGAAGGCGATAGGACCGCCGTCGACGGCTTCAGGCGCAACGTGCCCGATGCAGAGACCCGTGGTTCCGCCCGAGAAGCGACCGTCGGTCAGCAGGAGCACGTCCTTGCCGAGGCCCGCGCCCTTGATGGCGCCGGTGATGGCGAGCATCTCACGCATGCCCGGGCCGCCCTTGGGTCCTTCGTAACGGATCACGACGACGTCCCCGGCCTTGATCTCGCCCTTGTCCAAAGCGTCGAGGGCGCCTTGCTCGCGTTCGAACACGCGGGCGGTTCCTTCGAAGACATCGGCGTCGAAGCCGGCGCTCTTCACGACGGCACCTTCCGGGGCCATGGAACCGTGCAGGATGGTGATGCCGCCGGTCTTGTGGATCGGGTTGTCCAGGGCGCGCAGGATCTTGCCGTCGAGGTCCGGCGGGTTGATGGCGGCCAGGTTCTCGGCAAGGGTCTTGCCTGTGACGGTCAGGCAGTCGCCGTGCAGCAGGCCGGCGTCGAGCAGCGCCTTCATGATGACCGGCACGCCGCCGATCTTGTCGACGTCGGTCATGACGTAGCGGCCGAAGGGCTTGAGGTCGCCCAGGTGCGGAATCTTGTCGCCGATGCGGTTGAAGTCGTCCAGGGTCAGTTCGACCTCGGCTTCCCGGGCGATCGCGAGCAGGTGCAGGACGGCGTTGGTGGAACCGCCGAAGGCCATGGTGACGGCGATGGCGTTCTCGAACGCCTTCTTGGTCATGATGTCCCGGGCGGTGATGCCGAGGCGGAGCAGGTTGACCACTGCCTCGCCGGACTTGCGGGCAAAGTCATCACGACGGCGGTCTGCCGAGGGCGGGGCAGCCGAGCCCGGCAGGGACATGCCGAGCGCTTCGCCGATGCACGCCATGGTGTTGGCCGTGTACATACCGCCGCAGGCGCCTTCACCGGGACAGATAGCGCGCTCGATGCGGTCCAAGTCTCCGCGGCTCATCTTGCCAGCAGCGCACGCGCCCACGGCTTCGAAGGCGTCAATGAGGGTGACTTCCTTCTCCGAGCCGTCCTCGAGCTTGACCCAGCCCGGCATGATGGAACCGGCGTAAAGGAAGACACTGGCGAGATCCAGTCGGGCGGCCGCCATCAGCATGCCCGGGAGGGATTTGTCGCAGCCGGCCAGCAAAACGGAGCCGTCAATGCGCTCGGCCTGCATGACGGTTTCAACGGAGTCGGCAATGACTTCACGAGAAACAAGGGAGAAGTGCATGCCCTCGTGGCCCATGGAAATGCCGTCCGAAACGGAAATGGTGCCGAACTGCATGGGGAAACCACCGCCGGCGTGAACGCCTTCCTTGGCACCCTGGGCGAGTCGGTTCAGCGAAAGGTTGCAGGGCGTAATTTCGTTCCACGAGCTCGCGACGCCGATTTGGGGCTTGGCGAAGTCGTCATCGCCCATGCCTACGGCCCGGAACATGCCTCGCGCGGGGGCGGCATGGATGCCGTCCGTTACGACCCGGCTGCGTGGCTTGATGTCCGGCTGGTTGTCTGTCGCAATTGGGGTGTGGTCACTCATGGGCACGAGTCTATGACTCTTGGGCTGTGGCCAACGAACATGTTTGGCGGGTTAAGGCGAATTTAGCGCTATTTCATTCAATATTTCATTCAAATAATGGACAGTCGTCTCGATATGTGAGACATCAGTCTCATCGTCGACCGCAGTTCCACCCGACAGGACCACGGGAGCGCTGAAGGCCGCGAATCGTTTGACTAACCTAGACAGCCCCGTGACACGGACGTAACGTCAAATCACGACCACTGCGCCACTCGAACAGACAGAAGGGCTCCTCCCATGGAATGGTTGACCACGGTCATCGTCATCGTGTTGATCGTCGCGATTGTCTGGTGGCTCCTGAGCCGCAATAGAGCGAAGTCTTCCCCGGGCGCCATGGCCCCGGCCTCGCCGTCACCGACTGCTTCCTCTCCACAGATGGACGTCACAGCCGCCGCCCTGACAGGCTCCGCCCCTTTGGTCGCCGCAACTGCGACCGCCCATCAAGACGTGGCCGGGTCGCAGGCGGCCGCACCCGAAGCCGAGCCGGAGCCGGAGGCGGAACCTGAGGCGGGGGGCCTCGACGTCGACGATTGGGAGCGACCTTCCCCTCCCCGCGACACCGGAATGGCCGCCCCGGAAGAGTCCCCCGCGGCCGGAACCTCGGCGGAGGAGCCCATGTTCGAGGAGCCCACGCTCTCGAAACCCGTGCTGTCCGAGGACGCGGTTTCGGAGGCCGCACTTTCCGAGGACGCGCTTTCCGAGGCCACCGGGCCGGTTGCTGCCGAGCCCGAACTTGAAGGGGGCGTGACGGCCGACGACGTTACGGCGGCCGACGCCGGACCCTCCGTTCCCGCGGCTGCCGGCGTTCCGGCCTCGTCGACTACGGAACCAGCAACCCCCGAACAGTTGGCCGACAGCGCCGAGTGGGAAGCTACCTGGAGCGAAGGCGGCGCACCCGTACCCCCCGCTCCGATCCACCACCGCGAATACACGGACGCCCATGCACCGACGCTTCCCGGTGCGGAATCAGCCGCGGCGGAGGCAGTCGACTCTGCTGCGGAAATGCAAGAAGACCGGGCCGAAGCTCCCGACGCGGCTCCGGCGCCTTTTGAGTCAACCACCCAGGCCGAGGATTCCACCGGCGCGCCGCCGCTTGGCGGGCACCTTGCCGCTGAGCAGCCTTACGGTGAAGGATCGGCTGCGGCCGGCGCCGACGGGAGCGGCCCCGCTGGCTACACGGTCAAAGGCAACGCGGACACCATGACCTACCACGATGAAGACAGCCCGTCCTACGACGAGGTCAAAGCCGAGGTGTGGTTTATTTCGAGCGCCCACGCGGAGGCAGCCGGTTTCCGTCCGCCTCGCAGGAACCGCCGCTGAGGGCCCAAGGACCTGAGGATCCACGGCGGCAAGCGGCCCTGCAACCAGGACAAGCAATGAACCACACAAAGGCGGGATCGGGGAGCGTCTTCCGGTCCCGCCTTGCGCTTGCCCGGGCTCTGATAGCGGTGGCCTGCCTCATGGCTTTGCTGCTAGGCGCCTGTACAGGGAGTGCTCCCGGCCCGGGGCCCACCCAAGGCAACGGACCGGAGCTGCTTCGGAAGCTTGACGTGAATCTGACACTCCCGTGGTCCATCGTGTTCCTCGGCGACGGAACTGCCATCATCTCCGAACGCGACACCAAGCTCATCAAATCGGTCCGGAACGACCAGGTCACGACGGTGGGCGAGTTTCCCGGCGTCGTACCCGGCGGCGAAGGCGGACTGCTGGGGCTGGCCCTCTCTCCCGCGTTCGCCAGCGACCGCCTGCTTTACGCCTATTTCACCGCCGAATCGGACAACAGAATTTCGCGCACCCGCCTGGAGCAGGCCGCGGACGGGCGGCTGAGCCTCGGCACACCGGAAGTCATCTTCTCAGGCATCCCCAAAGCCTTGACCCACAACGGCGGCCGCATCCGCTTCGGCCCCGACGGGTTCCTCTACGTCGGCACGGGAGATGCACAGCACCCCGAGCGGGCGCAGGACCGCAATGCGCTCGGCGGGAAGATCCTGCGGCTTACCCCCGAGGGGAAAGCCGCGCCGGGCAACCCGTTTGGCAACCCCGTTTACAGCTACGGGCACCGCAATGTGCAAGGGCTCGCCTGGGACAGCTCCGGCAGGCTGTGGGCGAGCGAATTCGGCCCCGACGTCAACGACGAACTCAATCTCATCCAGGCGGGCGGCAACTACGGCTGGCCGGAAGTGACCGGGGCGCCCGGCCGCGCCGGCTACATCGACGCCAAAGTGGTCTGGCCGTCGACGGCGGATGCCTCGCCGAGCGGGCTGGAGATCGTGAACGGAACGGCGTTCACGTGCGCGCTGCGCGGGCAGCGTTTGTGGACGGTACCGCTCAACGGAGAAACGGCGGGGAATCCCGTGGCATACCTCACGGCGGACTACGGGCGACTCAGGGACATTTCGCTTGCGCCGGACGGCACGCTTTGGGT
This sequence comes from Arthrobacter sp. 2MCAF14, assembly GCF_052115645.1. Lineage (NCBI taxonomy): Bacteria > Bacillati > Actinomycetota > Actinomycetes > Micrococcales > Micrococcaceae > Arthrobacter > Arthrobacter sp. 2MCAF14. The sequence goes on along the minus strand of NZ_JBFRHB010000001.1, from coordinate 314,797 downwards.
TCTTAGCAACAACCAAAACCCTGACTTTGCGCTGGTCCTGAAGCCTCCCCGCCAGTGACGCGCAGGAGGCCCGGGCCGATTTCACACTTCGGCAACTGTCGTGTAGAGTTACATGTCGTTGCGGAGATCAACGAGGGAAGAAAAGCCCTCCGTTGATCGAAATCGACAAATGCACCTCTAGCTCAATTGGCAGAGCAATTGACTCTTAATCAATGGGTTCCGGGTTCAAGTCCCGGGGGGTGCACCAAAGGGAAGGACCCTTGAGCGGCAGCAGCCGCTCAAGGGTTATTTCTTTGCGTTGCGAGCAACAAACAATTGCACCTCTAGCTCAATTGGCAGAGCAATTGACTCTTAATCAATGGGTTCCGGGTTCAAGTCCCGGGGGGTGCACCAAAGGGAAGATCCCTGGATGGCTGAATGGCCGTCCAGGGATCTTTTTGCTTTCCGCCGGCTCCGCCGCGAGCCGGACTTTACCGGACCAGCTTCACCGGACCGGGCCCCAGAAGCTTAGTTGGAGGCTTCGCCCGGCGCCGCGCCTGAATCCGCTGCGGCCACAATGTCGTTTACGACTGCCGAGGAATGATTGTTCGCCAGTTCGCGTACCAGCGACTGGAGCTCCCGCCGCAGTTTGGCAGTGTCCACGGGCACAGGTTCAAGCACTTCGCGTTCCAATTGCGTGGCGAGCCCGAGGGTGTGCTCCCCCGCCTCGGTCAAACTGACTACTTGGCTCCGGCGGTCGGACACGCTGCGCGCGCGGCTGACGTGGCCGTGGGCCTCAAGCCTGGTGAGCGTCTTCCCCATTGTCTGGGCCTGAACCCGGACGATCTGTGCGAGCGTCGATTGCGTGGTCGGTCCGTTGACGGCAAGTACTTCCATGACAATGACCCCGGCATGGGTCAGGTCCATACCGCGTAGTTTCTCGTTCCAGGCATGCTCCACGAGTCGCGCGGCCGTGGAGAGCAGGCGCCCGGTGGGCCACCGTTCCATATGAGGCATAAGGGCCAGTATATAGACCGCTGCGCGCAGATCAGGACCGACGTTCAATTCGTGAAGCGGCCAGCCCGTCACTAAGCTAAGTGATCGCGAACGCTAGCAAGGAGCACAAATGGCCGAACGACTCATTCCAGGCGGCACTGCCCCGGACTTCACCCTCAAGGATCACACTGGTCGCGAGGTCAGCCTGGCCTCGTACCGCGGCCGCAATACCGTTATTTATTTCTACCCCGCGGCTTCCACGCCGGCATGTGCCAAGCAAGCCTGCGACTTCCGCGATTCCCTCGCAACCCTCCAGGCTGCCGGTTACGAGGTCCTTGGCATCTCTCCGGACACGGTGAAGGACCTGGAAAAGTTTGTGGCCGAAGAATCACTGACCTTTCCCCTGCTGTCCGACGAAGGGCACCACGTGGCTGACGCCTATGCGGCTTGGGGCGAAAAGAAGAACTACGGGCGCACCTATCAAGGGCTGATCCGATCAACGATCGTGATGGACCCCGACGGCAAGGTGACCCTGGCCCAGTACAACGTGCGGGCCACCGGCCATGTCGCCAAACTCCGCAGGGACCTCAAACTCGACAAGTAGCCACCGCATCGCCGCATAGGCGCGGCTGGAATGGGTGGCGCGAAACCGCGGGTACAATGGAGGCCGGTATATGACCGGAGCGGGAATCCCTGGATGCCGCTCCGGATACCAACACCAGCGCGAGTGGTGAAATTGGCAGACACGCAGGATTTAGGTTCCTGTGCCTTCGGGCGTGGGGGTTCAAGTCCCCCCTTGCGCACATTCAGGAAGTGCCCCGGTCCTTGGCCGGGGCACTTCCGGTTTCCAGCCGGGACTCAGGGCCCTGAACTAGACTGGACTGCGGTCCGGCTGCCGCGGGCCTCAGCCCGTCCAACTGCCTTGAGGGGACAAGAGTGGTAAGCAGCAAGCTTCGCCGAGTCACGCTACAAATCGGCGCAGGCCTTCTGGCCGTGGCCTTGACCTCGTGCACGGTAAGTCCCGGACCGGCACCGTCGACATCTGCCGCGGGCGGCGCCTCGGCAGAGCCGAGCAAGACCTTCAACTTTGGCACCCCGTCGATGCCGCTTGGGCTCGATCCCGCCGTGACGAACGACTCCGAGTCGTATCGCGTCACCCGGCAAGTGATGGAAGGCCTCGTAGGGGTCGACGCGTCCACCGGCCAGCCAACTCCCCTGTTGGCCACCTCTTGGTCGCAAGGGAATGACGGACTTAGCTACGACTTCAAGTTGCGGTCAAAGGTCACCTTCCACGATGGAACCGTCTTTGACGCCGCGGCCGTCTGCAGCAATTTCAACCGTTGGTTCAACTTCCCGGCGGCCGTGCGTCAGCAGGCACCGGGCATCGCATTCAAGAGCGTCTTCAAATCCTTCTCGGACGAACCTTCCCTTTCGCTCTTCAAGAACTGCAAGGTTGTCTCTCCCGACCACGTCCAAATCAATCTGGCCAAGCCCTTCACGGGCTTCCTTCAGGCCTTGACGCTGCCGGCGTTCGCGATGTCGTCCCCGAAAGCGATGACAGACGGCAAGGCCGACGTCCTGGACAGGAAACTGTCCGGTCAGCCGGCATCGGCGTACGCCTCCCACCCCGTGGGCACGGGCCCGTACGTTTTCTCGTCATGGACCCAGAACCGCATCACGCTCAACAGCTACAAGGGCTACTGGGGCGACCGCGGAGAGATAGCCACGGTCAACTTCATTCCGTTTGACTATCCGCAGGCCCGGCTCTCGGCCTTGCTCGCAGGAACCATCGACGGATATGACCTTGTCACCGCCGGCACCTTCGACCAATTGGTCAAGAAGGGCATGCAAATCGTCCAACGGGATCCGTTCTCCGTGATGTACCTGGGGATGAACGAATCCGTGGCGCCCCTCCAGAACCTTGGCGTGCGCCAGGCAATCGAGATGGCCATCGACAAAGACACCCTCATCCACAAGTTCTTCATCGACAACACCTCGCCGGCGACCCAGTTCGTTCCCCCCAAGCTGAGCGGCTTCAACAACAACGCACCGTCCCTGGGATACGACCCGGACAAAGCCAAGCAACTGCTCGCCAAGTCCGGCTACAAAGGCGAGGAACTCAAGTTCTACTACCCCCTCAATGTCACGCGCGCCTACCTTCCCACTCCGGAGAAGATCTACGCGGAGATCAGTGCGGAGCTCACCGCCATCGGGCTCAACATCAAGCCGGTACCCGTGAACTGGGACGACGGCTACCTCCAGAAGGTCCAGTCCCCCGGTGACCATGCGCTCCATTTGCTCGGCTGGAATGGCGCCTACTCGGACCCGGACAACTTCGTGGGCACGCTCTTCGGTGAAAACAACGGCGAGTTCGGCTACAGCGATCCACAGGTGTTCTCAAAGATCGACCGGGCCCGGGGACTCCCCGACGGCGCTGACCGCAACTCCCAGTACCAGACCATCAATGCCCAGATCGCTGCCACCGTCCCTGCGGTACCCATCGCCTTCCCCATCTCGGCGTTGGCCCTTTCCGACCGCGTCGAGAAGTACCCGGCGTCGCCTGTCTTAAACGAAGTTTTTACAAACGTTCGCCTGAAGTCTTGACGTCCCGCCGCAATTTCAGTTATGCGCCCACGCGGGGATATTCTGTGACAGCCAGTGCCGCCGCTATCGGAGATTGATCGTGACCTTCATTTCCAAGACACACCACGCTGACGTCGTCCTTATTGGGGGCGGGATCATGAGCGCAACCCTGGGTGCGTTCATCAAGCAACTCGAACCCAGCTGGACCATCTCCCTCTTTGAGCGACTCGACGAAGCCGGCCTGGAAAGCTCCGGACCGTGGAACAACGCGGGAACCGGGCACGCAGCGCTGTGTGAGCTTAATTACTCACCTGCAGCGAAGGACGGCTCCGTTGACCCGTCCAAGGCCCTCCACATCAACGAGCAATTCCAGCTCTCCCGGCAGTTCTGGTCCCACCTCGTGGACAACAAGTTGATCGGCTCCCCCAAGGGCTTCATCAACACCGTCCCGCATATGAGCTTCGTCATCGGCGACAAGCACGCGGACTTCCTCAAGGCCCGCTATGAGGCACTCAAGCCCAACACGCTCTTCCGCAGCATGGAATACACGGAAGACCAGGCACAGATCGCCAAGTGGGCTCCGCTCATCGTCAGGGGCCGCGACGCCAAGCAGCGCGTTGCCGCCACCCGCGCGGCGGAAGGCACGGACGTCGACTTCGGCGCCTTGACCCGCGAACTGACCGGCTACCTCGCTGCCAACGGCGTTGAAGTCAACTATGGCCACGACGTCACCAATGTGAGCAAAGCCTCCGACGGCGGCTGGGACCTTTCGCTCAAGCACCCCGCTTCCGGCGAACACGGCCAGATCCACGCCAAGTTCGTCTTTGTCGGCGCCGGCGGCGGAGCGCTCCACTTGCTCCAGGCATCAGGCATCCCGGAAAGCAAAGGCTACGGCGGTTTCCCGGTTTCCGGGCAGTTCTTCCGCTGCACCGACGAGGCCATTGCCGGCCAGCACAGCGCCAAGGTATACGGCCAGGCCTCCGTGGGTGCCCCGCCCATGTCCGTGCCGCACCTGGATACCCGCTACGTTGGCGGCAAGCGTTCCCTGCTTTTCGGCCCGTACGCCGGCTTCTCCACCAACTTCCTCAAGACGAGCAGCTACCTTGACCTGCCGCTGTCCATCCGCCCGAGCAACATCATCCCGATGCTGGCCGTGGCCAAGGACAACATGGACCTGACTGCGTACCTCATCAAGGAAGTCGCCAAGCGCCACGACGCCAAGGTGGAGTCCCTCCGCGAGTACTACCCCCAGGCCGACGGCGGCAATTGGGAGCTCATCACCGCGGGCCAGCGGGTACAGATCATCAAGAAGGACTCCAAGAAGGGCGGCGTGCTGCAGTTCGGCACCGAAGTCATCACGGCTCGTGACGGCTCCATCGGGGCACTCCTCGGCGCCTCCCCCGGAGCCTCAACCGCTGTCCCGATCATGATCGAGATGCTCCAGCGGTCCTTCCCGAAGAACTTCAAGGGCTGGCAGTCCAAGCTCAAGGAAATGATGCCAGGCTACGGCGTCAAATTGAACGACAATCCGGACCTTGCCGCCGAGCTGGAATCGAGCACTGCCCGTTCGCTCCAGCTTGAGCCTGCCGACGCCGTTCAGCACTAGCAACCGTCCGCTGCGGCCGGTTCGAGACAAGAAACAGACCGTAGATCCCAGGAGACAGTGCAATGTTCCGTCTGGCAAAGCTTTCACTGGCGAACAGGGCATTGATTGCGCTGATCACCGTCTTCGCGGCGGTGTTCGGCGTGATCACCATGTCTTCCCTCAAGCAGGAGCTCATCCCCTCGATCGAGTTCCCGCAGATCTCGGTGATCACGGCGATGCCGGGCGCGTCCCCGGAAGTTGTCGACAAGCAACTAAGCCGTCCGCTCGAAGCGGCACTGAACAGCGTCGAGGGCCTGGAATCGACCACGTCGACGTCGCGGAACGGTGTTTCGCAGATCTCCATGGTGTTTACCTACGGTTCGAACCTGGACCGCGCACGCAACCAGATCGATCGCGCCATCTCCAACGCCAAGCGTGTGCTGCCGGCCGACGTCGAGCCCCGGTCTTTTGCCGGCAGCATCAGCGACTTCCCGATCGTGTACCTGGCGGTGTCTTCGGACAAGCCCCTCAGCGAGCTGAACACGGACCTGCAGCGCTTGAGCGTTCCCCGCCTCCAGAAACTGGACGGTGTGCGCAGCGCCGACGTGACAGGTGGGGCCACCCAGCACATCCTGATCCAGCCGAAAGCCCAGGCCATGGCCGCGAGCGGCGCCACGGTCCAGTCACTCACGAATGCCCTCAAGAACAACGGGACGCTGGTCCCGGCCGGAACCATCGAGGACCAAGGCAAGACGCTCTCGCTGCAGATCGGCAGCCCGGTGGACTCGCTCGACGTCATCAAGGGCTTGCCCCTCACCGGCGCCAAGGGCGGAACCACGATCGGCACCGTTGCCGACGTGAGCATCAAGGACGACGCCGCAACCTCAATTACCCGGACTGACGGGAAACCCACGCTGGCCCTGTCCATCACGAAGAAGCCCGACGGCGATACCGTCGCCATTTCGCACGCTGTCAAGGATTCCATTCCCCAGATGGAAGCCGAACTCGGGTCCAATGCGCACTTCACGCCAGTGTTCGACCAGGCCCCGTACATCGAAAAATCCATCAAGGACCTCACCACGGAAGGCCTTCTTGGACTTGGCTTCGCGGTGGCAATCATCCTCGTGTTCCTGATGTCCGTACGCTCCACGCTCGTGACGGCGGTATCCATTCCCCTGTCGCTCCTGATCACGTTCATCGGCATATCGGCAACCCACTACTCGCTCAACATCCTCACGCTTGGCGCACTGACCATCGCAATCGGCCGCGTGGTGGACGACTCGATCGTGGTGATCGAGAACATCAAACGCCACCTCAGCTACGGCGAGCACAAGCTCGCAGCCATCCTCAATTCGATCCGGGAAGTTGCCGGTGCCATCACGGCGTCCACCCTCACCACGGTTGCCGTCTTCCTGCCGATCGCCTTTGTGGGCAACCTGGCGGGCGAACTGTTCCGGCCCTTCGCCCTGACGGTGACCATCGCCCTGTTGTCCTCGTTGCTCGTGTCCCTCACCATCGTTCCGGTGCTGGCGTACTGGTTCCTCAAGTCGCCGTCGCAGGCCTCGGCCGCAGAGGACGTCCGTGCCGCGGAGGATGCCCGAACCAAGGCGCACGAGGCAGAGCAACGCAGCAGACTGCAGCGCGGCTATTTGCCCATCCTGTCCAAGACCCAGAAGCACCCGGTCATGACGATCGTCGCCGCGGTCCTGGTATTGGGTGGAACAGCTGCCATGTCCCCTCTGCTTGCCACGGACCTGCTCGGCAACTCGGGCCAGAACAGCATGACCGTGCGCCAGGTCCTTCCTGCCGGCACCAGCCTGGAGCAGACCGGCGCCGCCGCCGCGCAGGTGGAATCGGTCCTCCGCGGGATCGACGGGATCAAGGACGTCCAGGTCACGTCGGGCAACGCCCAAACGGGATTCGCCGCCCTCACCTCAAGTGGCGCTTCCAACTCGACGTTCACGGTGGTGACGGACGATAAGGCCGACCAGCAGAAACTGCAGGATACAGTCCGCTCCCGCCTCGCCAGCGCCTCGGCTCCCGGGAAGGTCACTGTTGGTGCGCAGCAAGGCGGCCTGGGCACGTCCTCCAGCGTCGACATCACTATCAACGCTGCCAACTCGGCGGATCTCAAGACGGCAAGCGACGCGGTGGCCAAGGCCATGGACGGCGTGCCCGGGAGTGCCGAAGTCGCCACCAACCTGGATGCCAGCCAGTCGGTGGTGCAGGTGAAGGTTGATCGCGCCAAGGCCGTCGCCGCCGGGCTGAACGAAGAACAAGTTGCCGGCGTCCTGGCGTCCACCGTCAGTCCCGTCCCCGCAGGCACTGTCCGTATCGACACCACGGACTTCCCGGTACAGATCGGCGAAGGCACGCACTTCAGCAGTATCGCCGATGTCAGGGCCATCAATCTCCCGACGCCGGCGGGGCCGGTTCCGCTGTCGAGCATCGCGTCCGTAGACCAGGTGGACACTCCGGTCTCCATCACCAGCAGCAACGGCCAGCGGAGCGCGAAGGTGACCGTGACGCCGTCGGGCTCCAACCTTGGCGCCGTCAGCACGGCAGTCAGCGACCGGCTGGCCTCGGTGCAGCTGCCTGCGGGCGTTACCGCCACGATCGGCGGCGCCACGACGCAGCAGGCGGACTCGTTCCGCCAGCTCGGCCTCGCACTCCTGGCCGCCGTCGCCATTGTCTATGTCATCATGGTGGCCGCGTTCAAGTCCCTCATCCAGCCCCTGATCCTGTTGGTCTCCGTGCCTTTCGCGGCGACCGGCGCCATCGCTTTGCTCCTGGTCACGGGTGTTCCTCTCGGACTGCCTTCCCTGATCGGCATGCTGATGTTGGTGGGAATTGTCGTGACCAATGCGATCGTCCTGATCGACCTCATCAACCAATACCGCAAACCGCATGATGGCAGCCCCGGAATGAGTGTGGCGGACGCCATCACCCACGGCGCCAGGCAGCGGCTACGTCCGATCCTCATGACGGCGCTTGCTACTGTATTCGCCCTGACGCCCATGGCTTTGGGCCTCACGGGAGGCGGCGGGTTCATTTCCCGGCCGCTCGCGGTTGTGGTCATCGGCGGCCTTGTTTCGTCCACGGCTTTGACGCTCGTCCTTGTGCCCGTCCTTTACAAACTGGTCGAAGGCCGGCGTGAGAAGAAGGCGCTGCTCAAGGCGCTCACACAACGCCCCGACGTCGCGAAGGACGGTATCGCCGGACATGGTGAGGGCGATCACGCGGATTGGACCACCGAAATGATTCCGAAAGTCACCGGCCGCCGGTCTGCCTCCAGCCCCGCCGAGTAGGGCGACTTACCGGGAACAAAATGATGCCGTACCCTGTTGCAGGCAGTGATACATGCAAATGCATCTATTTTAGGATAGACTGTTGGCAGAGCCCGCACACCAACCGGGCAGGCAGAAAGGCACATCATGGAGATCGGCGTATTCAGCGTCAGCGACATCACCACTGACCCGACCACGGGCCAAACCCCCACGGAGAACGAGCGCATCAAAGCCGCCGTGGCCATCGCCAAGAAGGTCGAAGAGATCGGCATGGACGTCTATGCCATCGGCGAGCACCACAACCGCCCCTTCTTCTCTTCGTCCCCCACCACCACGCTGGCCTACATCGCAGCACAGACTGAGCGCATCACGCTGTCAACGTCAACGACGCTCATCACCACGAACGATCCCGTCAAGATCGCCGAAGACTTCGCGATGCTCCAGCACCTCGCGGATGGCCGCGTGGACCTCATCATGGGCCGCGGCAACACCGCCCCCGTCTACCCCTGGTTCGGCAAGAACATCCAGGACGGGATCGAACTCGCGGTGGAGAACTACTCCTTGCTCCGCCGGCTCTGGGATGAGGACACCGTCAATTGGAGCGGCAAGTACCGCACGCCGCTGCAGAACTTCACCTCCACGCCCCGCCCGCTCGACGGCGTCGCGCCCTTTGTCTGGCACGGCTCCATCCGCAGCCCGCAGATCGCGGAACTCGCCGCGTACTACGGCGACGGCTTCTTCGCCAACAACATCTTCTGGCCCAAGGAGCACTACCAGCAGCTGATCGGCCTGTACCGCGAACGCTACGAGCACTACGGCCACGGCAACGCCGACCAGGCCATCGTGGGCCTCGGCGGGCAGTTCTTCATGCGCAAGAACTCCCAGGACGCCGTGAAGGAATTCCGCCCCTACTTCGACAATGCACCGGTGTACGGTCACGGACCCTCGCTCGAGGACTTCACGTCCCAGACGCCCCTGACCGTCGGCAGTCCGCAGGAAGTCATCGAAAAGACCCTGACCTTCCGCGAGTACTTCGGCGACTACCAGCGCCAACTATTCCTTGTGGACCACGCGGGCCTGCCCCTCAAGACCGTCCTGGAGCAACTGGACCTCTTCGGCGAAGAAGTCCTGCCGGTCCTGCGCAAGGAATTCGAAGACCGCAAGCCGGCCCACGTACCTGACGCACCCACCCATGCATCCCGGGTGGCAGCGTCCGTCAGCGCCTCGGCCAAGGACGACGCAGCCGATGCTGTCAGTGGCGGCATCGGGCGGACCCCGTGACCACCGCGGCACCCACCTCGTCCGCCGTGCGCCTCGCCGCCGAAACCTGGGAGTCCTTGTTCCGCTCCCAGGTGGCGGTGATGCGCCGCCTCCAGGCCGGGCAGGCATTCAAGAAGTTGCCCATCCGGGAGTACGACGTCCTGTTCACTCTTTCCCGCTGCCCTACCGGCAAGCTGCGGCTGAACGAGATCAACGATCACGTCCTGCTCAGCCAATCCAGCCTGAGCCGGCTGGTTGACAGGTTGGAGAAGCGCGGTCTCGTGGAGCGCAGCATCGCCCCCGACGACGGGCGCGGGATCCTGCTGGGGCTTACCGCGGCCGGGCAGGAACTACAGAAGGAGATCGGCCGCGAGCACATCCGCGACATCGCCGAACTTGTGGCGCCGGCCCTGACAGCCGAAGAGCAGCGTGAGCTGCTTCGCCTGACGGAAAAGCTGCAAGCGTTCGTCGCACACAAGCAGCCGCGCGAAGGCTAGCGAAAGCTAGCGGAGGACGACGAGCTTTGCCGGATCCTCATCCGGCAAAGCGTCGGCCACTATCGCGGTGACCTTCAAGCTCTTCAACGACAAGCTGCCGCCCACCGTGGACAAAAACGCCGTGTCCGAGGAATCGCGTCCGGCCGTAATACGCAGCATGGACTCGCGCGGAGCCAGGCCGGTGGGATCGATCACGTACCAGGTTCCGTCGATGTGGGCCTCAGCCACGGCATGGAAGTCCATGGGGCTCAACCCGGGCGCATACACCGCAGCGAGACGGGCGGGGATGTCCTTGGAGCGCAGGAGGGCAATGGCAAGGTGGGCGAAGTCCCGGCAAACACCTTTGCGGTGCAGGAGCGTTTCCACTGCGCCGTCCGTCCCCCGCGAGGAACCACTGACGTACCGGAGCTCGTTGTGGACCCAGTTCCGGACTGCCTGCAACAGCTCCTCGCCGTGCAGCCCGCCGAACTCGGCGTACGACGTCGGAAGAAGCCGATCGGACTCGGCATAGCGGCTGGGCCGGACGTAACGGATGAGCTCCATCCGGGAGGACTCATCGGGGACACCCAAGCCCTCCACCGAGGCTCGGTAATCAACAGTTACCTCGCTGGGTTCGTCGAACTCCATGTACTGGAAACGTCCACCGTGATGGTCCGTCAGCTCGGTGAGCGGAACAGCTTCGCCTTCCACCGTGACTGACAGCTCTTCGGTCAACGATTCATAGCCAGGATTGCTGGCCACGGCTATTGCCATGGCCACCTTGGTGTTGGCTACGGTCTTGAAAACGAGCTGGGCAGCAACGTTGCGTTCCATGGATCTCCGGAGTGTTGCGGCTGGACAACCCACTAATTATGCAGAGTTGACGCCGACGAGTTTCTGTCAATCGTGGTTCTACAGATTGACCTTCAGAGACAATAGCATCCGCTGGACGTTGGCGAATTCCGAACTCTGGTCAACGTACTTTGCCGCTTGGTCCAAGGTGTCAAAGGACTTCGCGGGAGCAACTACTTCGTCTGTGGCGAAGGCATGTACGGCGGGCATGTCCCCGAAGTAGTAGTTGCCTTTTCCCGCGGGTCCCACCACAAGGTTCCGCAGCTGGCAGGCCTGGCCGTCAGATCCGGCCACCAAGTTGGTGATGCCGTAGGAACCAAAGAATTTGTAGCCCTGGATGACCCGGAATACCACGTGCGGGGGGATCATGGAATCACCATCCGCATGGGGCAGGTCAATGGGCACGCTGCTGACCACGGTGTAGGGGCGCTTGGCGGCTGGATTGCAGTCGGCCGGACTCGCCGAGGGCAATCCAGTGTGAAGGGTCGCCAGATACCCGCCCTTGGCGTCTTTGACCTCGATCTTCAGGGCGCCCGGCATGGAACCGGCGTCGGGCGTGACCGATTGCGCAATCCAGTCACTCGGAAGATCGAAGCTGACCTTCTTGGCCGCATCCGAGTACGTCTTCCACGCCGAGGCGGTCGCCCCCGCCGTCGCGGTACTGCCGGCAGAGGGGCTCCCAGTGGAACTGCCCGACGGCGGTGCCGTACCCGAGCCCGACGGCGTCGCACTCCCGGGTGCCGCACTGTTGGACCCGGCTGTCCAGACGGGTCCGCCCTTGCCCTCGGAACTGCAGCCAGCCGTGGCGACCACGATGAGGGCGCCGAGGACGGCGACTGAAAACTTCAACGGGATCCGCTTTGCTCTCATGCGCACCAGCCTAGCGGCGCCGAGCCCCTGCCTGCCCGTCCGGATCGGCGTTTCGCCCGTGCAAACCCAGCCGATGCACGCCGGGCCGCTTCGGCCTGCGTCGTAGGACTAGGCTGGACGCATGGCTCCCGATCAGCTTGCTGAGGACGAAAACAATGTGGCGGACATCTCCGCGGTGGACATCGCGGACTGGCGTTTGCGGACGTTTGCCTTGTATGACGACGTCCGTAAGATCGCGATGGACGATCCCTTCCAGGCCCATGTTTACTGGCGCCAGGAACGGGACCGCATGTTCGGAACCCACCCGGCCTCGGCACTGACTCCCGCCAGTAAGCGGTCTTTCTCGGGCCTGCGCACCGCGGACTACGATTCCAGGTTTCGCCGTTACGCCACCCTTTCTCCTGAAGGCGCGGGCCAGGAGATGAACGTCCAGACCGGAACCGACGGCATGGTGCCGTTTGTCCGCCTCGGCACCTTCGACCTCGACGAGCTCGGCTCGCTGGCCGTGTGGCGCCTGCGCAGCTACGGCGGCGGCATCTTCGTGCCCTTCCGCGACGCCACGGCCGGCAAACCCGGAGGAAGCTACGGCGCCGGCCGCTATTTGCTGGACACCATCAAGGGAGCCTTCCACGGCCTTCGCGGATCCGGGCAACAAGAGTTCGTGCTCGACTTCAATTTCGCCTACAACCCCTCCTGCGCCTACAACGAGGCCTGGGCCTGCCCCTTGGCCGGGCCGGCGAATCGCCTGGCCGCGGATATCCCTGTAGGGGAGCTGTACCTGCCCGTCTAAACTGCCCGTCTAAATAGGCGCAAGGACGTAGGATGTCTTCATGACTTCCTCACGTCCACGCCGGATCGCCCGCGTCCGCCCGCTCTCCCCCACCTCCCCGGACGAATACTTCTTCGTCGCGAACGACGCCGCCGACTTCGCTTCCGCAGAAGGCCGGAGCTGGACTGTAGTGGACAGCCCGTTCCCCGGCTCGTCGGCAAACAGCAGCAGTGCCGGGCGGCCCGGGTGGGTTGGAGGCACGGAAGTGTCCGAGGATGCGTTCACATTCCTGGCGCCATCTGTTCCCGCCAATGTGTTAGGCATGGCGCACAACACCGGCCAGCCGGGCCGGGACCTGCCCGCGCAGGCGTTCCACAAAGCCGCCACAAGTGTCATCGGACCGGGCGACGCCATCGAACTGGCCTCGGATGTCGGTTACGTGGACCCCGAAGCGGAACTGACCGTCGTCGTCGGACGAAAGGTCCGCGGGCTCACGCTCGACAATGCGCGCGACGCGATCCTTGGTTTCACGATCGGCAACGACGTCTCGGCGCGGGACCTGCAAAAGACCGACGAACTATGGATCAGCGCGAAAAGCCAGGACACCTTCACTCCTGCGGGACCGTGGATCGTCACCGACCTCACTGGCGACGTTTCAATCGGTATCGTGCACAACGGCAAGGAATTGCGGACGGCCACCACGGCCGACCTCGGATGGAAAGTGGACGAGATCCTTGTCTACCTCACTTCGTTCATGACCTTGCACCCCGGAGACCTGGTCCTCACAGGCTTCCCGGCCGAGTGCGCCAGGATCGAGCCCGGAGACCTTGTGACCTGCCGCATTGAGGGCATTGGAGAGCTCAGCAACCCCGTTATCGCAGCGTCTTGGGAGAAAATTCCCAGCTAGATATGACAGGCTTGAGCCATGGAGCTTCCTGCCGTGCCGGCAATTGAGACGCGGCAGACGTCCCCTTCCAGGCCAAATACAAGCAAGCGCCGCAAAGGCGTGCTGCGCTATCCGGTGGTCAGGCAGCTCATCCGATTCACCGGCGTCGGGATCATCTGCACCGTCACCTCGCTGGCGCTGTACGCTCTGTTCCGGTCGTGGATGGGACCCCAACCTGCCAACGCCGCAGCGCTGATCATCACCTCGCTCATGAACACGGCCCTGAACCGGCGGCTGACCTTCAAGATCAGCGGCAACCGGAAGAGAGCCCGGGACCACCTCAACGGGCTGATCGTGATCGCCGTGGCACTGGTCATCACCGGCGGGAGCCTGGGCGTGCTGCATGCGTTGCGCCCCGAAGCCACCCTCGCCGAGGACCTCTGGACCACCACGCTGTCCGGATTCGTCGCGACGGCAGTTCGGTTCACGATGCTGCGGCACTGGATTTTCCGCAGGGCCCGCCACGTTTGATTCGCTGTCGGATTCCCAACTGACTAGCAGTAGATGTCGTTTTGAGGGCTCAAAACGACATTAAATGCGAGCTAGTTGGGTTGGGGACGGTCAGCGGCGACCGAGCCCCTGAACGCTCCCGACGGCGGCAGCCACGGCTTCCGCGGCTTGCTCCAGTTCCGCTGAAGTCACCGTGGAGTCGAAGCTGAAACGGACAGCAGTGTGGGCCACCTCGGGCTCGATTCCCAAGGCCAGCAGGACCGGCGAGGGAGCGTCGGATCCAGCGGCGCAGGCCGATCCGCTCGAGCACACCACGCCAAGCCGCTCAAGCTCAAGCAAGACCGACTCACCGCTCGTCCCCGGGAAGCAGAAGGACGCGACAGATGGCAAGCGCTGCGAGGGGTGGCCGGTCAGCACAGCACCGGGCACGGCCTCAAGCACTGTACGGATGAAGGCATTCCGCAACTCCGAGACCCTCCCTGCGAGTTCCGACTGCCCGGCATGGGCAAGAGTCAGTGCCGTGGCCAGCGCAACGGCACCCGCCACGTTTTCGGTCCCGGAGCGCCTGCCCCGCTCCTGGCCGCCGCCATGGACGAGCGGTTCAAGGCGCAGCCTCCCTTTGGCGTAGAGCACCCCGCTGCCCTTCGGCGCGCCGAGTTTGTGGCCCGAAATACTCAGGGCGTCTATTCCCAGTTCCTTGACGCCGATGGGCAGCCAGCCGGCAGCCTGGACGGCGTCCGTGTGGAACGGCACGCCGTGTTCGGCGGCCACCTCCGCGAGTTGACCCACGGGCTGCACGGTCCCGATCTCGTTGTTGGCATACATGATGCTGACAAGGGCTGTTTCCGGACCGACCACAGCCCGGAGCGCCTCGGCCGTCACCACGCCGTGCCGGTCCACGGGGACCACGTCCACCTCGAGCCCATGGACGCGTTGCAGATAGAGCGCGGATTCTTCGACGGCGGGGTGCTCGATGGCGCTGATGACAACTCGGTTCAGGGCAGGGTCCGCCGCACGTCTCGCGAGGGCGATTCCTTTCACTGCCAGGTTGTCCGCCTCGGTGCCGCCGGAAGTGAAGGTGATCTCGCCGGGCCGGCAACCCAAGGCTTTCGCTACCGCCGCCCGTGCACCCGACAACGCGTTCGCAGCAGCTTCGCCGAGGCTGTGATGGCTTGAGGGATTGCCGAACTCCCCCGTCAGGTACGGCCACATCGCTTCGAGGACTTCCCTGCGGACGGGTGTGGTCGCCGCGGCGTCGAGGAAGATCATGGCTTCAGCCGAGAGCCAGGGATGGGTCCGGTGTCACGTCGAGCGTCACGTCCAAGCCGAGGTCCAGCGCGTTGACGCTGTGCGTGAGTCCGCCGATGGAAATGACATCGACTCCCGCGGCGGCGATGTCCGACACGGTGTTGACGTTGACGTTGCCGCTCGCCTCGACGACGGCGCGGCCAGCCACCTGCTTCACGCCGGCGCGGAGCTCCTCAAGGGAAAAGTTGTCCAGCATGATCGTGTCGACACCGGCAGCCAGCACAGGTTCGATCTGCTCTGCGCTGTCCACTTCCACTTCGAAGTGTGTAGTGTGGCCCAGCTGGGCTTTCGCGGCCTTGAGCAGTGCGGTGAGCTTGGCGGAGTCACCACCGGTCATCACGGCCAGGTGGTTGTCCTTGGCCAGAACGGCATCGGACAGACTGTAGCGGTGGTTGGCTCCCCCGCCGCAGCGTACGGCGTAGCGTTCCAATACCCGCAATCCAGGAGTAGTTTTCCGCGTGTCCGTGATGCGGGCCTGGGTTCCGTCGACCAGCTTGACGAACTCCGCGGTCTTGGTGGCAATGGCGCTCATGCGCTGGGCAAGGTTGAGCCCGACGCGTTCGGCGAGCAGCACCGAGCGGGCGCGGCCGCTGACCCGCGCCAGATGGGTTCCGGCGTCGAACGCTTCACCGTCCGCGAGCAACAGCTCCACTTCGGTGTCCGGGTCGACGAGCAGCATGGCGTCACGGAACACCGTGCCGCCGCTGAAGACCCCCGGAACCCGGGCATTGAGCACGGCGGTGGCCCGGGCCTCGGCGGGAATGAGCAACTGCGAGGTGATGTCGCCGCTCGGCGCGTCCTCCGCGAAAGCCCGCTCCAGAATGTCCCGGACGGGTGCTGCGGGGAGGGTCAGGCTAGTCATTGACGAGGCTCGCTTTCCGGCGGATCGTGTATCTTTGAACAATTTCTTCGCGATGGGTTTCGACGGCGTCACTTCGATAATGCGCACCGAGCGACCCCCGCCGCGCCCCCGCAGCCTGCACCAACAACTGCGCGGCAAGGAGCAAATTGGCATCCTCGTGCGCGCACGGATCCGCAGAATCCGGCACATTCTCAGGAAGCACGACGTCGCCCCAAGCGTCGAGCGACTCAGCAGCCTCCCGCAGCAACCCCCCGGTCCGGAGCACCCCGGCCTTGGCAGTCATCAGCCGCCGAAGCGCGGTCCGGCTGAAGGGCTCGGGGACCAGCTCGGGCTGCAACACGAGCGCCCCGGCCGGCTCGGTGACCAGCTCAGGCTGCCACGCGGTGAGACGGCTTTCGTCTGACGGTGTCCCGGCAGCGTGCGTAAAAGCGAGGCCGCCCGCGGCCGAGTTAGCACGCAGAGGGATGCCGTCAGGCGACGCCAAAGGTGACCCGGCGGTGGAGTCAGCAACGAAAGCCTCGACAGCCCGCCGCCCGAACACAAGCCCTTCGAGCAAGGAGTTGCTGGCCAAACGGTTCGCGCCTTGGACCCCGGTGCAGGCAACTTCGCCGGCGGCCAGCAAGCCAGGAACGGAAGTACGGCCGAACAGATCGGTGACTACTCCTCCCATCCAGTAGTGGGCCGCAGGGGCAACCGGAACGGGTTCGATGGTCCAGTCGATGCCGGCTTCGCGGGTCCGGGCGCTAAGCGTGGGGAAGCGCTTCTCAAGGAAGCCGTCCCCCTTGTTCGCTTCCACGACCCGGGCGTCAAGGAAGACGTGGCCATTCGGATCACCAAGCGAAGCCAGGTGGAGGGCGATGCTGCGGGAGACGACGTCGCGCGGCGCCAGTTCGGCGTCCGGGTGGTAGCCCGGCATGAATCGCTGGCCATTCGCGTCCATCAGGATGGCGCCTTCGCCGCGGACCGCTTCGGAAATGAGGAGCGGATCGGCGCCGAGGGGAGCTGGTCCATCGGCAGCGGCGAGGACCATGCTCGTGGGGTGGAATTGGAAGAACTCCAGGTCTGCGAGCTCGGCGCCTGCCCGCCATGCGAGCGCGAGCCCGTCAGCCGTTGCCACCGAGGGATTGGTGGTCTGGGCAAACAGTTGCCCCGCCCCACCGGTGGCCAGCAGCACGGCATCGCCGATTACGTTCTGAAGGCGGCCGTTGCGCAGGAATTCGACGCCTGTCACACGCCCCTCGGACTGGAGCAGGGAAGTCGCCTGGGCATGTCCCAGCACCTGGATCTTCCCGGCATCCTGCGCGTCAAGGACGGCCAGGATGAGCGCGTTCGCGACCCCGGCACCGGTGGCGTCTCCGCCGGTGTGCAGGATCCTTGGCGCGGAATGGGCGGCTTCGAGCCCCAAGGCGGGATCGCCGTCGTCGTCCTCGTCGAAACGGACACCAAAACGCTCGAGCCCCATGATGTCGAGGCGCGCTTCGGTGCACAGCACCCGCACGGCCTCCACATTGCAGTGGCCCGCGCCGGCCTTGAGGGTGTCCGCGATGTGCGCGGCGACGGTATCCCCGGGGGCGGGCTCGTCCAGCACTGCCGAAATCCCGCCCTGGGCGAAGAAGGTGTTGCTGTCCGCCAGCGCGCCTTTGCTGAGCAGGACGATGTCCGCACCGGCATCGGCGGCCAGCAACGCGGAGTAGAGGCCGGCGATACCGCTTCCGACGACGACGAGCCGCCGCCGCGCCGGAGCACCGGGAATGCGTTCTGCAGTCATGTGAGGCTCGATTCGACTGGTTGGTACAGGGTGTGGCCTAGAGCGGCCGTGCTGCGAGCATGCGTTCGAGGGCGATCTTGGCGTTGTCCTTGACCGAGTCGTCCACCGTGATGCGGTTAACCACGCGGCCTTCCACCAGTTCCTCGAGTACCCAGGCGAGGTAGCCGGGGTGGATGCGGTACATCGTGGAGCAAGGGCAGATCACCGGGTCGAGGCAGAAGATGGTGTGCTGAGGGTTCTCGGCTGCCAAGCGGTTCACCATGTTGATCTCGGTGCCGATCGCGAAGGTGGTGGGTTCGGTTGCGGCGGCGATGGCCTTCTTTATGAAGTCGGTGGAGCCCGCGCCGTCTGCCGCGTCGACAACCTCCATGGGGCACTCGGGGTGGACAATGACGTTCACGCCAGGGAATTCGGTGCGCGCCTTCTCGATCTGGCCCACGTTGAAGCGTTTGTGGACGGAGCAGAAGCCGTGCCAGAGGATGACGCGGGAATCCAGCAGGGTCTGTTCGTCGTTTCCGCCGAATTCCTTGCGCGGGTTCCACATGGGCATCTGCTCCAGCGGCACGCCGAGGGTCTTGGCGGTGTTGCGGCCAAGGTGCTGGTCAGGGAAGAAGAGGACCCGCTGGCCACGCTCGAAGGCCCATTCGAGGACCGTCTTGGCGTTGGAGGACGTGCAGACGATGCCGCCGTTGCGTCCGCAGAAGGCCTTCAGTGCCGCCGAGGAGTTCATGTAGGTCACGGGGATGACCGGGGCACGGCCTTCGGAATCGGGGGCGGTCCCGAAGAGCTCTTCGAGCTGCTCCCAGCATTCCTCCACCGAGTCCTCGTCCGCCATGTCCGCCATGGAGCAGCCGGCGGCGAGGTTCGGCAGGATCACGGACTGGTCCTCGCTGGACAGGATGTCGGCAGTCTCGGCCATGAAGTGCACGCCGCAGAAGATGATGGCCTCGGCGTCGGGCTTGGTCAGGGCGGCGTTGGCGAGCTGGAAGGAGTCACCCACGAAATCCGCGTACTGGACAACCTCGTCACGCTGGTAGAAGTGGCCCAGGATGACGGCCCGGTCCCCCAGCGTCTCCTTGGCGGCGCGGATCCGGGCGTCGAGCTCGGCGTCGCCCGCCAGCTTGTACTCTTCGGGCAACTGGCCTTGGCGGGGCGTGGCCTTGGGGGCGTCGTCGGAGCTGGACGCTCCGGGACCGTAGGCCGGTATGCCGGCGAGGGCTTCAGCAAGGTCGTACTCCCACGGGCCCTTGGCCAGAGCGGGACTGCACGTTGAGCCGGCCGCGGAACGGCCGCTTTCGGCTTCTTCCCGCGTGATCAGCTGGATAGCTGTGTTGACGCTGCTCATGGTGTACTCCTGTTGTCTGGCCCGAGTCCGGGCGTGCCGGTGAAGCGGTAGAGGCGGGGAGGGCGGTGTTTTCCGCCCTGGAGGTATTCACCGGTTTCCTCGATTTCCGGTGTTCCCTTGATTTGCCGGCGGAAGTTCGCCGGATCCAGCTGACGGTCCAGGACAGCCTCGTAGACTTCCCGGACCTGTGCCAGGGTGAAGAATTCGCCCAGCAAGTGATAAGCGATGGACCCGTAGGCCATCTTGTTGCGCAGCCGCCACAAGGCGTAGTCCACAATCGCGTTGTGATCGAAGGCCAATTCCGCGAGCCGGTCTGCCCGGAACCAACGGACGTTCTCGGATTCATCGGCCAAGGCGGCTTCCGTGGGCTGCACCAATGCCCAGTAGACAATCGAGACGACCCGCTGGGCAGGCGAGCGGTGCAAGCCGCCGAAGGCGTAGAGCTGCTCGAGGTATTGGGGAGCCAGCCCCGTGGTCTCCCGGAGGTTCCGTGACGCGGCATCCTGGAGGGATTCGTCGTGCTGCAGAGGGCCGCCGGGCAGTGCCCACATGTCCTTGAACGGTTCGCGGATGCGGCGCACGAGCGGCAACCACAGCGTGGGGCGGCCGGAGCTTTCACTCGGGCGGAGGGCGAAGATCACCGTTGATATGGCCAACGACGGCGGTGCGAGCCTGCGCTCTGCGACATTGGCGGAGGTAGCGTACACGGTATTCACCCCGCTTCTTTGCCGTAGGGACCAGACAGTTAGTTATAGTCAAATTGACTAGAACTAATGGTACGACTGTCAGCGGACAGTGTCCAAATGTTTCAGCCAGCGTTCTCCTTGGCGGCAGCTTCCAGGAGGGGCAAAGTGCGGCCCTGGAAATGCGTATTCAGCACGATCACTGAGGACGAGCGCAGCACGGTCTTGGTGGCGATTAGCTTGTCCAGCACACGTTGCAGGTCCGAGTTCGACTTACCCACAACGCGCACCATGAGATCCGAACTGCCGGAGACGGTGTGGACCTCAATGAGTTCAGGAATCGCGGCGAGGGCTTCGACGACCGCGTCGTGCCCCTTGTCCTGGTTGATGGTCAGGGAGCAGAAGGCGACCACCGGATAGCCGAAGCCGGCGGGATCGGGCTGCGGAACCCAGGGAGCCACAACCCCGCGCTCGGCCATCCGGTCCAGCCGGGACTGGACCGTGGCGCGGGCGACCTTCAAGACCCTGGATGCCTCAAGGACAGACGCCCGCGGGGAGTCGGTGAAAAATCGGACAATCTTGGCATCCAACTCGTCGACAACCATCAGTTTTTCCTACTTCCGCCCATGAGCTGTACAAATCGGCACTCCATGCCCAAATGTCGCACCAGCTTGTAACCATCCTCTCACGAGTGTTTTTCGCCACTTCCCTTCGGACGCGGTAAATTCGATAAGTCCTACGAGGACCAGCTGACAAACCATCCACAAGAAGGCAAACACGAATGACAACGAAGTCCACCGCTGTTCGACCCGCCATTCCTTCGCAAGGCCTCGGCCATTCGATGAAGCCGCGCCAGCTCACCATGATGGGCCTGGGCAGCGCGATCGGAGCGGGACTCTTCCTGGGATCGGGTGCCGGAATCCACGCGGCCGGCCCCGCAGTACTCATCTCCTACCTTGTGGCGGGCACCCTGATCATCGTGGTGATGTGGGCGCTCGGCGAGATGGCAGCCGCCAACCCCAACAGCGGCGCCTTCTCGGTCTACGCGGAAAAGGCCATGGGCAAGACGGCCGGATCCACGGTCGGCTGGCTGTGGTGGCTGCAGCTGGTAGTGGTCATCGCCGCGGAGGCACTCGGCGCAGCAGGGCTACTGTTCTCCGTCTGGCCGGTCATCCCCCTGTGGGCGCTGGCCCTGGTGTTCATGGTGGCCTTTACCGCGATCAACCTCGCCGGGGTCCGGAACTTCGGTGAGTTCGAATTCTGGTTCGCCATCCTGAAGGTTGCAGCCATTGTCGCCTTCCTCGTCATCGGGGCGGCCTTGCTGTTCGGCTGGTTGCCCGGAGTGGCTTCCCCCAGCCTCGGAAACCTGACCGGCAACTTTGCACCGTCCGGCTGGTCTGGAATTGCAGCGGCGCTCTTCGTCGTCATTTTTGCCTTCGGCGGCACCGAAATCGTGAGCGTGGCCGCTGCGGAGACGCAGAACCCTGCACACAGCGTCGGCAAAGCCATCCGCACGGTGGTGTGGCGCATCCTGGTTTTCTACATCGGTTCCGTCTTCGTCATTGCAGCAGTGCTGCCCTCCGACTCCGAAGGACTGAAGTCGCCGTTCGCCGGTGTCCTGAACCTTGCCGGCATCCCGGGAGCCGGCACGGCCATCACTCTGGTTGCCGTCGTGGCCCTGCTTTCCGCGCTCAACGCCAACCTCTACGGCGCCTCGCGCATGGTCTTCTCCCTGTCTGAGCGCGGCGAAGCACCGGCCTTCCTGTCGCGGCTGCGCGGCGCCCAGGTGCCCATGGCTGCCGTCGGGGTTTCCGTTGCTTTCGGCTTCATCGCCACTGTCCTGGAACTCCTCTTCCCCGACCATGTGCTCCCGGCTTTGCTCAACCTCGTAGGCTCCACTTGCCTCGTGGTCTGGGGAACGGCGCTCGTGTCACAGTTCATCCTGCGCCGCCGCGCCGACCGCGAAGGAACCGAACTGCCGCTTCGCATGAAGGGATTCCCCTTCCTCACGGTATTCGGCCTGGTGCTGCTCGCCCTGATCTTCGTGGTGGGCTTCTCGAATGCCGAGAGCGCGGGCCAGCTCATCGGCACGTTCCTGTTGATCGCGTGCATCGCCGTGGCCTGCAGGATCGGCGCCAAGGTCAAGTCAGCCCGAAGCGCATAGGGAACCCAAGTGACTCGCAGTTGTTGTCGTTTTGAGCCCTCATAACGACATTAACTGCGAGTCAGTTGGGTGAGGGAAACTTGCACAAATTGCTATGTGTTCCCACGGGAAAGCTGGCAGTCCATGGCATTTTGATCAGCCTCGAATAGGCGGATTGCCTACGAACCAAACAGTGACTACGGTCACGTCCATGGACTCACTTCTTCCCGTCGTGGCCGCAGCCGACGCCGCGCCCCTGTCCCCCGGACAGCTCAGGGAGCTCTATTCCCTGATGGCTGCCGTTCGGTACCTCGATACCTCGGCCGTCGCCTGGCAGCGCCAGGGAATCATCCCCGGCTACGCTCCGGAACTCGGCCAGGAAGCCGCCCAGGTCGGCAGCGCCTACGCCCTCGACACTGCCCGCGACTTTGCTTTCCCGACGTACCGCGAGATGGGCGTCGCCCGGACCATGGGCGTGGACATGGTGGCGTACATGTCCACCCACAAGGCAACGTGGCACGGCGGAATGTACGATCCACTGGCAAGCCGCCTCGCGCCCATCCAGGCCGTGGTGGCAGGCTCGGTGCTTCATGCCGTCGGCTGGGCCCACGGCCAGACCCTGAGCGGCGAACACGGAGTGGCCCTCAGCTACTTCGGCGACGGTGCTTCCTCCCAAGGCGACGTCCACGAAGCCATGAACTTCGCCGCCGTGATGAATGCACCTGTTGTCTTCTTCATCCAGAACAACGGCTGGGCGATTTCAGTGCCCACCGAACGGCAGGTGGCCGGCGGCTCGGTAGCTGCACGCGCCGCGGGCTACGGAATCCCGGGCATTCAGGTTGACGGCAACGATGTGGTCGCCGTCTACGAGGCCACCCGCAACGCCTTCGCCCACTGCCGCGCAGGGAACGGTCCGGTCGTGGTCGAGGCCATGACCTACCGCCGCGGGCCGCATTCCACCGCCGACGATCCCGGCCGCTACAGGAGCCTCGACGACGAGCGCATCGACGCCGGCGAGGACCCGCTGGAACGCCTCCGCAAGCGTTTGCTGGCCGAAGGCGTAGCCGACGAGGCATTCTTCACCGCCGCGAACCAAGCAGCCCGGGCGGAAGAAGAAGCGATCCGCACCGGAATCGAAGCCCTCGGCCCCCGGCCCGGCAACGAAATGTTCGATTTCGTCTTCCAGGAAACCACCCCCGCACTTGAAAACCAGGCCGCCCGTTGGCGCGAGGAGTCCGAACATGTCTGAGAGCACCACCGCCATCCTTGAAGCCGAGGCAGCGGCCGAGACCCAGTCCGCCAAGCTTTCCATGCAGCAGGCACTCAACCGGGCGTTGGACGAGACCCTCTCCACCGATCCAAAAACGGTGGTCTTCGGCGAGGACTGCGGCCAATTGGGCGGAGTCTTCCGTATCACCGACGGACTGCAGGCCAAGCACGGAGAATCCCGGGTCTTTGACACGCCGCTCGCAGAATCGGGCATCCTGGGCATGTCCGTAGGGCTGGCCATGGCCGGCTTCCACCCGATTCCGGAAGTACAGTTCGATGGCTTCGCGTATCCCGCCATCAACCAAATCGTGTGCCAGATCGCCCGGATGAACTACCGCAGCCGCGGCACTTTGCCGATGCCGATCACGCTCCGGGTCCCCAGCTTCGGCGGCATCCGCGCCCCCGAACACCATGGCGAAAGCCTCGAGGCACTCTTCGCGCACGTTCCAGGGCTCAAGGTTGTCTCACCGTCGGACCCGCACGATGCCTACCACCTGCTCAAGTACGCAGCTTCGCGGCCTGACCCGGTGATCTTCATGGAACCGAAGTCCCGGTACTGGCAAAAGGGCGACGTCGACACAGCCGACGGCGGTACCCTCACCGGCGCCCGCATTGTCCGGCCTGGTCGCCACCTGACCCTCGTTGCCTGGGGTGCCATGGTGGCCCGGTGCCTGCAGGTTGCCGAACTCGCAGCGGAAGACGGAATCGACGTCGAGGTCCTTGATCTGCGCTGGCTCAAGCCGATCGACGCCGAAGCACTGGCGACTTCCGTCGGAAAGACGCGGCGCGCCGTCGTCGTGCATGAAGCTCCGCTGACCTCCGGGCTGGGTGCCGAAGTGGCCCAACTCATCACGCAAAGCTGCTTCGACACGCTCAAGGCGCCCGTTGAACGGGTCACCGGCTTCGACGTGCCGTATCCCTCCGGCGACCTGGAGGACGAATACATTCCGAACATTGACCGCATCCTCCTGGGGATCCAACGAGTACTGGAGTATCGACGTGGCTGAAATCAGCTTCCCCCTGCCCGATCTTGGCGAAGGCCTCATCGAGGCGACTGTGCTGGACTGGCTCGTCTCTCCGGGCGACCAGGTGGAACGGAACCAGCCGCTCGTGGAGCTGGAAACGAGTAAATCCGCCCTCGAGTTGCCGAGCCCGCAGGCGGGTAAAGTGATCCGTATCCACGGCGCGCCGGGCGAGACCATCAACGTCGGTGAGCCGCTGGTGGTGTTCGAGGTGCCGGACAATACTGCCGGCATCGTGGGCACCGTTCCCAAAGATGACGCACCGAAGCGCCGGGTCCGCCTGAGCGCTGTACTTGATGAGGACTGACACCATGAGCGGCAGGCACACGGAAGAGCACATCCACACGGTGGAGGGCACAGACCCGCATCTGTTCGTGGAAGTCCATGAGCCCGCCGAAGGCACCGACGCCGGGTTGCGCCCTGTCCTGCTGCTGCACGGTTTCTCCTCGTCCACCAAACTCAATTGGGGCGACACCGGCTGGATTTCCACCCTCAAAGCCGCAGGCCGGCGCGTCATCACGGTGGACCTTCCAGGGCATGGCCAGAGCAGTTCACCCGAGGACCTGGACTCCTACTCCCCGAGCCGGATCCGCGCGGACCTTCTCCAGATAGTCGCCGACGCCGGTGCGCGCCCTCTGCGCGCCGGTGACCCTACCAGCGGGCTCGACGTCATCGGCTATTCTTTGGGCTCCCGGCTCGCCTGGGAATTCGGGGCAACCCAGCCCGAACTGGTGCACCGGCTGGTGTTGGGCGGCCCGAACGAGGAAGACCCCCTGGCGTCCTTCGATCTCGCGGCAGCCCAGCGCTACCTCGCGGACGGCACACCCATTGAAGACGAGTCCACCGCAGGGTTGCTCAAGATGGCACAACTCTTGCCGAGCAACGATCTCTTTGCGCTCTTGTCCCTCATCGAGGCCATCAAGGGGGAACCATTCGATCCTGCCGAAGCCGTGCCCCATATGCCGATGCTCCTGGTGGCCGGCGAAAAGGACGAACGCGCCGTCACCATGCCGGAGCTCGCTTCGATCGCTTCCCACGCCGGGGGCATGGTTGAACAGCTGCTCGTGCCAGGGCGGAACCACAGCAACGCGGTGACCAGCCGGGTTTTCAAGGACGCTGCACTGGCGTTCCTCGGCGTCTAGTGGTGGCGGAGCGGCGGCGTTAGCCGGCCAGCCGCTCCGCATTGAGCGTCATGCGCTCCAGCACGCTGACGGCCATGGCGTATTCGTCGATACCGATCCCCATCGAGAGGTCCCGGCGGGAGTCTTCAACGAGTCTTTGGGCTTCCGTGTGTTTTGCGTGGCCCAGTTCGCTGAGGCTGATGCGATCGTCCACCATGACGATCATGCCACGGCCTACGAGCGCGGCAAGTTCGCTTTCGCGACGTCGCGTGTCGCCGCCCCAAAAGGGGCCGAGTATTCCGTCAAGATCCTCGGGGCTCAGGGGTGTCTCAGCCAGGACATTGAGGGCCTGCCACTGCCTCCGGCTGAGTTTCAACCTCGCCAAGGTGCTGTCCAGATGTGCCTCCAACGCGGCATCCAGCCGTTTGGTCCAGTAACCGATGGGCTTGTTCACATGGCCCATCGTGGCAGCGCAGAGCGGTCCCGGCAACAAAGGTAGGCTTGATTCAGCGCTGGATGACGTGGAAGTGAGACGAATGGGCATGCGCTTCAAGGACCGTGCGGACGCCGGACGCCGCGTGGCCGCAGGACTTCCGCAGCTCCGGCAACGGCCGGACACCATCTTGCTGGGCCTCGCCCGCGGTGGGGTCCCCGTGTCGGCCGCTGCCGCCGTCGAGCTCCACCAGCCATACGGCGCCATTCTGGTACGTAAACTCGGCATTCCCGGGCGTGAAGAAACAGCGTTCGGCGCCCTGGCCTGGTCCAACGGCAGGATCGTCCGCATACTCAACCGGCCCCTCGGCGAACGCATGCTGCGGCACGGAATCACCCAGGCTTCCCTTGATGCGGTGGAGGTACGCGAGCGGGGAGAACTACTGCGGCGTGTGAAGACCTACCCTGGCATCGTCTTTGACCTCACGGGCAAGACCGTGGTTCTTGTCGACGACGGACTCGCCACGGGCGCAACGATGCGCGCCGCCGTCGAGGCCGTCCGCGCAGGCGGGGCGGCGACTGTGGTGGCCGCCGTCCCCGTGTCATCCCTCGAAGCCCAAGCGTCCATCAGCCGCGTGTGCGATTTCATGATGTGCCTGCACACGCCCGGCAAGTTCCACGCCGTTGGCGCGTTCTACGAGCACTTCGAACAACTGACCGACGACGACGCGGTGCGGCTTTTGGAGCAGGCGGGGTAGTTCCTTTCCAATGCCACCTAGCTCACTTGCAAGCGCCGCCGTACATCGGCACGGATACGGTAGATGTCGCCCCCGCCTCGGGGTCGCTGACCCTTATTACGACGCAGGCGGGTCCACGGACAAGAATCATCCCCGGAAACTGTGTTCTGCGGCCTTGGCACCCTTTGGTGGAGTAGGACCGGTGGACAACTACGTTTCCCTCCTGCAAGGCAGGATTAGTTCCCCAATCCTTGCTGGAGACAACCATCAGAGCAGCGTCGTCCGGCCCTTCGATGCTCACTACGCGCTCACCGATACCCGGCTCCAGGGTCAGAGGCGCTTTCCATCCGCCGTATTGGATGCCCGCGATGGTGACGGCAAAGCCGCCTAGATTGTCCTTGATCGGCCACGCATAGCCAGCCGGGCTCCCGGTCCAAGATCTCGACGAGACTCCTAGTGCTTGGGGCGTGTCTGATCCCGAAGACTCCGGCCCACGGTCCGCGTCTGTGCCAAACGCATCGCGACACTCGAGGTTCGACGCCAATGTGAGCGTCTTGGGTGCAGAGCCTTCTGTTGGTGGCGATGTGTTTGAGGGCTCGCACGCCGAGAGCCCCAACATCGCGGATAGCGCCAGCATCATCCCTTGGCCCGATTTCACTCGATTTGTCTCCCTCATCGGCGGGCTGCGATCGGTCTCTACGTTAAGATCAGCACACCGGTCGCTGCGCCCGCAATGCCTTCGACGATTCAAACAGCGATCTGGGTTCAGTCCTTCCGCTCGAGGAACTCCCGCACCCGGGCGCGGGCCGGCTCGCGGTCGTAGCTGTTCACGAGGGCGGC
Source organism: Arthrobacter sp. 2MCAF14 (assembly GCF_052115645.1). Lineage (NCBI taxonomy): Bacteria > Bacillati > Actinomycetota > Actinomycetes > Micrococcales > Micrococcaceae > Arthrobacter > Arthrobacter sp. 2MCAF14. Next base: position 287,214 of record NZ_JBFRHB010000001.1, on the reverse strand, counting down.
CGCCATGCGGACGGGGTCGCCGAAGAAGAAGTACTCATACAAGGCCTGGCGTCCGGCAAATGCGGAAATGCTGGCATCGAAAGCCAGCTTAAAGAGGCGCACGCGCTCCGGCCCGGTCAGCGTCTTCGCCTGCAGGTACAGTTCGATGTCCGGCAACGCCTCACTCGCCACGTCCGCTTCGCCCGGCAGGGCCATGAGGCCGGAGGCCGAGAACTTCCGGATGATGGCGGGGAAACGCTGGGCAACCTTGGGGTACCAGTTGCGTGCCGCATTCAGGGTGGGCCAATGCGGCAAGAACACGCCATCCGGGCTTGGAGCCGCCTGGGCTTCCGCCGCCACCATGAGGGCCTTGCCGATTTCAACGGTTTCGATCAGCTCCGCCAGGTCTTCCTGGATGTGCTGGAAACCGTCAATCCCGATCGACGCCGCAATCTCCGAGGCCAGGCCAAGGAAGAACTCGCTCTTCGCGATAGTCCGCGTGACCACCTGGTGGGTCATGAGAGCCCCGGCGCCGGTCTCGGAGTAGAAGGCATTGCACAGTTCGGGATGGCCGAGCATGAAGATGCGCTCGTTGGGAACGAACACATGGTCGAAAACGACGACGGCGTCCATCTCCTCGAAGCGGCTGGCGAGCGGTTCGTCGTGGGTGCCTCCGCCGTTGTAGAGCGAGGTCCGGCATAGGTAGCGGATGCCGGGCGCATCGTTCGGAAGGGCGAACGCGTAGGAATACGGAGCATCTTCCGGCGTCGAGCGCAGGAGCGTCGACGGGAACACGAGGAGCTCGTCGGCGATTGGCGCGATCGTGGCGAGCATGCGCGCGCCGTGGACCACGATTCCGTCTTCGCGTTCTTCCACGACCCTCGCCGAGAGCTGCCCCCCGAGCTGTTCGGAACCTGACACCGAACGGTTGACCTGCGGCGGGATCAGCGTGTGCGTGGCCAGGAGATCGTTCTCGCGGCAATGCTCGTAATATTTGCGGATGTTTTCGCCGAACATCGGATCGGCCTGGGCAAACCATTTTTCCGCGGCTGCGAGCGCCGTGAGGGCGCCGTTCATGTAGTCACCCGTGCGGCCCAGGAATCCAAGGGAGTACTCTGCCCAGGTGCGGATGGCTGCATGCCGATGTTCGAGGTCTTCTTTGCTGCGCGGTACCAGGAACGAGGCACTTACCCGGTCACCCGTCGTCGGGGACTCGTAGGTGAGGGCGTCCGCATACTTCGGATCATGCTGCATGTCGAAGAGCTTCGCGTACGTGCGGGCCACGTTCCTGAAGGACGGGTGGTCGGCGATCTTCTCGGTGACCATTTCGCCGTCGATCAGGACGTGGGGGTTCATCGAGTTGAGCTTGTCCAGGTACTGCTGTCCGGTCCGGATTCCCATGGTTGTCTCCAATGATGGTTGAGCTGAAACGGCATATGGATGCGGCGTCGACGGGCGCCGGCAACTACAGAAGATCCTCCATTCCCAATTGGCTTTCCGGGATGGTGGTGAAGGAGCTGTTGGCGAAGGCGAGCGCATCGCCGCTGCGGTAGTTGAAGTCCACCACTTCACCCAGGTAGAGGGTGTGGTCTCCGCCGTCGTAGGCCGCCCACGGCGTGCATTCGAAATAGGCGAGGACGTTGGATAGCCGCGGCGCGGTCTCGCCTTCGACCCACCGGGGCTCGGGCCCGGGACGGCCCGAGAAATGCAGGGCGAGCTGCTTCTGTTCGGCGCCCAGGATATTGACGCTGAAGGGGCGCCCGGCGAGCTCGTCGTGGGCTTTGGTGTTGCGGGCGATGCTGACCAGGACCAGGGGCGGTTCCATGGACACAGAGGTGAAGGAATTGACGGTGATGCCATGCCGCTTGGTGACGCCGTCGAACGTCACGATGGCAACGCCTGTGGCAAAGCGGCCCAGGCTGCCGCGGAAATGATGGGCCCGCGGCCGCGAAGTGCGGCCCAGGGGTCCCTGCTCCGCGTTCTGGCTGGACTTGGCAATCATCGTCGATTCCTGCTTGGAGATTGTTCCATGTGTGAATTTGTTCTATATTTGAACAACAAATTCTCATACAGAACCATAGTCTTTTGTGTGCCACAGCACAAGACGGCGGGTCAGCCGCGTCAGACCCCAACATAGGATGGAGCGCATGATGTCTCCCAGCGCCGCGAAAAGTCTGCAGGAAACGACGGCGACGGTCTCGCCCTCGCAGACCCTCTCCCGCGGAATCCAAGCCTTGGAAATCCTGGCGGCTGCCGAGCGCCCCCTGACCATCGCAGAACTCGCCGGCGCCTTGGGCGTCCATCGTTCAGTGGCCTACCGGATCCTCCGGACGCTCGAGGATCACTCCCTGCTGGTGCGCGACGACGCCGGGCGCGTCCAGCCAGGTCCGGGCCTTGCGGTGCTGGCCCGGGGCGTATCCCGCGACCTCCAGACGGCCGCCCTGCCGGAGCTGACCCAGCTTGCCAACACCCTGAACATGACGGCCTTCGTAGCGGTCTGGGACCATCAGGATTGCGTCACACTGGTCACGGTCGAGCCTCGCCACTCGGCCGCGACCCTGGCTCAGCATCCCGGCACGCGCCACCCCGTGAACACCGGGGCACCTGGAATCGCGATCCAGTCCACCATGAGCGAAGAAGAATGGGCCGCCCGCGCCCCGGGCCTGCCGTATCGCCCGGAAGCGACCGATGCGCGCCGGCTCGGCTACGCGGCAAGCCACGACGAAGTCATCGCAGGCTTGTCATCTTTGGCCGCCCCCATCCAGGTGCCGGGCGGCCGGCCCGCGGCGATCGCCGTCGTCTACATCCGCCGCGAACAGGACCAGGCCGCCGTCGGCGAAGCACTGGCAGCGAGCGCGGCCCGCATAGAGTCCCAACTGGCGTAAGGGCCCCGGGTTTCAGTCGTCCTGCTTCTTCCAACGCTCGCTCACTTCTAAGGCCAAAACCGGGAACGCTCTTGCAGATGATCTGAGCGAGGGTTACCAAAAAGCGGCCCATAAGTGAGCGAGCGTCGTTATTGTTGGGTGCTTGGCCTGCGCCGGAGGACCAGTCCTGCGACGATCCCGAGCACCAGGAGCGCGCCCGAAGCAGCCGTGGACACCACAAAAGCGGCGGCGGGACCTTGGGTTTGGGCCAACTGGCCGGCAAGGTAGGCGCCCAACGCCGTACCCGCCACGATGCCGCTCGCCAGGGCGGTCATCACGGTTGCCATACGGCCGGCCGGGGCCACGACTCCCCCGATGCTGAAGACCGTCACCATGACGGGTCCCACGGGAATTCCGAGCACCAAAAGAACAATGACCATCGGCCAGATCCCGGTTGGAAGGAACAAGAGGAAAGAGAACGCCGTCATCGCGGCAGCGGCGAGCACCCAACGGATCGCCAGCCCGAAGCGCCGCGGCCAATAGGCAACGGACAGCGCAGCGACGGCGGAGCTCAGCCCCATGACGGAATACATCAGCCCCGCAATTTCCGCCGTGGCGAACTGGGCGGAGAAAGCGCTCAACGCATTCTGCGTCGCACCAAAGAATGTTCCCATGCAGACCATGGCCAGCACCGGCACCGCGACCTTCAGCCAGGCCAAGGAACGGACACTTGACTGCTGCTCCGTAGAGACACTCCCGACGCCGGTGCTTGCCTTGCGCTTTGCCGGCACCACAGCCAATTGTGAGGGATGCACCGCGAAAGCCGGCACGAGCGTGGCAGTAAGGACGGCCGCCAGTGCGAGCGGAAGCCAAGGGGCTACGAGGCTCGCGAGAATACCGACCAGCGCGGGACCCAGGACGAAAGTGACTTCGTCCGCGGTTCCTTCGTAGGACAACGCGGTATCAAGGTCTGCGCGGCTGGACGCCACACTTCCAGGACCGGCGGCATTCTCGCCGGCTCCGGGCTTCGAATTCCTGGTGTTCAGGTTCCGGGTAGTCAGGGCCATCCAACGGACACGGGCCATGGGCCCCACCTGCGGGCAACTCGCTCCGGCCAGGAAAGCCGTCACCAAAATGGCGATCGCGTCCGTGGGGGCGTTGAAATCGGGAGTCAGGTACGCGGCAACGAGCAATGCGATGACGGTCACGGCGTTGACAGCCGCGGCTACCAGCAGGACAGGGCGCTGGCCTGAGCGGTCAGCGAGCGAGCCGAGTACCGGTGCACCCAAGGCCGATCCGATTCCGACGGCTCCGGCTGCCAGGCCGCCGATGGCGTAGGAATGGCTGACGGCCGTGACAAGGGTGAGGGTGCCGACGGTCAGCATGGCGAGGGGCAGCCTCGCGAAGAGTCCCAGCGGCAGGAAGTTGCGGCCTGCGAGTTCGGGCAAGCGGGCGAAGCGCCCAGGCAGGCGCGAGCGGCGGGGCGCGGCCGATAGGGACTCGGCGAACGGGGACGCAGAAGGAAATGAAGGGGCAGCCTGGAGTGCGGTGTTCGCCGCGGAGTTCTGTGGGTAGGAGTTCATGATTCCGGGTTCGCTGAATGATGCGCATCGCCCCTCCTCCCGATGCGCGCGACCCGGTGTAACCCTCCAAGTCTACCGGACGCCTCAACGCAGACCGATGTGTCTAGGTGTCCGCCGTGTTTAGGCTGCCGCGGCGTCGACGATTCGCACGGTGGAGCCGTTCCGGTTCTTGATTACTTGCAGCTGGCTGCTGATTCTCTGCTTCATCTCCGCAACGTGGCTGACCAGCCCGACTACCCTGCCGCCGTCGCGCAGTCCCTCCAGCGCATCCATGACCTGTTCAAGGGATTGCTCGTCGAGGCTTCCGAAGCCCTCATCCACGAACAAGGTTTCGATGTCCACACCGCCGGCCTCTTGCTGGACCACATCCGCGAGCCCCAGGGCCAACGCGAGCGAAGCCATGAACGACTCCCCGCCGGACAGCGTGGCGGTGTCCCGCCGCTGCCCAGTCCACTCATCCACGACTTCCAGGCCCAGACCGGATTTCGCGCCCCGGGCTGCCTTGGCGTCGGTGTGCTGCAGTGTGTAGCGGCCATCGCTCATGGCGATCAGCCGCTCTGACGCCGCTGCCGCGACTTGTTCGAGGCGAGCGGCCAGCACATAGCTGTTGAGGCTCATTTTGTAGCCGTTATCGCCTGCACCCCTGGCGGTTTCAGCAAGCTCGTTGAGTACCCGGGCGCGTTCACGGGGGCCGCGCCCGGAGGCCGAGGCTTCTTCGTACTGCGAGCGGATCGCAGCCAGGCTCGTCACGGTGCGGGCAGCGAGTCCCGCAGCAAGATCCAGGCGGCGGGCCGTTTCTCCAGCCTGTCCGGCCTCCTGTTCGAGGGCGGCGAGCTCGACCGCGGTCATGGGCACCTCTCCGATCTGTACTTCCTTGGCAGCGAGCACGAGCTCCTCGGACTCGAAGAGCTCCGCGAGCCGGGCGCTTTCGGTCTCGACCGCCCTGATGGTTTCGTCAAGCCTCGCGGCGTGCTGCTCCTCGAGGATTTCAAGCCGCGCCGCTTCTGCGGTGTCGAATCCGTTCGCCGAAAGGGCGCTTTCCAAGGCCGTGGATGCATCGCCAAAAGCCTCCCGGACACGTTCCAACTGCACGCCTGCAGCCACAGCGGACTGCAGTAGCTCGCGGTGCCTGGCCAGGGCCTCAATCCGCTCGCGCAGCCTGTCGAAGCCATCACGAAGCCCGCGAAGCAAGGTGTCCAGGGACTCGCGTTGTTCCCCCAGCAGGACCATGGTGGACCCGGCCTGCGCCGCAGCCGTGTCCTCCCGGAGTTGTTCTTCCTCCAAGCGGGCAATGCGCTCCGTCATGCGGGCGAGGTCTGCCTGTCCCCGTTTGAGCCCGTCAACGGCGGAACGGGCCGAGGCCAGGGCGTCTTTGGCCAAGGCCTCCGCCGAAGCGGCTTCCTGAGGATCGATGTCTCCGCCTTGGGCGGCGAGCACGGCAACTTCCTGCTCGGCGGACGCCAGCTCGCCTGCCGCCTGGAGAAGTTCATGCTCACTCTCGTCATAGCGTTCGTGGGCGGATTGCTCTTCCTCGGCAAGGGCCAGGGCGGTTAGCCCGGCTGGCGCAAGCGAAGGGTGCTCGGCGCTTCCGCAGACAGGGCATGCTTCGCCGTCATGCAGTTTGGCGGCGAGTTCCGCTGCCGCATTGGTCAAGCGGGATTCACGGAGATCCAGCCAGAGTTGTCGGAGGTCTTGGGAAAGCGCCCGGGCAAACGCGTGGCGCTTCACCGCCGCGGACTGGGAATCAAGGGCGCCTGCGTAGCGGGCTACGGTCTTGACGGTGTTCTGCGCTGCTGCAGCTTCGCTTTCCCGGAGGGGCAGCTCCGAAGCGGCCGCATCCAGCAGGCCCAGCTCCCGTTCCAAAGCAACCGCCTCCGAGCGAAGCCCGGCCAACGCAAGGGACCGCGCGGCTTTGGCCGACTCCCGCTGCCGTGCAGCGAGGTCGAGGGCATCAAGCCTTGCAGTGATGTCCTCGAGCTTTTGTTCGTCCCCGGCCCTGGCCTCCACGACAGCCATCGTCTCTTGAATACTGGCCAGCGAGGTGCCGGGGTCTTTCGTGTCAAGAGAAGCCGCAAGAAGCTTCGCCGTCGCCGATTCCGCCTTCGAGGCCGCCAGGTCGAGGGCCTTAGCGGCACGGTCGACGGCGTCGAGCTGTCCGCCGAGGACGGCGGCTTTGCGGTGGCGTCCAAGTCGCTCCCGGAATTCCTGCACTTCAGCCGCGCGTGCGGAGAGGGCTTCGTGCCGGCGCATGGCGGCGTCGAGCTTTGCGTGCCGTTGAACCCGTTCCCGGGCGGAGTTGAGCTTGTCTGCCAGCTGAAGCCGGAAGGCATCGGCAGAGCCGGCAGCTTGCTGCCGCCCCGAAGATTCGGTCCGGGCCCGGGCCTCGAGGTTCCCGAGCCGGAGTTCAGGCGTGGACTCGCTGGATCCTGCGTCATCAAGATCCGGGTCAGCGTCCTCTTCAATACCCAGTTGCGCGTACTCTGACTCCGCCCGCTGCACGAGCAACTGAAGTCCGTTCTGGTTGTCCTGCACTTTTGCGCTCGCGGCGTTTGCTTGGAGGGCCAACTGCTGCTCGATCGCTTCAAAACGCTGGGTTCCGAAGAGCTTCTGCAGGAGATCCAGCCGGTCGGACGCCTTGGAACGCAGGAAAGCCGCGAAGTCTCCCTGAGGAAGCATGACCACCCGGGTGAATTGTTCCCGGTCCATCCCCAGGACTTCACCGATTTCCATACCGGCTTCGTCGTTGCGTGAGGTCTTTTCTTCCCACGATCCATTGACCCGCTCGCGCAGAAGCGTTTTGGCCTGCTGGGTGGTAAAGCCCTTGCGCCCGCGCGCACTTGGTCTGTCCCACACCGGGGAGCGAGTGACCTCAAAGCGCCTGCCGCGCGCCGAAAATTCGCAGACAACCCGCGGCTCCGCAGTCGGTTCCGCGTGGTCGCTCCGCAAGCGCTTGCCGTCCTGGCGCGCACCCGGTACCGAGCCATACAGCGCAAAGCAGATAGCGTCGAGCACACTGGTCTTTCCTGCACCGGTGGCGCCGTTCAAGAGGAACAGGCCCTGGGCTCCCAGCTGATCGAAATCAATCGACTGAACCCCGGCAAACGGCCCGAAAGCCTCAATTTCAAGGCGGTGGACTCTCACAGCTCTGCCCCTTCCAGCCGGACCGCTTCCAAGGCTTCTCGAAGGGCGGAAAGTTCAGCCTCGTCAACCGGCCTTCCGCGCACATGGTCAAGGAAGCCGCAACAAACGCCAAGATCGTCCTCGGCTTCTGCAAGCCTGCTGCTGTAGCTGGCCTTGACCTTTCCCGCGGCGTCTTCAGGGTCAAAGCCCAGCACCAGTGTGTCCGGGAACCGGGCACGCAACTGTTCCATGGCCTGCGCCGGCCGCGCGGAGTCCGTGAGGGTGACTTGGCAATACGCAGTCTCGGCCCAGGAGTATTCCTCAGATTCCAAAATCCCAGCAAGCTTCCCTCGGAGAATCGCCAGCTCCCGTGGTGCTTTCCACAGAATTTCCTCGACGCTCTCCACACCGTCGACGCCGACGTCAATCAGCCACGCACCCTTGCGATGCTTGGCCTCGGAGAACGAGTACGCCAGCGGCGAACCCGAATACCGGACGTGCTCCGAAAGTTCCTGTCGCCCGTGCAGATGTCCAAGGGCCGTGTAGCCGAAGCCATCGAAGAGATCCAGGGGTACCGCCCCCAAACCGCCGATGCTCAAATCGCGTTCGCTGTCCGAAGTGATGCCGCCGCTCGCGAAGGTATGTGCCAGTACAACGGAGTGCACCTGTCCTGTCCGGCTTCTCCGGGCAATGTCCTCATGGATGAGCTGCACTGCGGCCTGCGTGACGTCAAAGTGGCTCGCCGTTTGTGTACCGAGCCGTTCGGCGACGAGCCTCGGTTCAAGGTAAGGAATACCGTAGACGGCAAGTACCGGGGCACCCGCCTGAGCTGCCCGGTGGTTGCTGTCCAGTGGAAACAGGATAGGGGAATCGAGATCCTCTACCCGGGTCCGCAGATGGACTCCCCCGCGCTCCAGCAGGCGTGAAGCGAAACCAAGGCGGATCGCGGAATCGTGGTTGCCGCTGGTCAGCACCACCTTGGCACCGGCGTCCGTGATCCGCACGAGGGCGTCGTCGAGAAGCTTCACGACATCCAGGCCGGGAAGGGCGCGGTCGTAGACGTCGCCTGCAATCAGGACGACGTCCACCGACTGTTCCCGGATGACTGCCAGCAATTGCTCGATGAAGTTGCGCTGGGCGTCGAGCATTCCGACGCCGTGGAACGAGCGTCCCAGATGCCAATCCGAAGTGTGCAAAAGCTTCATGTTTTCAAGCTAACTGGAGGCACTGACATTATTGGCGCGGCGCGGCGGCACCGGCCGTAACAGGGCCCTCCCGGCAGCTGAATTCCTGTGTCAGCCCCGCTTGCCGTCGAAGAAATCACGGGCCGGGTCGACGTCGGGCTTCACTTCGGCGGGCGTTGCAGCGGGCTCAGTAGCGGGCGTGGAAACCTCTTCCGCGCTTTCCGGGACAGCCGCTTTGGCGTCGTCGTCGGACTTTTCGTCCCAGCCGTCGGCCGGCAACGGCTCCTCGACCTCAGCCACGGCAACTGGGGTGGTTTCACCGAAACCGCGGAAGATGAGGCCTGCGATCGCCGCGCCCACCAGCGGTGCGACCCAGAAGAGCCAGAGCTGCTCCACCGCCCAGCTGGAACTGAAGATGGCGGATGCAGTGGCGCGGGCCGGGTTGAAGGCAAGGTTGCCCGTGGACTGACCCAGCTGTAGCAGGACTGCAACCGTCAGGCCGACGGCGAACGGTGCTGCGAGCTTGCTGGGATTGCGTCGAGCGGTGACACCCAGGAAGACCCCCACGAGGAGCGCGGCACCGAGGACCTCGATGAGCATCACGCCGGTCACGGGAACCTGGAAGCTCGAATGCGTACCGAAGCCGGAGGTTGCAGTGTCAAAGACAGTCCGGCTGTCGGTGATCCCGGGAACCGTTCGCACGACCGCGAAAATCGCCAGCGCGCCCAGCAAACCACCCACGATCTGGGCCCCCAGGTACGCGGCCCCATCTACGAGCTTCATCCGGCCGGCAACCAGGTGACCAACCGTAATGGCCGGGTTGAAGTGCCCGCCCGACAGGTAACCGAAGGCAAGCATCGCAGCAGTGACGGTCAGCCCGCTGGCCAGCGAGGCCGGCATCGGAACCGCCTGGGGATTGATGAAGATCAACACGCCCAGGCCAATAACCACAAGGAACAGCGTCCCCAGAGCTTCAGCGAACGCCCGAGCAAGGAGCCGGGGGCCGCGGGAGGAGGGAATGGACACAGTCGTGGTCATGTCGAGGGATTCCTTAGTTCGAAGATCGGGTGGTCTTTTGCGGAGGCGAATGCTCCAGCCAGGGCAACAAGCCACGCGGCGGACCGCGTTCCTGCCCCGCAGCATCCTGTCAGCCGAGTCTGGACGCTTCCTGAATCCGAGCCTAGCCGCCCAACGCTATTGCCGCGACCGCAGCACAGGCGAGCGCGATGATGGACACAGCGCTTGCAAGCATCAACGCAGCCGACGCTTCCTCTGCGCCATGGTGCAACTGGTGGGACCTGACCCAGACAACGCAGCCCAGGACAATCGTGGCAGCCGCGGCCGTCAAAGCGCAGATTCCTTGGTAGTCGAGTCCCGGTATCCCGGTGGGAAGTTGCCCCGCGCCGGACTTGGCCGTCAACCACCTGCGCCAGATAAAGAGATCCACCACCAGAAGCGAAATCAGGGTCCGGCGCCAAGCGAGCGTGGTGCGCTCCGGTTGCAGCCCCGGATCCCTGGCGTCAATGGTCAACGCGCCACCAGGATCAACACGGCAAAGGTGAAGGCTGCCACAGCAACCACGATGGTCATGAGCAGCATGACCCGAGAGAACGGCAAGGCCTGCTCGTTACGCATGGCAGCCTCCATCTGCGCCCACCGGCGGTAGGCAAGCGTCGCGAGGCCCGCGCCGATCATGGAAAGCACGACGCACAAAACGATGCGCACGGGCTGGGGCGCAATGTTCGGAGCAAGCTGGTCGATGGCGACGGCACCAGCCAGCAGGGCCAACGAGGTACGGATCCACGCAAGGAAAGTCCGCTCATTTGCGAGGGAGAATCTGTAGTCCGGGGTCTTCCCGGTTTTCCGCCACGCGGGTTCACGCATCACTGCCTCCTGGTTCACGAGCCACCGTATCAGCGGCGATGTGAAGACCGACGAAACAGCCACGGTAAATTACCACTATGAGTGCTGAACCGTCCCCCTCCGTCGTGCCATCCTTCGAGTCCCGGGTTCACGGCTGCCTGCTGGGCGGCGCCTTGGGCGATTCGCTCGGCTACGCAGTCGAGTTCGATGACGTAGCCACCATCCGCTCCCGCTTCGGCGCCGCGGGCCTCAGCTCTTTCTGCCAGCTCGACGGCGGCAGCCACTTTTCGGACGACACCCAGATGACGCTGTACACCGTTGACGGCCTCGTGGAAGCCCTCGAGTGGGCCAACGACGGCGTAGCGGCGGATGAAACTGCATGTCTCTGGCTGGCTTACCTGCGATGGCTCGCGACCCAGGGCGTCGCCTTGCCGTCGTCGGCCCCCGTTCCCCAACCGCGTTGGATCGACAGCCAGGAGGTGCTCCGGCACCGCAGGCATCCGGGCAAAGCGTGCCTGAGCGGACTCGCCACGGGCCAGATGGGAACCAAGTTCCGGCCCGTCAATCCGGAATCGAAGGGCTGCGGCACGGTCATGCGGTCCGCTCCCTTTGGCTTGGTCCCGCATATTTCCGAAGCCACGGTCTACAAGCTGAGCACCGATGCCGCGTGCTTGACCCACGGGCACCCTTCGGCGCGGCAAAGCGCCGGTGCCTTCAGCGTGCTGGTGCACAAACTGACCGCGGGCTCGGACGTACGGACTGCGGCTGAGCATGCCTTGAGCGTGGTGTCCGCACTGCCGGATCCAGCTCCAGAGCTCCTGGAGCGCCTCCGCCAGGCGCTGGAACTTTCTTTCACCGGCACGCTGCTCAGCCCGGAAGAACTCACGGCGCAACTGGGCGAAGGCTGGGTCGCGGAGGAGGCACTCGCCGTCGGGCTCTACGCCGTGCTGGCAACTGGCGCGGCAGCGGAGAAACAGCGTGATCCGGCCGACCATTTCCGCAAGGCCATTGCGGTGGCGCTGAACCACAGCGGTGACAGTGACTCCACCGCTTCGATCGCGGGCAATGTCCTCGGGGCCCTTTATGGGGAGGAGGCCCTGCCCTCGGACTGGCTTGTGGCCCTTGAGGCTCCCGACGTCATCCGTGGGATGGCGCAGCGGCTTATCGCTGTCACGGTCGGCTAGGAAGCAACAGGTTCAAAGCCTGCGAAGCGCGATGTTGTTGCACGCTTCGCAGACGCCCTCGGGGATGAGGCCGTGCCTCTGCAGGAACCCGAAAATGGCGCAACCAAGGCAGAATCCGACAAACGATTCGAGGGACGCCGCGACGATCAGCAAGGCGAGCAGGATCCAGGCACCTACGGCGAACCCGGCGAAGAACAGGACCGCGGCCGCCGTGCTGAGCGCCGCGCCGATTCCTTGTGCGAAGCGCTTGGGCGGGCCCGGGACAAGTTTGGCGGGACCCACCCTGGGTGCCAGGACCTTGACGGACAGCAAGGCGAACGGCGAGATCCTGGGCCCGAACAACACCCGCAGCCAGAAGCCGACGGCGATCAGCACGAGTCCCCAGCCGAGGCCGCTCACGAGGGTGGCCACTGCCGCAAGAACCACCAGGCCGGCCGTGATCCTCGCGGCGTACTCATTGACGGGGTTGGGGAAAGCGAAGACGGCGCGCCATCCAGTGGCTGACGGAGCCGGCGTTCCTGCGGTGAGCCCTGCAGTGTCTGCCTGTTTTCCCTGAGTCATGGCTCAAGGCTAGGAGCGCCGCGACACAACGGGAAGCTTTGTTGCTCCGTGTGAATATTGCCCCCGCTAGCGTCCGCCGACCATCTGCAGGAACTCCCCTTCGGACAGGACCTCGATCTGCTGGCCGCGGCTGTGCAACTCCAAGACCCGCTTGGCTTTGCCGGTGAGGCGCCCGTTCCGGAGATCGCCGGCCACGAAGCCGTCACCCACCACCAGGACCGTGGTCCTTCCGGTCACGCGGCTCTCTGGACGCGCGCCCAACTCTGCCGCTCGCTGTTTCGCTTCCGGCCGGGCAATGGCAAGCTCACCGGTGAAGACAACAGTCTGCCCGAACAGGGGGTGGCCCGGTTCCGCCGCAGGGTTGGGGTCCGGGTTGGTGCCCTCTTCCGGCCAATTGCTCCAGGCGCGTCCAAGCTGGCCGGCGCCAATCCCGACGCCGGGTCGCCCGGCGACAGCGCCGCCCCCTCCTCCGACGCCCGCGAGCGCGGCGATCGTTTGCTTGGACAGTCCGTCTCCGGGCTGGAAGGCCTGCTGTTTGGGTATGGCCAGGCCAAGGGACAAGTAGAGCTCGGCGATGCTGTTGGCGTTGTTCCGGTGCGCGATGTCCACCAGGATTCCGGCGCACGCCCGTGCGTCCTCCGCGGCGTCGTGATGGTTCACGAGGGGCACGCCAGCCTCCTCCGCGGCGTAGGGCAAGGAATTGGATACCAAGGAGTAGCAGCGCCGGGACAACATCACCGTGCAGACGTACTCGTAGCCGGGGCCGGGCAGGCCGGAAACTTCGAGTCCGGAGCGGATCACGCCCAGATCGAACGCCGCATTGTGGGCGGCAAGGATGTCCCCGCCGATGAAGGCCCCGATTTCAGGGAAGAGTTCGCCAAAGCGTGGAGCCTCGGCGACGTCCTCGGCGCGGATGCCGTGGATCCGGGTGTTGTGGTATTCGAAGTGGTCGTGGTTTTCCGGCGGCCGCATGAGCCATGAAGCTTCCTCCACCACGACGCCGCCACGGACCTTGCTCAGCCCGACCGAGCACGGAGAACCCCTGAAGCCGTTCGCAGTTTCAAAGTCGATCGCCGTAAAGTCCAATGCCACTGGTCAAGGTTACAGGTGGATATGGCTTCCTATGGCGGTGGTGATGGCCGCCACTTGCTACGAACCGTCGTTCAGACCTCGTCCGCGGTCTCCTGCAGCTTGGTCAGCGCTTTCTTGGTTGTCCTCTGGGTCAGGACATGGATGACCGCCCCTACGGCGCCCCCGGCGAAGGCGAACAACACTACGCCCGGCAAGGAGTCCTCCAGATTGGTCGCATCCTTTGGCGCGGGCTTCCCTGTGGACTTGCTCCAGATGGCCTCCAGGACCTTGTTCGCCGCAACCCCGGCGCCCATGCCCACAGCGAGGCCAAGCAGTTTCATCAGGACGTTCATCTGGTTCCTCCGATTGTGCCCACATGGGCCGGTTCACGCGGCTTCGGTGCTGCCTGTTGCGCATGTGGCCAGGCAGCCCCCGGCCTTTTGCCCTAAACTTATAGATTACTGGGGATAGTCAGCATGCTTAGTATTCAGCATACGTGATGAGCAGGAGAACAAAGTGAGTTCTGTCGAATCCATTGAACCTGAATCCCGCGATACTCCGGCGAGCAACAGCAAGCCAGACGATTCTTCCGGCGGCGATCAAGCTACTTCGCGCCCGAAACGTTCGCCCATCCTGCGGTTCTTTGGCTTGCTCGGGCCAGGACTGGTCACAGGCTCGGCCGACGACGATCCCTCAGGAATCGCCACCTATGCACAGGCTGGCGCCACCTTCTCCAACGGCATGCTCTGGACCGCTCCTGTCACTTTGCCGATGATGATGGCGGTCCAGGAAATCTGCGACCGCACCGCGCTGGCCACCGGGGACAGTCTGGGCAGGCTGGCCCGCCGGAAGTTCTCCCGCAAACCCCGGCTGATGATTGGAATCCTGATCGTGGCCCTGCTCGCGGCCAATACGCTGAACGCGGCGGCGGACCTGATGGCCATCGGGCAGGGCATGGAACTGTTCGGCGCGGGCCCGGCCCAGATGTGGAGCGCGATCGCCGGGATCGGCATAGCCGTCGTCCTGATGGCAGGCGGCTTCGAGATCATTTCAAAGATCTTCAAATGGCTCTGCCTGGCCCTGCTGGCCTACGTGGCGGTCCTGTTCGTGGCCAAAGTGGACTGGGGTGACGTCGCGGCAGGACTGTTGGGCCTGCAGTTCCGTTTCAGCTGGGACTACCTGGGACTGATCGTCGCGGTGCTGGGCACGACGATCTCCCCGTATCTGTTCTTCTGGCAAAGCGCCGATAGGATCGAGGAACTCCGCGAAGAGGACCATGGCAGCGCTGAAGAAGTCAGCCTGGAGGAAAGAGCCCCGGCACCGGCTGAGCATAAGCTCCGCAACGCTCGCGCCGATGTCTTCACCGGCATGTTCTTCTCCGTCCTGGTCATGTTCGCCATCATGGCGGCCACCGCCGCGACCCTGGGCAGGAACGGCACGGACGTCAAGACCGCGGCCGACGCCGCCAAAGCGCTGGAACCCATCGTGGGTCCGGCCGCGAAGTTCCTCTTCGCGGCCGGGTTCATCGGCTCGGGCATCCTGGCGGTCCCCGTCCTCGCCGCTTCCGGTTCCGCCGGGCTTGCCGGCCTGCTCGGCAAGAACTGGGGGTTCGACCGGCGCCCCAGCCAGGCTCGCACGTTCTACGCGCTGCTGGGCGTGGGAACCATCGGCGGTGTCATCATCAGTTTCCTTGCCACGGACCCCATCGGACTGCTGATCCTCAGCGCGATCATCAACGGAATCGCCGCGGCCCCGTTCCTCATAGTCACCATGCTCATCTCCAGGGACAAAGATCTCATGGGCAAATACCGCAACGGAAGACTTGCCGCGACACTCGGCTGGTCCACCACCGCCATCATGGTCGTCGCCGGGGCCATCGGCATCTGGACCACAGTCACCGGCTCAGCCTAGGAGTACTCCCATGAGTGAACACGCCAGCCCCGCCCCCGAACCCGCGGGCGCCTCAAGCAACAAAAAGCCGGATGATCCCGCACGCCTTGAGGATTACGCACATCCGACCACTCACCAATTGCGCATCGTCGGCCGGCGCAGGGCGGACGCAGAAGCCAAGCTCGAACAGCAACAGCGCGATGCCCGTGCCAAGCCTCCGGAATGACACGGGCGGACGTGGCGCGGTACTACGCTAAATGCCGTCCCCCGGTGACGCCGACAACGGATCCCGACATGTAGCTTGCTTCCGCGGTGGCCAGCAGCACGAAGGTCGCTGCCAGTTCAGCGGGTTGACCTGCCCTCCCCAGGGGCGTGTCCTCACCGAAATGGACTATTTTTTCGCTCGGCTGGGTCGGGGGCTGAAGTGGAGTCCAGATCGGTCCGGGTGCCACCGCGTTGACGCGGATCCCGCGAGGCCCCAATGATTCCGCGAGCGAGAACGTCATGTTGATGATGGCCGCCTTGGTGGCGGCGTAGTCGATAAGGCTCGGGCTCGGGTGGTAGCCCTGGATGGACGACACGTTGATGATCGCGGACCCTGGCTGCAGATGGGGCAGCGCGGCTTTGGTCAGCCAGAAAAGGGCATAGACGTTGGACTTGAAGGTCCGGTCGAACTGTTCGCTCGTGAGGTCTTCGATTCCTTCGCTCGTGGTCATTTGATAGCCGGCGTTGTTGACGAGCACGTTCAACCCACCGAACTCCGCAACAGTTTGGGAGACCACATCCTGGCAGAAAGCCTCGTCGCAGAGGTCACCGGGCAGCGCCAACGCGCTCCGACCGGCGTCTTCGATCAACTGGACTGTGTGCACCGCGTCCTGTTCTTCTTCAGGCAAGTACGTGAAGGCAACGTCCGCTCCTTCGCGGGCATAGGCAATCGCGGCAGCCCTTCCGATACCGGAATCCGCCCCGGTGATCAGGGTCCGGAACCCCTCCATGCGGTGGTGTCCGATGTAGGTGCTTTCGCCGTGGTCCGGGCGGGGACGCATCGCGTCGGTCCAGCCAGGGTAGTCCTGTGGTTGAGGTTCGAACGAGCCCCCCGGGTACAAGGTCCGGGGATCCCGCGCTCCGTCCGGGACATCCGGGTGCCGAATGACCTGATTCTCCAAAGCCATCACAATATCGTCGTCAAGATCGCTTGCGCTTGATCCCTTGTTGACAACCAGCGCTTCTGCTTGTTGGTCATCCTCATCGAAGTTGCGTCCTGCCATCACTGTTCCTCCATCTGGTCGTCGTCGTGAGAATCGCTCGGTTCCCTGCGCGTACCCCGGACAGTTGAAGTGCTTGCCGCTTCTAAACCTAAAACCACCGGCCGGAGTGCACAAGATCATCAGCATACTTATATTCTTGAACGAATACCTTGGACGGACCGGAAGCGCTAGCGTCCCGGTTCCTTGGCAGTGGGGATTGCGGCTGGTGTCTCCCGTGGACCGGCAGGGTAGCCGCCGCGGCGGCTGGCCAGGATGATTGCGAGCGCCGCCGCCGTCGGGACGGCTGCGGCCAACGGCACCCACAGGGCGCCGACAGTAGTCAGGGCGAGGGCCCCATAACCGGCGCCGACGGCGATACCGAGTTGAATGGTCACCACGGTCAAGCCGTTCGCGGCGTCCTTGTGCTCTCCGCCAGCGCGGAGGATTGCTGCCTGGTTGTAGATTCCGATGGCCCCAAAAGCGGTTCCCCACACGGTCACCAGCACGAGTTCACCCACCCATGTGCCACCAAGTAACGGCAAGAGGCCAAAGGCCAGTACGAGCAGTGCGACCGCGGAAAGCAGGGAGCGCCGCGGGTGGGAATCAGCGGTGAGGCCGGCGATCCAGATCCCCACGAGGCTGGCGGCCCCCACGACGGACAGCGAAATGCTCGTGAAGGCATCCGGCAGTCCGGAGACGTGGAGGAACGGCGCGATGTAGGTGAACAGGGTGAAATGGCCCAAAAGCAAGAGCGGCCAAGCTGTGGCCACGGCGGTCACGCCGGGCAGCTTCACGGCTCCGCGGAGGGTCGGCGTCGTATGGCCGTCCTCGTCGGGGGCTGCGGGGAGCACCCAAACGGCGAACAAGGCGAGAACCGCACCGACTCCGGCCAGGATCAGGAAAGAGCCGCGCCAGGTGAGCACCGAGCCCATGAGTGTGCCGATCGGAGCGCCGACCGCCAGTGCGATGCTGTTACCGCTGAAGACCATGGCCATGGCTTTTCCGACAGAGTGCGCGGGGACGATCCTGGCAACGTAGGGGGCCATGCTTGACCACAGCATCCCGTGGGCCACGCCCCCGAGGAGCCTTGCGGCAACTGCCAATCCCAGGCTCGGGCTGGACGCCAGCAGTACGTTGCTGAGTGCGAACGCGAGCACGGTGCCGATCAACAACGCCTTGCGGGGAACTCGTCCGCCGAGCAGCCTGGACAAGGGAAGCGCTGTGAAGACGATGACCGCCGCATAGGCGGCAGTGAGGGAACCTACGGCCGATTCGTCTACCTCCAGGTCCCGGCTGATCTGGGGCAGCAGTCCGGACGGGAGGAGCTCGGTAGTGACGGCAGTGAAGCCTGCTGCGGCGAGGATCAGAAGACCTCCCCACGGGAACGCCGGGGCTGACCCAGCAGCGACCGTCGCCGGTGTCCTGGATATGACTACATCTCGCTTCAAAAGTTCTTCCTCGTCATTCACGTGCAGTTAGCTGCGGACGCAGAAGTCTTCATGTCTTCTGTCCACCTCCACCACGCTACGCACCTCGGGCGACTGGAGGCAGGGTCTACCAGACACCCCCAACGGATGTCCCACGGGCCCGACGGCGGTTATCCCGTACCCTTGAAGGGTGACCCTTTCTGCGATGAACGACTTTGCCGTATCCGCTTTGGTGGGTGCAGGACCGGTGCAGCCGCATATGTCCGCGCTCCTCCCCGACTGGTTGAACCCCCAGATCTTCCTGGCCGACCCCGCCTTGGCACCATGGGTAGTCCTGCTCGTGTGCGGCATTGTGTTCGCCGAGACGGGACTCCTGGTGGGCTTCTTCCTGCCGGGTGACTCGATGCTCTTCACCGCGGGGCTCCTCGTCGCCACGGATACCATCAAGTTCAATATCTGGGCACTCGCCGTCCTCATCGTCGTGTCAGCGATCATCGGCAACCAGAGCGGCTACCTCATCGGTTCCAAAGCCGGACCGGCCATCTTCAACAAACCTGATTCCAAGCTGTTCAAGCGGGAGAACGTCGAGAGTGCGCACGCCTTCTTCGAAAAGCACGGCGGTAAGGCCCTGATCCTGGCCCGCTTCGTTCCGATCATCCGCACTTTCGTCCCGGTGATTGTCGGCGTCGCGCAGATGGACAAGCGCAAGTTCTTCATTTTCAACGTCATCGGGGCGGTGCTCTGGGGCGGTGGCGTCACGCTGCTCGGCTACCTTCTCGGCGACAAGGTTCCGTGGGTCCGGGACAACCTCGACATCATATTCGTGGTCATCGTGCTGCTCTCGGTCGTCCCGGTGGCCATCGAGGTCATCCGCGGCTTGCTCGCGAAGCGCAAGGCCACTGACCGCGGCGCGGAACCCGCCGAAGAGTTCGTGGACGGAAGTGAAGCCGGAAAGCACGGCGAACGCTAAACGCACTGGCTTAAGGAAAGAGGCACGCCGCAGTTGCGGGGTGCCTCTTTCGTTAAAGCTTGCCCGGGAGTTCTAGCGCAGTGCGTCCACAATGGCCGGGAGCAGCGCCCTGAACGCCTTGCCGCGGTGGCTGATGGCGTTCTTCTCCTCGGAACTCAGCTCCGCGCAACTGCGGTCCAACCCCTGCGGCTGTAGCACGGGGTCGTACCCGAATCCACCGGCGCCGCGGGGTACACGCAAGAGAGTGCCTTCCAGCTGGCCGTACTCGACCACCTCGCGTGCCCCGCCGTCGACGGCGGCCGGTACGGCGAGTGCCGCCGCGCAGACAAACGCGGCTCCCCGGTGTGCGTCGGGGACGTCGGAGAGCTGCGCCAGCAAGAGCTGAAGGTTGGCGGCGTCGTCACCGTGCCGGCCGGACCAGCGGGCCGAGAAGATGCCCGGAGCTCCACCCAGGACGTCCACTGCCAGTCCCGAGTCATCGGCAATCGCCACCATTCCCGTGGCCTCGGCCACGGCCCGTGCTTTGAGCAGGGAGTTCTCGGCAAACGTCACGCCGGTCTCTGCAACATCGGGAGCGCCGGCCGCAGCCGCGTCAATCACTTGGGTATCGACGTCGAGTCCTGGCACTTGCCCCCTGAGCAGTTCCCTGAGTTCGCGCAGTTTTCCCTTGTTGTGGGTGGCGAGAACGAGCCGCGGCGTGGTGTCGATGCTCACGGGGCCTCGGCCAGGGTCTCGCGCTGGATTGCTGCCAACTCCCCCGTGCCGATGAGGGCAAGATCCAGCAAGGCATTCAGTTCATCGCGGTCGAAGGGGGCTCCCTCGGCGGTGCCCTGGACTTCCACGAACTTGCCGGAGCCCGTGACCACCACGTTCATGTCGGTTTCGGCGCGCACGTCCTCGACGTAGGGCAGGTCCAGCATCGGGATACCGTCGATGATTCCCACGGAAACGGCAGCAATCGTGTCTATCAGCGGCTGCGCATTCTTCGCGATCATCTTGTTCTCGCGGGCGAAGCGGATCGCTTCGGCGAGTGCCACGTAGGCGCCGGTGATGGCGGCGGTGCGGGTGCCGCCGTCGGCCTGCAGGACATCGCAGTCCAGCACGATCGTGTTCTCGCCTAGAGCCTTGGTGTCGATGATGGAACGCAATGAGCGGCCGATCAGGCGCGAAATTTCGTGGGTGCGTCCGCCGATCCTGCCTTTGACGGACTCACGGTCGGAACGGGTGTTCGTGGCCCGCGGCAGCATCGCGTACTCGGCCGTGACCCAGCCGCGGCCCTCGCCTTTGAGCCAGCGCGGGACGCCCTCGGTCAGGGAAGCCGTGCACAGCACCCGGGTGTTGCCGAATTCGATCAGGGCCGAACCTTCGGCCTGCTTGGACCAGCCGCGGGTGATGCTGATGGGACGGAGTTGATCGGGCGTACGGCCGTCGGCACGGATGACGGGGGCAGAGGTGGCTTCGGAAGTCATACTGCAAGCTTAGCGATCTCCCAGCCTCCGCTGGACTGCGCGGTCGGTCTGGGCAGCCGGACTCCGGGTTCAGACGGTGTAGTGGACTCCGGCTACGGCGACGGCGACATCGCCGGCGAACTCGGGCCGCGCCTCGGCCATGACTTTGGTCTGCGATGTCCAGACCGGGATGTGCGTCAGCAGGAGGCGTCGGGCTCCGGCGGCTGCCGCTGCCTGGCCCGCGCGCTTGCCGGTCAAGTGCACATCCTTGATGTCGTCGTCGCGCCCTTCTTCGAAGGCGGCCTCGCACAGGAAAAGATCGGCGTCGCGGGCGGCATCCTCAAGGCCCTGGCACGAGTCGGTATCTCCCGAGTACGTGAGGATCCTGCTCACCACCTTGCCGTCCTTGTCCGGCTCGGTGACCTCGACGCGCAAGGCGTAGGCCTCTTCCACCGGGTGGTTCACGGCATACGGTGTCACGGTGAACGGTCCAAGCTGCACGGATTGGCGTTCGCTCCAGTTGCTGAAGTCGAATTCCTCGTGCATTCCGGGGTCCAGCTCCAGCCCGTAGGCGGTGGCCATGCGGTCGGCCGTCGCGGCGGGACCCCAGACGGGGATCCTGTCCCGTCCCCAGCCGCCCGGCTTCCAGCGGACGGCCACGTGCAGTCCGCAAAGGTCCATGCAATGGTCCGGGTGCAGGTGGGTCAGGAAGATGGCGTCGATATCTTCGAGGTCCGTGTAGCGCTGGATGGCTCCAAGGGCACCGCTGCCGAGGTCCATGACGATCTTCCACTGGCGTTCACCGTCGTGCGCGGTCAGCAGATAGCACGACGCCGGAGAGCTCGGACCGGGGAAGGAACCCGTGCAGCCAACAATGGTCAGTTTCACTGGATGCGGCCCCCGCGGGCCGCGCCGAATTCGTTCACAGTGAACGCTGCAGGATCAACGAAATTGGACGTCCTCGCATGATGGCCGCCGGCGCGGGCGGCCTCCAACATTTCCGGGGTGATGCGGGCGAGGCTTCCGGTCGGGTATTGGGCGGCCACATGATCCACGTGGCGCACGGACAGGACCTCCGGGCCGAGGAAACGGCGCGCCAGGGTTTCGAACTGGACAACGTCGCCGGTGGCCATGAAGTCGTGCCGCGGCAAGCCGGGATCGGTCCGTTGGATCCCGTGGGTGGCCAAGGCGCGGTAAACGTCTTTGGCGGTTTCCTCGGCGCTCGACACAAGGGTGACGTCTTCCCCCATGACGAAGGAAATCACGCCCGTGAGCAAGGGATAGTGCGTGCAACCCAGCACCACGGTGTCAACACCGGCGTCCCTGAGCGGTTCCAGGTATTCGTGGGCCGCGGCCAGCAGCTCGGGACCGGTGGTGATGCCGGCTTCCACGAAGCTCACGAATTCCGGACAGGCCACCGAGGTGATGGTCAGGTCCGGGGCAGCGGCGAAGGTGTCCTCGTAAGCGCGGGAACCTACCGTGGCGGACGTCCCGATCACGCCGATCCGGCCGGACCTCGTCGCGGACACTGCCCGGCGGACTGCCGGTTGGATGACCTCGATGACGGGAATCCCGTAGCGGGCCGTGTAGCGTTCACGGGCATCGCGCAAGACCGCGGCCGAAGCTGAGTTGCAGGCGATGGTCAGGAGCTTGACGCCGGAGTCCACGAGCTCGTCCATGACGCCGAGGGCATTGGCCCGCACTTCGGCGATGGGCAGCGGCCCGTAAGGTCCGTTGGCAGTGTCTCCCACGTAGATGATCGACTCATGGGGCAACTGGTCGATGATGGACCGTGCGACGGTGAGTCCGCCGACTCCGGAATCGAAGACACCGATGGGGCGTGATCCCAGCAACGGGTTGGGTGCTGTGCTGTTCAGTGTTTCCGGCTTGCGCTGGGATTCCAACGCCGCTGCGGCGCTCTCCCCATCCGATACCGCGTCCGATGCTGAGTTCATGATTCTTAGAGAATAAGCCAAGGCATGTGCTGCAGCCACGACATGTGGCGGGGGCCTCGTGTCTGTTTTGTCACACGGCCGGCCACAAGCCCCACTCAGGGCTTCCGGTCCATCGACGCCATCATGGCCTGGACCAACGATTCCTGGAGCCAGGTGGTGAAGTTGTAGACGAGCGCCAGGTAGCTCTCTACGTCTTCGGCTTGGGACCAGTCCTGCATGGCGTGGACATGGTCGGCATCCGCCTCGTCGCGGATATCGAGGCGCTCGGCCAGCACCAAACGAACATCGTTGAGGGCCATGGACCAGAACTTCGCCTCCTCCGGGGTGAGGACGAGCTCGTTGCGGTCCAGGCCCATCGCGGCGGCCCGAAGGGCGCCGATTTTTCCTTCCCGCAGCGAGCGCTCGGTGAGCTGACGGAACTCGAGGGACGCGGCGTCGTCGTTCTTCATGACGTTCGGCAGGAGCCGCAAGAGGGCGCGATCGGACGGTTCCTTGACGTTCATGTCCAAGCCGATCAAGGCCGTCAGGGGATCTTCGTTGCTCGACAGCTCCGGTTCCAGCATTGAAATGACATCGTCCAGGAGTCCGCGCAGGAGTTCGCGCTCGGCGGGCTCAAGGTAGCCGGTAATGCCCTTGAGTCCGTACTTGAAAGCCTTAGCCACGTGCGCCACCCTTGCGTCCCCTGCCGTCGCCGCTGCTGCTTGCCTTTTCAACCGTTGCCCACAGACCGTAGCCGTGCATGGCAACCGCGTGCTGCTCCACTTGTTCCTTGCCTCCATGCGCCACGATGGAACGGCCCTTCTTGTGGACCTCGAGCATGAGTTTGTTGGATTTGGCCTCGGAATAGCCGAAATAGCTCTGGAACACGTAACTCACATAGCTCATGAGGTTGACGGGATCGTTCCACACCACCAGGTTCCAAGGGATGTCGGCAGCGCTGAGGACGTCGGTGGACGACTGCTCCGAGAGGTCCGTCCGTTCTTTCCCCTTTAAGCCTGCGTCTGTCACTGTGCAGGTGGCTGTATAGGTGCCGGGGGCTGTGCCGGGGCCGACGGTAGTGGTCATCTGTCCATTCTAATGGTGATGGATGGGCGGACTAATGGCGGTTGAGCGGAGCGAGACGTGGGAGGCGGTGGATGGGCCCACACCGGCGAGGGCCCCGCGTTGAGCGGAGCGAGACGTGGGAGGCGGTGGGGACTAGAGTGAATTTCGTGAGTAGATCCGTCGCCTGGGACCACCCCCGCACGTCGTTGTACACCGATCACTATGAGCTGACCATGCTGGAAGCTGCCCTGCATTCGGGTGCGGCACACCGGCGCTCCGTCTTCGAGGCCTTTGCCCGCCGCCTGCCCGACGGCCGCCGCTACGGCATCGTCGCCGGCACCGGCCGGCTGCTTGAGGGAATCAAGGACTTCCGCTTCGGAGACGCCGAGCTCGCGTTTCTCGATCAGCACAAAGTAGTTGACAGGCAGACACTGGACTTCCTCGCCGACTACAGGTTTTCCGGCGACATCTGGGGCTATCCGGAGGGCGAGGCGTACTTCCCCGGGTCCCCCATCCTGATCGTCGAATCCACGTTCGCGGAAGCGTGCATCCTGGAAACGTACATCTTGTCCGTGCTCAACCATGACACCGCGATTGCTTCGGCTGCCTCCCGGATGACCAGCGCGGCCGGCAACCGGCCATGCATCGAGATGGGTTCCCGGCGCACCCAGGAGGAATCCGCGACGGCGGCAGCCCGCGCCGCGGTCATCGCCGGTTTCGGCAGCACCTCCAACCTTGAGGCCGGCCGCCGCTACGGCATCAAGACCGTGGGCACGGCCGCCCACTCGTTCACGCTCCTGCACGACACCGAGCGCGAGGCCTTCGAAGCCCAGATCGCCGCCTTCGGACCGGGCACGACACTCCTGGTGGACACGTACGACGTCGAGACCGGGGTACGCACCGCGGTGGAACTCGCGGGTGACAAGCTCGGGGCAGTCCGCCTCGACTCCGGAGACCTCGTGGCCCAGGCCCAGTGGGTCCGTGAGCTGCTGGACAACCTCGGCAACACCAACACCCGGATCGTTGTCACTTCGGATCTCGATGAATATGCCATCGCCGCCCTGCAATCGGCCCCGGTGGACGTGTACGGCGTGGGCACCTCCCTGGTCACAGGATCCGGGGCTCCGACGGCGAGCATGGTCTACAAGCTCGTCAGCCGGACCAACGATGCCGGGGAATTCATTCCCGTGGCCAAGGTAGCCAAAAACAAGGCCAGCGTGGGAGGCCGCAAATATGCCCTGCGCAAACTCAACGAACTCGGCATCGCCACCCAGGAGATCGTGGGCATCGGACACCGGCCGGAAGACGACGGCAACGACCGCCCGCTGCTCCAGCAGTTCATCAAGAACGGCGAACTGCTCCCGGGATGGACGGGACACGAGGGCGTCGTCCGGGCACAGGAACGCCACGCTGCCAGCATGGCCGAACTCCCCCCGGTAGTCCGGAGGCTGCAGCGCGGCGAGCCGGCAATCCCCACCGTCTATGAGGAGGACTGAATGTCCCGTGCCCTGATTATCGTGGACGTCCAGAACGATTTCTGCGAGGGCGGGTCCCTCGCCGTGGAAGGTGGCGCCGCCACGGCTGCCGCCATCAGCGAATACCTTGACGAGAACCACCAGCACTTCGACCACGTCGTGGCCACGCAGGACTGGCACGTAGACCCGGGCAGCCATTTCTCGGAAACACCGGACCTTGTGGACAGTTGGCCCCCGCATTGCCGCGCAGGGAGCAAGGGCGCCGAACTCCACCCGGATCTCGACGCCGAGTACATCCAGGCTTACTTCCGCAAGGGACAATACACCGCGGCCTACTCAGGCTTCGAAGGAGTCCTCGCTCCCGAAGACGAAGTGCCCATGGGCGAACTAGCGCCCGGCGCCGACCCCTCCGTCGAGCTGGACGAGGACGCCCTCGGGCTCGATGACTGGCTGCAGAGCCACGGAGTGGAGGAAGTGGTGGTGGTAGGTATCGCCACGGACTACTGCGTCAGGGCCACGGCACTGGACGCCGTGCAGGCGGGTTACTCCGTGACAGTGATCGGTGAACTCACCGCCGGAATCGCGGAGGATCTTGACGAGACCTACGCGGAACTGGAAGAGAACGGCGTCGAACTGGGGCAGCGCTAAGGGGCAGGGCCCCGCCAAGCAGTTCTACTTCCGTCCGATGAACCAATCCTGGAGCTTGCGCAGCCGTGACTGCAATTGCTCCTCGTTCGCCTGCGCGACTGCCGGTCCGCCGCACACCTCGCGCAACTTGTTGTGGACGACGCCGTGCGGGGTACCGGTGCGGGCCGACCAGGCCGCGACGTTTTTTGCGAGCTCATTGCGCAGGTCCATCAGCATGCGGTGGTCCGGAACCGCGGGTGACGCGGCGGCTGCCAAGGGAGATTGGCGCTTCTTCCTCGACTGCTGATCATGCTGCCGCTGCCGGAGCAACGTTCCCACTTGTTCGGCGTCGAGCAGCCCGGGGATCCCGAGGAAATCAAGTTCGTCCTCGGAGCCGATATCGGCGCCCGTGCCGAATTCGCCGCCGTCGAAAAGCACCCTGTCAAAGGATGCCTGCGAATCGAGGGCCTCGAATTTGCCCTTCTCAAGGGAGTCCGAGGCCTTCTCTTCGCGGTTGGCCTCGGCCATCAGGTTCTCTTCGGGGTTGAAGAGGCCGTCCGGATCTTCCTTCTCGGGCCGGTCCAGTGCGTGGTCCCGCTCGGCTTCCATGGAGTTGGCCAAGGCCATGAGGGGCGGAACCGACGGCAGGAAAACCGACGCCGTTTCCCCGCGTTTGCGGGCACGGACGAAGCGGCCCACGGCCTGGGCGAAGAACAGGGGCGTGGAGGTGGACGTCGCGTAGACGCCGACCGAAAGCCGGGGGACGTCGACGCCTTCGGACACCATCCGGACAGCCACCATCCAGCGCTTGTCGCTGGCGGTGAACTCCTCGATCTTGTGCGAAGCCTTGGAATCATCGGACAGGATCACCGTGGGCGACTGACCTGTGATCTTCTTGAGCTGACCTGCATAGGCGCGGGCGTCGTCGTGATCCGTGGCAATGACGAGGCCGCCGGCGTCGGGCACTGTACGGCGCACCTCGCCGAGGCGCTTGTCGGCGGCAGCAAGAACCGCGGGGATCCATTCGCCGCCGGGGTTCAGCGCGGTCCGCCATGCCTGGGAGGTGATGTCCTTGGTGACGGCGGCCTCGCCGAGCGATGCCGCCATTTCGTCTCCCGCGCTGGTACGCCAACGCATCTGGCCCGAATACGCCATGAACAGCACGGGACGGACAACGTGGTCCCTCAAGGCGTTGCCGTAACCATAGGTGTAGTCCGCCTTCGAGCGGCGGATGCCGTCGCGGTCTTCGGCGTATTCCACGAAAGGGATGGGTGAGGTATCGGAACGGAAAGGCGTGCCTGTGAGCGCCAAGCGTCGCGCGGCAGGATCGAAGGCCTCGCGCAATCCGTCGCCCCAGGACAACGCTTCGCCACCGTGGTGGATTTCATCGAGGATGACCAGCGTGCGGGCGGCCTCGGTCTTGGCCCGGTGGAGCATGGGCTTGCTCGCCACCTGCGCATAGGTGACCGCGACGCCGACGAAACCCCTGCCGTGCTGGCCGTCGGAATTCTTGAAGTTCGGATCGATGGCAATGCCCACCTTGGCCGCGGCGTCCGCCCACTGCCGTTTCAGGTGGTCAGTGGGAGCGACGATCGTCACGCGGTTCACGGTTCCACTGTCGAGGAGTATTGAGGCAATCCGCAGGGCGAAGGTGGTCTTACCTGCTCCCGGCGTTGCCACGGCGAGAAAATCGCGCGGGCTCGCGTTGAGGTACAAGTCCAGCGCTTCCTGCTGCCAGGCGCGCAGCTTCGGGGCGGTTCCCCAGGCTGCGCGTTCCGGATATGCCGGAGGCAGCGCGGGGCCGCCGAAGAGTGTTTCAGTCACGCGGATTCCCCCTGACCAGCAACGATTCCAAGCAAGTCCGCTGCGGCCAGCGAAACCCAAATAACCACAAAAAACACCAATCTGTTCCGGACGCGCCGAATCACGCAGGGCAGCAAACAGGCAGGAGAAAGCACTCCCCCGCCTACTACCAGGAAATACCCGACTACTTGGGCTTACTCGCTACTTGGAGCCGCCCGGGCCGCCTTTGTCTCCGCCGTCGTTACCGGGGCGAAGTCCTTCATAGATTTCTTTGCACTCGGGGCAGACCGGGAACTTCTGCGGGTCCCGGCCAGGGGTCCACACTTTGCCGCACAGGGCAATCACGGGTTCGCCTGTCAGGGCGGACTCCATGATCTTTTCCTTGCGGACATAGTGCGAGAAACGCTCCCGGTCACCGGGTTCCACTTCCTGGCGCACTTCCTCGCGCTCAATGGTTGCAGTGGAAGTTCCGGCTCCGGAAAGCTCGCGCATGGGATCGTTTTCGAATGGGTCCGGAGGCAGCGTCGTCATGCCATCCATCTTAGCCGCTGATGCTTCGCGATCAGATGCACCGCGTCAGATGCTCTGCCATTTCGGCTTGTTGTCATAGGTGTGGCGATAGTAATCGGCGAGCTTGAGCGAGGAAGCCGCAGCCTCATCGATCAGGATGGTAGCGTGCTGGTGCATTTGCAACACCGATGCCGCGCAGATGGCCGCCACCGGCCCCTCGACAAAGTCCCTGACGGTCTGGGCTTTCTGCGCCCCCGTGGCAATCAGGACAACGTGCCGGGCGTCCATGATGGTTCCCAAACCCTGCGTGACCACGTGGTGGGGAACGTCGTCGATACTCTTGAAGAAGCGCGCGTTGTCCTTGCGGGTCTGCTCGATCAGCGTCTTGATCCGAGTCCGCGAAGCGAGCGAGGAACCCGGCTCATTGAATCCAATATGGCCGTCCGTGCCCACGCCAAGGATCTGCAGGTCAACGCCGCCGAGTGCCCGCATGGAGTCCTCGTACGCCTCGCAGGCTGCGGGAAGGTCGGCCGCGGTACCGTCAGGGCTGTGGACGTTGGCGGGGTCGATATTGACCCGGTCCGTGAACTCACGGCGGATGACTTCACGGTACGACTCCGGATGCCCGGGTTCGAGCCCGACGTATTCATCAAGGGCGAAGGCGTGTGCCTGGCTGAAGTCGAGTCCCTTTTCCTGGTGGCGGCGCGCCAGTTCGTCATAGACAGGGAGCGGAGAGGACCCTGTGGCCAGGCCCAGGACGGCGTTCGGCTTTCGGCGGAGCAGTGCCTCGATGGCATCCGCGGCAAGTGCCCCGATCTGTTTGCTTCCCGGAAGGATGACAACTTCCATCGTCCACGACCTTTCTAGCTGTGTTTCCCGGATGAACTGGTTCAAACTCGAGGTTATCCCATGTCCCATAACTTGTCATTGTTGATCATGGAATCAACGGTTGACGCTCAATTGTGCGAAGAGCTCGGGCCCGCGCCGGTCAAGCCAGCGTCCGCCGATCCGGACTCCCGACACCAACAATGCCACCCCAAGAACCGTACCAATTGCCAGATTGATCCATCCCCACAGCGGATCGCCCGTGACCGATTGGACAATCACGAGGACAAGTTCCGGAAGGACCAGGAGGAACAGCACCGCCATTCCTCCGAACTGGACCGCCAGTGTCTGGGCAACGTTTCCCGGCGGCTTCTTGAACGGACTGTCACCTGGCAACGGCACAGTGGACGTGTACCGCGCCGACACAACGGAGGCCAAGCCGAGGCCCGTGAACAGCACGCCCAGGGAAAGCCCAAGGAGACCGGGCAACCAGCCCCATTCGCCGGTCAGGAAAAAGGGCCCCACGGCGAAGATCAACACCACCGGGAGGGCGAAGGCCATGCAAGCCAAGGCCCGGCCGAGCCGGTCATGAATGCCGCGGACCCCGGTGGCCAGATGCAAGGCAAATGCGGTGTTGTCGTAGGAGACATCCGCGGCAATGGACCATGCGAGGACAAAGGCAGACATGGGCCCCAGAATCACCAGCATGGAGTAGCTTCCGGACTGCCCGGACTGGAACAGGAAAATCACGGGCAACAACGGGACCACCATCAGCGAAGCTGCGTAGCGCGGATCGCGGATCCAGTAGCTGAGGGAGCGTGCGGCAACCGCACCGGTGGGAGTTGCCGGCAGCAGTCCGAACAAGCCAAGTTTCCCGCCGCGTTTCCTTGATCCACCGGAATATGGCGGAGTGACCAGCGCCCGCTTGAGCAAGGCATTCCAGACGGCAAACAACACGAGGAGAGTGGCGAGGGCGATCAATGCCTTCAGGCCGGCGGCGGCAAAATCTCCGGACGCCAGATCCCCGCCAAGCGACCAGGAAGCTCCGAGTGGAGTCCAGGAGACCGTCCGGGCAAGTTCCGGGAGGTAGCCCGTAGAACCGGACACTCCCCTGAAGACGCCGGCCACGATCGGCCCCATCAGCACGAGTGGCACAAAGACCACAATGCTGCTCACATCTTTGAAACGGCGGGAGGCCGCGAGGCTGGCAGTCGCCGTCGTGATGACTTTCGACAAGACCACGCAGCTCAGCACGCCTAGCACGGCACCCAGCAGGGCGCCGAGCACCGCCGGCACGCTGCGCCACCATGTCGCCGCGGTGAATAACGCCACAATCGTCGTGGACAAGCCCGGCAATCCGATGAATCCGGCGAGGGCAAGCCCGGTCAGCAGCTGGCGCATCGGGATCGCCGACGTCGTGAAGCGGGAAGGGTCAAGCGTCATGTCAGCGGCCGAGGCCATCAGGGGCACGATTGCCCAGGCCAGGATCGCGGCGGCGCCACCGAGGACGACGGCGGTGTGGGCCGTCTCGGCGTCGGCCCACCGCAGGGCGACGAGCGTCACCACGAGGGTCGCGACGACTCCCAGCGCATAGAGCCCGCCGATCGCGATGCCCACAAGCTGGCCCGGGCTGCGCCGGAAGCCGTTCCGCAGGAGCCGCCACTTCAGGCTCAGAAGGTGCGCAACCATTCCAGGCCCCCCGTCTGGTTTCCGCCGCCCACGAGCTGCACAAACCGGTCCTCGAGCGTGGCACCGTCACGGACCTCGTCGACGGTTCCGGCGGCGAGGACCCTGCCGGCAGCCACGACGGCTACGTGGTCGCACATGCGCTGCACAAGGTCCATGACGTGGCTCGAGACGATGACCGTCCCTCCCGAGGCCACATAATTGTCAAGAATTCCCCTGATGTTGGCTGCCGAGACGGGATCCACGGACTCAAAGGGCTCGTCCAGCACCAGCAGCCTGGGCGCATGGATGAGCGCCGACGCGAGGGCAATCTTCTTTGTCATGCCGGCGGAGTAGTCAACCACGAGGGTGCCGGCGTCGCCGCTGAGATCCAGCGCGGCCATCAGCTCTCCCACTCTTTGGGCAACAACGTCCCTGTCCATGCCACGGAGCAAGCCGGCGTAGGTGACCAGCTGTTCACCCGTCAAGCGGTCGAAGAGACGGACGCCGTCGGGCAGTATCCCCATCAGTTTCTTGGCTTCGAGCGGCTTCGTCCACACATCCACGCCGTGGATGTAGGCCGTCCCGAAATCCGGCCGCAAGAGCCCGGTGGCCATGGACAACGTGGTCGTCTTGCCCGCCCCGTTGGGACCAACGACGCCGTAGAAGGAGCCGGCGGGGACATCCAGGCTGATGCCGTCGACGGCGATTTTGCCGCCGAAGCGCTTTGCCAGTCCGCGCAGGGCCAAGGCAGGCACCGGGGAGATGGGAGGTGAACCGGGAAGCTGGACAGTCATGCAGCCAGCCTAGCCCCGGGGACGGTTCCAGGAGTCGTCCCGGAGGGGGAACTACGGGGCCCCTTTTCCGGAGCAGCCTCATCCCAAAGGACTAGCTCTCAGAAGCTGTGCCGTGGAACTGCGCGCTGATACTGCGGCGCCCAATCCAACGGGAAGCCGAGTTCAAAAGCCGCGCGAAGCCACCAGTGCGGATCGCGGAGGGCTGCCCGTGCCATGAATACGCCATCGGCTTGGCCCGTGGCCACCGTGTGTTCGGCCTGTCCTGAGGATGTCAGGAAGCCGACTGCACCGGTGGGAACCCCTGCTTCGCGCCGGATCTGTTCCGAGAATCCCGTCTGGTATCCAGGACCCGCCTTGATCCGCTGGTGGGCCACAGCGCCTCCGCTGGAGACGTCCACCAAGTCCACGCCGTGCTCGGCCGCTGCCCGTGCAAGGCGCACGGAGGCGTCAATGTCTACGCCCCCCTCGGCCCAATCACTGGCGGATATCCGCAGCAGCAACGGCATCGAATCGGGGATGACCGCACGGACGGCGTCGATGACCGCAAGCATCAAGCGGTTTCGTGCCGCCTCGCTGCCTCCCCAGGAATCGTCGCGCTTGTTGATCAAGGGGCTTTGGAATTCGTGCAGGAGGTAGCCATGCGCGCCGTGGATCTCCACCGTGTCGAACCCGGCGTCCACGGCCCGTGAGGCTGCCGCCGCGAAATCCGAAATCACGGCGTGGATGTCCTCATCGCTCATTGCAAGCGGACTCGCAAGGCCGGCAAACGCCTCGTTACCCGGACCCCGGGCCACCCACCCGCCGTCGGACTCCGCGACGGATCCGCTCTCTTCGGCGAACGGCCAGTAGGTGGAAGCCTTGCGGCCGGCGTGCGCCAGTTGGACGCCGATCTTGCCGCCCACGGCACTGTTGCGGTGGACGAAGTCCACAATCCGCTCCCAGGCGGCCGCCTGCTCGTCCGTGTACAGTCCGGCGTCGCGCGGACTGATCCGCCCCTCGGGGCTGACGGCCGCTGCTTCGGTGAGGATGAGGGCCGCGCCGCCCGTGGCAAACGCGCCAAGATGCACCAGGTGCCAATCGTTGGGCACGCCGCCCCCGCCGTCGGGCGAGCAGCTGTACTGACACATAGGGGAAACCCAGCCACGATGCGGCACCGTCAAGGAGCGCAATTGAAGCGGGCTGAACAACGCCGGTTGCGTCATTAGAAGAGGACCCGCGCCAGACCTTGCCGGGCCTTGGCGACACGTTGGTCCGAAATGCCGACGACGTCGAACAGTTCCAGCAGGCGCACACGCGCCGCCTCACGCTCGGGACCGAAGTTGCGGCCAATGAACGCGATGATGCGGTTGAACGCGTCCTCGATGTGACCACCCGAGATGTCAAGGTCGGCCACCGTGAGCTGCACTTCGATGTTGTCCGGCTCCTCCGCCGCCCGCTGACGCATGGCTTCGGCTTCCGTTGCCGTCAGGAGCTCGAGCCTGCCCATCAGTTCCACCTGGGCGAGTCCGGCCTTGGCCTCGGCATCAGCCGGTTTCTCAGCGAGCGCCTGGCGGTAGGCGGTAGCCGCAGCGGCGTAATCTCCGGCTTCAATGGCATCGAAGGCTGCCTGGTGCAGCGGAGGCAAAGGACGAGCCTCCGCACCCGCGGCGCCCGCGCCGATGCTGCCTGTCACTCCGTTGGCTTCGGCCACCTTGAGGAGTTCGTCGATGAGGGCACGGATTTCCTGGTCCGACGCGGGCCCCTCGAAGAGCGGCACGGGCTGGCCCTTCAAGACCGCGACGGCGGTGGGGATGGCCTGGACCTGGAATGCCTGCGCAAGCTGCGGGAACGCGTCAACATCCGCCGCAGCCAGCACGACTTTGCCGGCGTAACCTTCGACGACAGCTTCGAGGCTGTGGAGGAGGGTCGAAGCCTCCAGGGAGCGGTTGGACCACAAAAGGAAAAGGACGGGAATCTGCGCGGACAGCTGGACGAGATCCTGGAAATTGGCCTCGGTGGCATCTACGCGAAGGGGCTGACTGCCTCCGGGGCTTCCGCCGGACGCAGCCGGGGCAACATTCGGTGCCGCCGGCGCAGGGCGCCGCAATGCAGAGAGGTCGACGGCGCCGCGCAGGTTGAGCTGGCTGGCAGCGGCTGGAGAGACGGGACGGGATCCTGGCGAACTCATACCGTCCACTCTAGCCGCTGCGCCAACAGCATTTGCCTACTGGAAGCTGGCCCCCACCAGACCGCGGACCGCGGCAACGAGCTTCATGGGAGCAGTCGAGCCTGCCGGTGGAATGTAAATGGCTACCGACTCCGAGAAGGTCTGCACGAGGCCGACTTTCGTGGAATCCCCGCCCGCGAGCACTGCCGCGGCTTTGTCCACGGTCAGGGTGTCGCCATCCGACTTGGGCTTGCTGGTGAAATCGAAGTTCAGCTTTCCCACGACCACGGCGCCGCCGTCGGACGTCCGGAACACAGCCGTATCCGTCGGAGAGGGCGTGTGCGTGAAGGTGAAATTGCCGTTGGTGCCGGACTTGACGGTGCTCGCCTGGTAGTCAAGGACATCCGCAATGTAGGGCGAATTGGTGCCTTCCACGAGCTTGTCCTTGAACGCCGAATCGGCCTTCGTCAAGCGATCGCCCAGGGCTGCCATCGCCTCGGTCCCGCTGTACTGCAGCCCGGGCTTGTCTTCGGCCGCCAACTGCGCGGTTCCGCCCAAGGGAATCGCCGGGAAGGACGTTCCCGGCTGAAGCGGGGAAGTGCTCTTCAGCTTGTAGTTCTCCCGCGGCCAGGCCTGCACGAGGGTCAGGACCTGGGGAACCACGTTGCCATCGCCCTGGGTCAGGGCGATCACTGTGCGTGGCCAGGTTCGCTGGGTGGAGATGACGCTGCCCAGCAGTTTGCTGGACCGGACGGGCATCCGCGCCTCGTGCGTGGCGACCTGGGACCGGATCTTATAGTTCTGTGTGCGTACCTGCAGCTCCGTGCCGTCAACCCTGGGAGCGAGTTTGGAGGCATCACGAGCTGCATCCCCGGCAGCCACGGCGCCGGCGACCTGGTCCAGGATGCGCTTGAGCTGCGCGTCCACCACGACGGGGACGTTCTGCGCACCGGCGGTCCCTGCGGGGCTCGCCGTCGCGGATCCGGACGGTGTCGCGGATCCGGAGGGAGAAGGAGTCTCGGCCGCTTGGGCGCTTGCCGCGGTGCCGCCGACGAGGGCGGTCACAACAGCTGCAGCTACAAGCGAAATACGAAGTGCGGGACCCCCGTTTGTGCCTTTGTTGGTCTCCTCGGCAGGTGCGTCCTCGCCGATGATTTCCTTGCCGGTTTCCTTGGCGGTGTCTTCGCCGGCGGTCTCCGGAACAGTTTCTGCGTTCCCACCGCCCCGCGGACCGTTCGGGCGGGAGCCCCGGCCCCTGGTGAACTTGCTGACGAACGGCAACGCCGCACCCGCGACGATGAGGATCGCGCCAATGACAATAAGCGGGGCCGCCCACGGCATAGTGGCCTCGTTGGCGAACGTTATGGAGACCGACGACGGCGCCGGCTTGGTTCCGTCGCTAGCAAGGAGGAGGGACCAGTTGCCACTCGCGGGAGGGGTAAAGGTGTAGTCCAGCTGTCCGTTGGCGTTCTCCGTTTGCACCCACAGGTCCGATCCGGCAGGCGACGGAGAGCTTGCTTCGCCGTCGGTGCCGGCAACCTCGAGGGACTTGCCGTCCTCGGAGACACCGGTGATGCTGTTGTGCGCGGTCTTGCCTACCCACGCATCGACGTCATCCGGACGTCCGACAGCCAACACGAACTTGCCGTCGCCCTTGATGCTGATTTGTCTGGGACCGCCCTTGTGGGTCAACACATCTTGGGTTATCACGGTCAGCGGAGCGGCTTTGGAGTCACCGGGGGCGGACGCGGTTACGGTCTCGGCCGGGGCCCAAAAGGTCAGCTGGCCAATGCCGGCCAACAGTGTCAGCAGGCCAAGCAGCACCAGCGAAACTGCAGTCTTCAATCGCACAGGAATACCAATCATCAGCGGTCGTTGAACTTCAAGGGTAACGGTTTTGTTACCGAGGAGTCAGTTCGGGGCCCTCCCGAAGGGCTTCCCGCCGCATGGCTCACCCTCTAGAATCCGCCAATTCCGGCCTGCTGATAGTGTGGCGAACAACATGACATCGGACGCTCCTGGAGCCTGACCGCGGAACGAAAAGGCAGCTGAAGCACGTGAAAGAGCGCAAGGATCCCACTCCCGCCGAACAAGAACCGGGGACCAGCCCCGATCGCTTGGCTGATGGGTCTGCCCGGGACGGCAAAGATCATGGTGAGGGACTGATGGCGTCCTTCGTGCGCCGCCTCCGCCAGCCCATTCCCGGAGCCCAACCGCGGGTCCGTTTCGAAATGCCTCCCGAACTTGAGCACGATGCAACAACCGAGCCCGCCCAGGATGAATCCGACGGTGCGCGCTTCGGTTCCCCCGGCCCCAGGATGTCCGCGCAACATCCCCTGTACGTCGGCTTCATGGGCACGGCGGGCGTCGGCGTCGCCCTCATGCTGTATTACATCGGCACCAGTACCGTCCAACTGTTGTTGTGGATCGTTACGGCCCTGTTCATTGCCTTGGGACTTGACCCCGTGGTCCGTGGGCTTGAGGAGCGCAAGGTGCCGCGCCCTGCCGGCGTCGTCATCGCCGTCGGCGTCCTCGTTGCTGGAGTAGCGGCGTTTTTCGCCACCCTGATCCCCACCATCGTGGAACAGGTCTCGCAGATCGTGCGGCAGGCTCCGGACTGGATCCGGGGCTTCGTGGATTCGGATTTCTTCCGGTCCCTCGACAGCCAATTCGGCGTCCGCGACAAGATCAGCCAGGAACTCGACAAGTTCGTCAAGAACCCCGACGCCATGGGTGGTATCTTCGGCGGCGTCGTCGGTTTCGGATCCACGGTGGCCAACGGGGTCTTCGGAACGCTGATCGTCCTGGTCCTCAGCCTCTACTTCCTCGGTGCCCTGCCTGCCATGAAGAGATGGGGATACCGGCTCGCACCACGGTCACGCAGGCCCCGGGTGGAGGCGCTGTCCGAGGAGATCACACGCTCGGTGGGCAACTATGTGATCGGCCAGGTTTGTGTCGCCTTGCTCAACGCGTTGTTCGCGTTCATCGTCATGAGCATCCTGGGCATTCCGTTCAGCGTCCTGCTGGCTTTCGTGGTTGCCCTGCTTGCGTTCATCCCCTTGGTGGGAGGCTTGATTGCCGCTGTGGTGGTCATCCTGGTAGCCCTGACCGCCGGCTGGCAGACCGCCGTGATCTACGCCATCTGCTACTTCGCTTATCTGCAGTTCGAGGCCTACTTCATCTCGCCGCGCATCATGCAGAAGGCCGTTGCCGTTCCGGGTGCTGTTGCCGTGATCTCGGTGATCGCGGGCGGTAGCCTACTGGGCGTGCTCGGCGCCTTGATCGCCATCCCGACGGCGGCAGCCATCATGCTGCTGATAAAGGAAGTCTTCATCGTCCGGCAGGACCGCCACTGAGCGGTGACTGTCAGGCGGTGACTGTTAAGCCGTAACGATCATGCCGTGGCCACTGGGCCTGTCCATTGGCGCGGCAGGCCGTGCGGTCCCGCACCGGCTTCCGTCACGTCGTCCACGATCTCGTCCAAGACCCGGGCCGCGTACTTCTCACCGACCCACAGGTGCTTCGCGCCGTCGATCCCCAAGACCCTGGCCTGGGGCACCAGGCTGAATCGCTCGGCGGCCTCGGCGGGCTGAAGATAGTCGTCGTGTTCCGGAACCAGGACCGTCAGCGGCTTCCCCGAAGCAGCCCATTCCTTCAAGTGCACATCCGTGGCACGGTGGAGCGGCGGGGACAAGAGGACGGCACCCTCCACTTGGGAAGCCACGGGCTCCACGGCACCGTACATCAAGGCCAGCTCGGTGCCGAAAGACCAGCCCACCAGCCAGCGATGAGGAAGCCCGCGTTCCACCGCGAAGCGAACAGCGGCCTCGACGTCGTACCGCTCACCGATTCCTTCGTCGAACTGCCCCTGGCTGGTACCCCGGGGCGAATGCGTTCCCCGTGTGTTGAAGCGCAGGACCGCGACGTCGGCGAGTGCCGGAAGCCGATAGGACGCCTTCCGATAGACGTGCGAATCCATGAACCCGCCGTGCGTAGGCAGGGGGTGCAGCGTAATAAGGGTCGCCGAGATCTCGCCCGACTCCGGCAGTGCCAGCTCACCCACAAGCAACTTGCCGTCTTCGGTGCGGAACTCCACGTTTTCGCGGTGCGCCGGCAAGACCGTGGATGCCCTGATGTCCGTGGCAGACTCCGGCTGGCTGAAAACGAGGGAAGCGGGATCGAAACTCATGCTTCCAAGCTTAAGTGCTCAGCGGTACCTGTACGTTCGGCCCGTCCAGCAGTTGTTGTGCCAGTGGCGCCGTTCCGCCAACCCTGCGGCATCGCCGAAGAGGTGCGTCTCGGACCACACCACCAAATGGGCGATTCCGGGCACGATGGCCATCGAACAACCGGGACATATATAGGTCTTCTCGGCATTCCGTGCCGTCATGGTCCGGACCATCCAGTCGCCGTCGGGGGCACTTTCCCTGCGCGCAATGCCCGAACGGGCACGTTCCAGGTCCAGTTCCGGCGACTCGCCTGTCCGTTTCCAGCTTGCCTTGGCTGATTCGGTGCGTCGGGGGCGGTTGGAGCGGGGCATGACTCCATTCTGCCCCAGTCGCTAGTTGCGCGCGGCAGGGGTGGCGGCAGAGGAAGTAAAGTGGAGCGGGTGCGACTCGTCATAGCCCGTTGTTCCGTAGATTACGTTGGCCGCCTCAAGGCCCACCTCCCGCTTGCCACCCGGCTTTTGCTCGTCAAATCCGATGGTTCGGTGCTGGTCCACTCCGACGGCGGCTCCTACAAGCCGCTCAACTGGATGAGCCCGCCCGCTACCTTGCGGGTGACCACACCGGAGGAAACCGAGGTCGAAGAAGGCGTGGTGGAGCAGTGGACCGTGCAGTCGGCCAAGACCGATGACCGGCTCATCATCAACATCTACGAGCACCTCCATGACACGTCCCACGACCTCGGAACGGACCCCGGGCTCATCAAGGACGGCGTCGAAGCCGATCTGCAGCGACTGCTCGCCGAGCAGATCGAAACCCTTGGAGCAGGCTATTCGCTCATCCGGCGCGAGTACTTCACTGCCATCGGTCCGGTGGACATCCTCGCCCGCGACGGCCACGGCAGGACAGTCGCCGTCGAACTCAAACGGCGCGGCGACATCGACGGCGTCGAGCAGCTCACGCGCTACCTTGAACTACTCAACCGCGATCCGCTGCTGGCCCCGGTGCGGGGCATTTTCGCCGCCCAGCAGATCAAGCCGCAGGCGAAGGTCCTTGCCAACGACCGCGGAATCGACTGCATCACCCTGGACTATGACGCGATGCGCGGCGTAGACGACAGCGAGTCGCGCCTGTTCTAGCTGTCCTGGCCGTCATCCCGGATAAACCGGGTCAGGCGCGGGCCCCGGCAACTAGAATCAAAACATGACTGTCCCAGACCGGCCTGTAACTTCTTCTGCGCCTGTGCGCCACTTGATTACCGGAACCATCGTCAGCGACGGTGTGGTGATCGAAGATGGCCTGGTGGCGGTGGAGGACGACCGCATCGCCTTCGCCGGGCCGGCCGCCGAATTCCACGAAGCAGCCTTCGAAGGGTTCGAGGAAACTCCCCGGACCGATTTCCCTGCTGAGCGGTACATTGTTCCCGGATTCGTGGATGTGCACTGCCATGGCGGCAACGGAGGCGACTTCCCCGGAGCCGATGAATCCTCGGCACGCAAGGCCATCGATTTCCTGCACCGCTCCGGAACTACCACCCTCCTCGCCAGCAT
The DNA here is from genome assembly GCF_052115645.1 of Arthrobacter sp. 2MCAF14. NCBI lineage: Bacteria > Bacillati > Actinomycetota > Actinomycetes > Micrococcales > Micrococcaceae > Arthrobacter > Arthrobacter sp. 2MCAF14. The sequence goes on along the minus strand of NZ_JBFRHB010000001.1, from coordinate 248,260 downwards.
GGTCACCGCACCCCGGGAGGACCTGCTCCGCGGCATCGAGCTGTTCGTACGTTTGGCCGATGAAGGACTCGTCGCGGGAATCCACCTGGAGGGGCCTTTCCTCTCCCATGCCCGCTGCGGCGCGCAGAACCCTGCCTATCTGCTGGAGCCGGACCTGGATCTCATGACCGAGCTGGTTGAAGCCGCTGCCGGCAAGCTCGCCACCATGACCTACGCCCCCGAGCTTCCCGGCGCTGCGGCACTCGTGGACTTGATGACGTTCCACGGAGTGACGCCGTCTCTCGGCCACACGGATTGCGACGACGCGACGGCGGCCGCCTCCCTCACTGCGGCACGGGAGGGCTTGGAATCCGCTGGTTTCGACGGCGTCAGCTCCTTGCCGACTGTCACGCACTTGTTCAATGGCATGCCTCCTATGCACCACCGCTCCCCCGGCCCCGTGGCGGCCTCCCTTCGCACGGCCCAGGAGGGCAAGGCCGTGGTGGAACTGATAGCGGACGGCACCCACCTTGACCCGAGCACCGTCGCAACCGTTTTTCAGCTGGTAGGCGCCGCAAACGTCGTCCTTGTGACCGATTCAATGGCGGCGGCGGGACTCTCCGACGGAAACTACATGCTGGGCCCCTCGCCAGTGACCGTGACGGACGGCGTCGCTACTTTGGATGCGACGGGATCGATCGCCGGTGGCACTGCCACCATGCTCGACGTCGTCAGGCGGACCGTTGCGGCCGGCGTCGGGCTCGCCGACGCGGTTGCCTCGGCCACGGCGGTTCCCGCCGCGGTCCTGGGGCTCTCCGATGAACTCGGCGGCCTCCGCCGGGGCCTGCGGGCCGATCTCGTCGTCGTCGACAAAGAGCTTCAACTCGCGGGTGTATTGCGCAATGGGGATTGGCTGGCGTAGGGGGATTGGCTGGCGTAGCGGGGATTGGCTGACTTTGGCCGAATTTGCAGGCTCCCAATGGCGCATGCAGTGGCGGGCGCGCTTTCTTCCGTTACCTTCTTTTTACTTAAAATTTGTCGGAATTCCCCAGCAGACCGTTGACCTCCAGTTTCCGCCATGAAAGTGTTGTAGCAGTCTTTGTGTAGGTGTGATTCATGCTCGCAAGACGTGTTGCGAGCGTGAAGCTCCTGCGAAGCCAACCAAGCCTTGCTTGGACGGAAAACCAGGTCTTCTCGCGGAGTAACCAAGGCCGGCACGCGGTGTGCCGGACTTAATAGTTCCACAATGAGGAGAAACAAAAATGGCACTGGGCACCGTCAAGTGGTTCAACGCTGAAAAGGGCTTCGGCTTCATTACCCCGGACGACGCTGAAGGCGACGTCTTTGTCCACTACTCCGAGATCCAGACCGGCGGATTCCGCACCCTCGACGAGAACCAGCGTGTTCAGTTCGAGATCGGTCAGGGCGCAAAGGGCCCGCAGGCCACCGGCGTAACCGCCGTCTAGTTTGACTGCTTGAATTCTGCCTGGCAGATTCAGGGAAGGGGTTCCGCACAGGTTGCGGGACCCCTTTTCCGTTTCAGGCGACGAGGGTGCGGAGAAGCCTGGCGGTTTGCCGGACGGACAGCCCCGGCAAGTATGCCCGGCTTAGCGCGGCGCCGATCGCGGGAATCTCCAGGCTGTCTTGGTAGTACATATACAAAGTCCTGTACTCCGGCTGGAACTTCGATTTGAAGCGGGCCAAAGAGCGGAATCCGTAAACAGGCTCCAAGGTCCTGCCAACGAGGTCGAGAATGCCCTCCAAACCGGCTTCCCCGCCGGAGAATTCCTCGGTCTCCCCGGCCAAAGGCGAGCCCGAGAGGGAAATGACCTCCACTCCCTGTCGCAACTCGTAGACCGCCGAGGCAATCATGAATTCCATGATGCCGGGGAAGGCGTCGCTGCGCCGGCGCATGAAGTCCAATGTCCAACTGATCACTTGGCCGTCACGGAACACCGGAAGCCAGCTGGTGACACCGTAGACAAACCCTTTGCCGTCGACAGCTATGCAGCAAAGCACTTCATCGTCCATCAGCTCGTCGAGGGAACCCAAGGTAAAGCCCATTTCAGGAACCTTTTTCCTGGCGGCCCACTCTTCCGACACTTCGCCGAGTTGGGAGCGTATGTGTTGCGGAAACTCCGAATAGCGCCCCCACCGGGCTTCAATCCCGGCCTTCAGTGCACGGTTCCTGGCTGTGCGGACGTTTTGCCACGCTTTGCCCGTGAACTCAAGGTCGCGGATGGATAGCCGGGTTTCCTGGGCAACCGCAATTCGGCGAAATCCCGTGGATTGCAGCATCGGCCACAATTCCTCAGTGCAGGAATAGAGGCAGGGCACCAATGCATGGTGTGCGCAATAGTCCAGGAATCCCTCGGTTGCGGCAGTGGCTTGTGCGGGATCACCGAACGGACCGGCAAGGGTCAGTGCGACGTTTCCGTGCTGCTGGTAGGCAACACCGGCGTCCATTCCGGGAGTGAACCAGAACTTGTTCGGCTCCCATAACGCCATCCACGACAGGGACTCCCCGCCGCGCTTGACCAAATCCCTGGCAGCCAAGCGAGCCGGATCGTCACCGCCGGGGCCGTGCTGCCGTTTGAGAAGGAGCGTCCACACTGCGCCCATGGCCACAAGCCAGAAGATAATCCCCGACCACGCGAACAATATCGACTCGGCAGCGCTTCGCTCTGCGAACACGCGGCCGAAAGCCGTGGGTATGGGCAAGGGAAGATACTGTCGGGCGAGTTCCGCAATGAGCCCCAGGATGCCGCCGTCGTGCGCCAAACCGCCCGAGCCGAGCCAGGCCCCGGTGTAGCCACTCGCCAAAATGAGCCACGTGCCACCAACCAGCCAGGCCATCTTCCGGCGGAGCGACGCCCTCGATCCCACTACAAAGTTGCCCCTGAACAGGAAAAGCAGAACCGCCAGGACCAGAGGAACCAGGGCGAGGGTCAGGATGTGGAACACCGCGGAGCCCATGACGACGGTACGGCCCCGTCCTGGAAAATGCGGAATGCTGGCAAACAGCACCAGGTAGGCAAAGGACAGCGCCACCACGCCAAGTTGCACGCCGATGGCGATTTTCAGCGCCAAGCGCCTTCCTTGGCGCATGCCCACCGCGCAGATCAGGAGAAGCAACGCGGGTACCACCGCGAGGGCGACGCCGGCGGGCCCGGGATAACCCTGGCGTCCAAGTTGAAGGCAGTTGATGTCCACGGTTCCGCCGCAGTTCGCCTGCAATTGGTTGAGCGTGGGAACAGGGTTCAGGACCATTTCGCGGAGCAACGCCAGCGGCCCCGCGGGGCTCCTCACCGCACCCGCCACTAAGGGCCCGACGCCGAAAATCGCCACCATGAGGGACAGCAGGTTTCGCGTTTCACGCCTGGTCGCCCGATGGCTCGGTTGAATGCCGTGGTCGAGCTGGAGCCACAGACCGGCCCCCAGACCGAGCACTGCACCTGTCAGGGCCATGACAGCCGAGGGGTCGCCAACGTACAGGACCAAGAGAAGCGCCACGGACACGACAGTCGCCCTCAGGCGCCGACGCCACAGGGTCGGTAGAAGGCCGCTGGCCGCCATCGAGACGAAGAGCGTCGCCGGAAGGGGCCCGGAGGTCCTGGCATCCATCATCCGTCCCAGCCAGCCGTCGTCGGCATAGGCTGCCAACTGGACCACCAGCAAAAAGGCGGTGACCGTGGCAAACTGCCCGCCAAAGAAGCCCGCCGCTGTCCGGAACCACCCCAGCTTGCGCTCTGAAGAACCCAACAACACAACCAACAACAATGAGCTCATGACGTAGTCGAGAGGGTTGGCGGCAAAAAACATCGAGGTCCAAATGGACCACCAGTCCCCCGACTTCAATCCTCCGCCGCTCACGCTCGAAATATGCCGCAACACGTCAGGGCCGTACCCGAGATCGGAGTCGAAGATAGCCGGAGCGAGAAGGTAAAGCGCGAGCACAATCACCGTGAAGGGGATCGCGCCAATATGGGCAGCCACGTTGCCCAGGATGGCCCGGGCAAGGGTTGCCACCATCTTCCGGGCGGGCCTGGCATCTTCGGGGTCAGCCTGGTCCTTGGACAATTGGGCTTCCTGGGTACTCACTGGACGAGTCCCCACCGGGGCGCCAGGAATTCCATTGCCGAAGGAAGCTGTTGCACGGCCACGGCCCACGAATGGCCCGCTCCGGAAACTGGAGCATGCCTGATATCGAACCCGGAAGTAGTGGCGGCTGCCGCCAGCTCGGCGGCGTAGCGGACGAATTCGCCGTCCGCGGCCCCGACGGCGAAGAAGCCTGCATGGCCGTCGTAGCGTCGCTGTTTCATCAGGTTCAACGGCGTGAGGGCGTCGAAGGCGGCAGAGTCCCCGCCAAATGCGGTCTGGATGGTCCGCTGGCGATCAGGGCCAAGTGAAGGCTCCCGCTCTCCAGAGAAGGCGATGAAGGAAGGGTAGATTTCCGGATGCAGCGTGGTCATCTGAACGGCGCAGGTTGCACCGAAGGAGAACCCGCCGACCGCCCACTTCCTTGGGTCGGCGGAAACCTCGAGCGTCGAGTTGATCCAGCGCGGAACGTCGATCGCGAGGTAAGTGTCGGCACGCGCGATCCGGCTATCCATGCACATGGTGTTTGCGGTATCCGACCCGTTTGGATCGACCACGACGACGACGGGCGCCACGCCTCCGTGCCGGGCGGCGAAGGAATTCATGGCCCGTTCAAGCAGGCCTCCGGTCAGCCAATCGGCGGGACGTCCGGGCTGGCCGGCAAACAGGACGAGCACGGGAAGTTGGCTGCGATCAGCGGCTTGGTATGCCGGTGGCAGGTAGAGGAAAGCGTCCTGGGCCTTGAAGCCGGATTCGATTCCGGGAATCGATGCCCTGCGGACTATTCCCCCGTCAGGCAGTGAGACGGGCAGGGCCCGGGAAAAACCCCTTTTGAGCCCTTCCTCAAGCTGGGGGATCCGTCCCACATTGTGGCCGAAGAGATCAGCCGCCGTGTGATTGAGCCCGAAGTAGCTGTTGATCTGCATGGCGGAGAGGAGCAGCACGGCGACGAACGAGACCCCTGCGGCGCTCCTGCCGCGCAACGACGAACGAGGAAGCCGAAAAAGGAAGAGGGCCAATGCGGACAAGGCAACCGTCGACCAAGCGAGGACGTCGAAGGGGAGATCCTCCGGGAATACGGTCAGGACGTTGACGAGCAGCCAATGGATGACCGAGACAACTCCACTTGCCACGACAAGCGACACAACTATGGAAAGCAACCAGCGCCGGTCGCGTCGCAGGAGCAGGAGGAATGCGGTCCCGGCAATTCCAGCGCCAACGATGGTCCAATAGAACGGACCATCAACAAGGCTTAGGTTGTACAGGAATTCCACTGTCCTCAGCGCCAGGTGCCGACGCCCACCACAGGGCCGGCCTCCAGCCAGGACGACAACCCGGCGTAGGCATCAAATCTCATTGCCAGCATGAACGACTGGCCTTCATGCTGGAGTTCGACTACCACGACGTCGGGCTGAAGCCTCGTCCGTTCTTCCTCCGTGGGCTTCCGACGACCCAAGAGCTCCAAGGAGCTGCGGCGGAAGCTGTGCTTCGGACGGAAGCTAAGCGAGAGCAGGCGAAACCACTCAAGCTCCGAGTCCTGATAACGACAAACCCCCATCCGCCAGCTGTTTCCAGCCGTGCAAATGGAGGCGTCGACTGTGCCCAGGGCGCGCCGCAAATTGAAGCGGCGCACCCCGACGAGGCACAGTGTAAAAATCAGCAACGCAAACGCCGTTGCCAAGGCGATGAACGGAATAGCAGAATCGTCCATCAAGGTCTTGCTATCGGATCCCCGCAGTAGCTGAATCGCCCAGCTGGGCGTTGTCAGCGACGATCACCACGCGGTTGTTGTCGACGGAGAAGAACCCGCCGTCCACAACTACTGCAAGGCGGTCTCCGGTAACCGGCTCGATGGCCAGCTCGCCCGCGGCCAGAATGGCGAGGAGCGGCGAGTGGCCCGGCAGGATCCCGATTTCACCATCGCTGGTGCGGGCCTTGACCATCTTGGCCGCACCGGACCACACAAAGTGGTCCGCTGCGACAATCTCAACCTCGAGCTCAGCCATACTACTTGGTCTGTTCCTGGATCTTGGCCCACTGGCGCTCGACGTCATCCAGGCCGCCGACGTTGAAGAACGCCTGCTCTGCAATGTGGTCCAGCTCGCCGTCGCAAATCGCCGTGAAGCCTTCCACGGTGTCCTTGATGGACACGGTGGAGCCCTCGACGCCGGTGAACTGCTTGGCGGTGTAGGTGTTCTGGGACAGGAACTGCTGGATGCGGCGTGCACGCGACACAACGATCTTGTCTTCTTCGGACAGTTCGTCAACGCCGAGGATGGCGATGATGTCCTGGAGTTCCTTGTTCTTCTGCAGGATCTGCTTCACGCGGACAGCCGTGTTGTAGTGGTCCTTGCCGATGTACTGCGGGTCCAGAATGCGGGACGTCGACGTCAGCGGGTCAACGGCCGGGTACAGACCACGGGAGGCGATTTCACGGGAAAGTTCCGTGGTCGCGTCGAGGTGTGCGAAGGTCGTTGCCGGAGCCGGGTCGGTGTAGTCATCAGCAGGCACGTAGATAGCCTGCATCGACGTGATCGAGTGGCCCTTGGTCGAGGTGATGCGCTCCTGCAGGAGGCCCATCTCGTCGGCGAGGTTCGGCTGGTAACCAACTGCGGACGGCATACGGCCGAGCAGCGTGGAGACCTCGGAACCGGCCTGGGTGAAGCGGAAGATGTTGTCGATGAAGAGCAGCACGTCCTGGTTCTGCACATCGCGGAAGTACTCCGCCATGGTCAGCGCGGACAGTGCCACACGCAGACGCGTTCCCGGCGGTTCGTCCATCTGGCCGAATACAAGGGCAGTGTCCTTGAGGACGCCTGCCTCTTCCATTTCAACCCAGAGGTCGTTGCCTTCACGAGTACGCTCGCCAACACCGGCGAATACCGAAGTACCACCGAAGTTGCGGGCAACACGGGTGATCATTTCCTGGATCAGAACGGTCTTGCCGACGCCGGCACCACCGAACAGACCGATCTTTCCACCCTTGATGTAGGGGGTGAGAAGGTCGATGACCTTGATACCGGTCTCGAGCATCTCCGTGGAGCCCTCGAGGGACGCGAAGGCCGGAGCCTTGCGGTGGATCGGCCAGTAAGCGTCAGCGTGGATCTCGGACTCGTCAACGTCCAGCGGCTTGCCGAGAACGTTGAAGATGTGGCCCTTCACACCGTCGCCGACAGGCACGGAGATCGGGGCGCCGGTGTCCTGCACGGAGGTGCCGCGGACGAGTCCGTCGGTGGCCTGCAGGGCGATGGCGCGGACGAGGTTGTCACCCAGGTGCTGGGAGGTCTCGAACGTGATGGTCTTGGTCTCACCGTTGAGAGTGATCTCAGTGGTAAGCGCATGGTAGATCGACGGGATTGCGTCAGCCGGGAATTCGACGTCGACAACCGGGCCGATGACACGGGCAATGCGGCCGGTGGCGCCGGCCGTTGCAGCTGCGTGCTCGGTAGCGGTGGCAGTCATCTCTCTCACTTCACTCAGTAGATGGCGTGGGGTTAAGTTTATCTATTTGGTGCAGGTGCAGCTTGCGCCGAACCAGACACCGGCGGCTACGCGCTCAGGGCGTCGGCGCCGGCCACGATTTCGGAAAGCTCCTGCGTGATCTCAGCCTGGCGGGCCGTGTTGCGCAGACGCGTGTACTTCTTGATCAGATCGGTCGCGTTGTCGCCTGCCGACTTCATGGCACGCTGGCGGGCGGCGAGCTCGGAAGCTGCCGCCTGCAGCATTGCTGCGAAGATGCGGGACTCGATGTAACGCGGCAGCAGTGCGTCAAGCACCTGCTCCGATTCCGGTTCAAACTCGTACAGCGGCAAAAGCTCGGACTCACTGACTGTCTGCTCTTCAACTTCGAGCGGCAGCAGACGGACAACTGTGGGCTCCTGCGTCACCATCGACTTGAAGCGGGTGTAAACAACGTGGATTTCGTCCACGCCACCCTCAGCGAAGTCGTTGGCGAACTCTTCGAGAAGAGCGGCGCCGATTTCCCTTGCAGTCTTGAATTCCGGTGCGTCCGTTCCGCCGGTCCATACGCGGGAGTACGGACGGCTGCGGAAGTCGAAGTATGCCTGGGCCTTACGGCCAAGCAAGTAGGTCTTGACTTCCTTGCCCTCTGCTCGGAGAAGTTCGTTGAGTCCTTCGGCCTGCTTGAGCACGCTCGCCGAGTAAGAACCAGCCAGGCCACGGTCCGAGGTGATAACAAGGACGGCGGCACGGCGGATCTGCTCCGGCTCGGTGACGAGCGGGTGATCGATTTCGCTCTGGCTTGCGACAGCAGAAACGGCGCGGGTGATCGCGTTTGCGTAGGGCAGTGAAGCTGCCAAGCGGGCGCGGGCCTTACCGATGCGCGAGGTAGCGATCAGTTCCATCGCCTTGAAGATCTTGCGCATCGACGTCGTCGAGCTGATCTTCTGGCGGTAGACCCGGATCTGGGCTCCCATACATTTCCTTTCCTAAGATCCCGATGGATCAGCGGCTAAGGCTTTGGCGAAGGCCCCGGGCCTGCGGATTCCGCAGGCCCGGGAACCAATGCTCTAGCGCTTCTGCTTGACGATCTTTTCCTGGTCGACTTCGCCACCGGAGATCGCTTCGTGCTCTTCGTGTCCGGCACCAACCAAGCGGTTGTCGCCTTCTCCGAAGAAGCCCTTCTTGAAGTCGATGATCGAGGACTTCAGCGCTTCAGCGGTGTCGTCGTCCAGGACGTTGGTCTGCGCCAGCGTGGTCAGGATGGAGGACTTGTGCTTGAGGTGCTCCAGGAACTCGGACTCGAAACGGCTGACATCCTCAACCGGGACATCGTCCAGGTAGCCCTTTGTACCGGCCCAGATGGACACAACCTGGTCCTCGACCGGGAACGGCGAGTACTGGCCCTGCTTGAGCAGTTCCATCAGGCGGGCGCCACGGGTCAGCTGCTGGCGTGAAGCGGCGTCAAGGTCGGACGCGAACATCGCGAACGCCTGCATGTCGCGGTACTGTGCCAGGTCCAGCTTCAAGGTACCGGAGACCTTCTTCATGGACTTCACCTGTGCCGCACCACCAACACGGGACACGGACACGCCGACGTCAACAGCGGGGCGCTGGTTGGCGTTGAAGAGGTCCGACTGCAGGAAGATCTGGCCATCGGTGATGGAGATGACGTTGGTCGGGATGTAGGCCGAGACGTCGTTTGCCTTGGTTTCGACGATCGGAAGACCGGTCATCGAGCCTGCGCCCAGCTCGTCGGAGAGCTTGGCACAACGCTCCAGCAGACGGGAGTGCAAGTAGAAAACGTCACCCGGGTACGCTTCGCGTCCCGGCGGGCGGCGGAGCAGCAGCGACACTGCACGGTAGGCTTCGGCCTGCTTCGACAGGTCATCGAAGATCACCAGTACGTGCTTGCCGCCGTACATCCAGTGCTGGCCAATGGCCGAGCCGGCGTACGGAGCCAAGTACTTGAAGCCGGCGGGGTCGGATGCCGGGGAAGCCACGATGGTGGTGTATTCCAGCGCGCCGTGGTCTTCCAGGGTCTGGCGGACAGCGGCAATGGTGGAAGCCTTCTGTCCGACACCGACGTAAACGCAGCGAACCTGCTTGGTGACATCGCCCGAAGCCCAGTTGGCCTTCTGGTTGATGATGGTGTCCACTGCGATGGCGGTCTTGCCGGTCTGGCGGTCACCGATGATCAACTGGCGCTGGCCACGGCCGATCGGAATCATGGCGTCGATAGCCTTGAGACCGGTCTGCATGGGCTCGTGCACCGACTTACGCTGGGTCACGCCCGGAGCCTGGAGTTCCAGTGCACGGGTGGTCTCGGCCTTGATCTCGCCGAGGTCATCGATCGGCATGCCCAGCGGGTCAACTACGCGGCCCAGGAAGGCGTCGCCTACCGGGACGGACAGGATTTCACCGGTGCGGTGGACTTCCTGGCCCTCTTCGATACCGGTGAAGTCACCGAGGATGATGACGCCGATTTCGCGGACGTCGAGGTTCTGGGCCAAGCCCAGGGTGCCGTCTTCAAAGCGAAGCAGCTCGTTCGCCATGACCGAGGGAAGGCCCTCAACACGGGCGATGCCGTCACTTGCGGCGGTCACGCGGCCGACCTCTACGCGCTCTGCGTTTCCGGGTTCGTAGGACGCCGCGAACTCGTTCAACGCATTACGGACGTCGTCGGCGTTGATGGTCAATTCGGCCATCTGCAGTCCCTGCTCTCCTGTTTTCGTGATCATCGTTGCTCACGATGACCGGTGTTTGTATCAGTTAAGTTGTGCTTGTCTGGCTAGCCAGCGAGTTGCCGGCGGAGCTCGGACAGGCGGGCTACGACGGAAGCGTCAAGCACTTCGTCTCCCACCTGGACCCGGATTCCACCGATCAGAGTCGGATCAACGCTGATGTTGACCTTCAGCTCGCGGCCGTAGAGGGCATCAAGCCCGGCCTGCAGACGGCTGGCCTGCGCATCCGTCAACGGACGGGTAACGCGGACAGTTGCGATCCAGCGCTGCTGGCGCTTGGCTGCAAGCTTGGCGAAATTGTCGATGAGCTTGCTCGGCTTGACGCCGCGCGGCTGCGACACGGCCTGGCCGATGAGGAGCTGGGCTTCCGGGCTTCCACCAGGAAGCAGCTTCTCCGCCAGGCTGATCTTGGCCGCAGCACTTGCCTGCGACTCTCCCAGAGCACGTTGTACCTCGTGGCTGGAAGCAACGGTCTGGTTGAAAGCAAACAGATCGTTTTCCAGCTCTTCCAGCCCCGTGATTCCGGAGGCAGAAACGGCCGACTTGTTTTCAGCCACGGCAATGACCACCGTGGCGGCAAGAGTCTCGAGTGCATCGCCGATATCGCGTGCCGATGCCCAGCGCAAGCTGGCCAATCCACTCGCGATTTCCGCAGCATCAGCGGAGACTTTTCCGCCAACCAGCTGCTTGACCAGCGCCGACTTTTCTTCTCCGCTGCGGGAGGGGTCAGTCAGGGCGCGGCGCAAGCCAGCCGAGCTGTCCACCGTTCCCAGGATTCCGAAGAGGTCCTTAGCCAACTGCAGCGAGGCCGTCGGAAGCGTGGCTTCCAACTGCTCCAGCGCCTTGGTCAGCGATTCGCTCGATACACCTGCCATTACTTAGCTGCACCTGCGCTCTGGGTCTCCAGATCTGCGAGGAAGCGGTCCACCACGCGGGCGGCACGCTCGTCATCGCTGAGCGATTCGCCAACGATGCGCTCTGCCAATGTCGTGGCCAGGGTGCCCACCTCGGAACGCAGGGAGACAACAGCTGCCTGGCGCTCTGATTCGATCTGGGCGTACGCCTGCTCGGTGATGCGAGCCGACTCGGCTGCTGCCTTGGTCTTCAGCTCCGCGAGGATCTGGGCACCTTCGGCTCGAGCTTCTTCGCGGATGCGGTTGGCTTCGGCGCGGGCATCGTGGAGCTGCTGCTTGTACTCTTCGAGAGCTGCAGAAGCTTCTGCCTGGGCCTTTTCAGCCTTGGCAATGCCGCCCTCAATCGCCTCTGCGCGCTCGGCGAAAGTCTTCTCGAACATCGGGACAACAAACTTGACCACGATGTAAAAGAGGACCGCAAAGCCAGCGAGGACGACGCCCATTTCCCAGACGTTGGGAACGAGCGGATTAGCCGACTCGGCGGCACCTTGAGCGGCGGCTGAGATGATCTGCTGATTCATATTTCACCCGTCCTTATCTACTCGGTTCTGAATGTTCGCTTGGTTCTTAGCGGTTTACTTGAGAACGAAAGCGAAGACCAGGCCGAGGATGGCGAGGGCTTCCGTCAGAGCCAGACCAAGGAACGCGATCGGCTGGAGCACGCGCTGGGCTTCCGGCTGACGTGCAACACCGTTGATGTAAGCAGCAAATACGAGACCCACACCGATACCACCGCCGATTGCGGAGAGACCGTAGCCAATGAGGTTAAGGGAGCCGTTGATATCGCCGTTCATTGTTTTCCTTTCAAGATGCCGCAGTCGCGGCAGGTTGTTTGGTTTGCTTCAACCCCCGGAGGGGAAGATTGAGGGGTTGTGCCTAGTGGCTGTCGGCGTGGAGCGCGCCTTCAATGTAGATCGCAGTCAGAAGGGTGAAGACATACGCCTGCAGCACCATGATCAGGGCTTCAAGCATGTACATGGCGACTGCGCCAACGAGCACCAGCACGGACGCGCCCTTGAGAAGGACGTTTTCCTGCATGACGAGGAACTCAATGCCGGAGCCGGCGATCATCACGATGAGGTGCCCTGCCATCATGGTGGCGAAGAGACGAAGGCTGTGGGTGACCGGCCGGACCATGAAGTTGGAAATGATCTCGATCGGCACGACGATCGGCAGGATGTACCACGGAACACCGGAAGGAACAGTGGCCAGCTTGAAGTACTTCAGGCCGTTCTTCTTGATGCCGATGCCGATCCAGGTGACGTACACAACTGCGGCCAGCACATAGGCCCCGCCGACGTGCGAGAAGCTCGGAAGCTGGATCACGGGAATGGCGCCGTAGATATTGTTCACCAGGATGAAGAAGAACAGGGAGAACAGAAGGGGCACGAACTTCATGAAGTCGCGTCCGCCGATAATGTCCTTGGCGATGCTGTTGCGGACGAAGCCGTAGGCCATCTCGCCCGCGAACTGCAGCTTGCCGGGAACCAGCTGCTGCTTGCGCGCAGCGAGGATGAAGAATGTAGCGATAAGGACGACCGACAGGATCACCAGCAACATCTGCTTGGAGAAGCCATCGCTCGCACCCCACGGCAGGATAGCCGGCAGGTGCATTTGGTCGATTCCGGGAGGAGTGAAGGTCCCTGAATCCTGGGCCGGGAGCGCAAGCGCGATCAACGCGTTTCCTCTCTGCAGTGTCCATCATTGGGCGTTGTTGAGGATCCGGCCGCGTTTCTTGCAGCCATTTCCCGTGTGAAATTATTTGGCATTACTGTCCCCGTCCTGGGACGGACCACTGTCTGCTTTGCTTCCACCGGAAGACGAGCGATGACTTGTGAGGCCGTGCATATGGGAAAGATAGAACCCTCCTGCGGCTCCAAGCAGAGCGCCAAGGAGCACAATCCAGCGAGTCCCCCACAGATTATCCAGACCCCAGCCTATCAAACTCCAGACTATGATTCCGCCAACAATGTAGCTGAAGACGGCGATGCCGGCGTTGTATCCGCCGTCGCTTCCGTCGCTCACTTGCTCAGTGGAATCGCCGGGTTTTGGGGCATTAGGTGTAGCGGAGCGTCGCTTGTTCCTAGGAGTGAACATCGTCGCCCCCTTTGCCTGCTGCGGGGTCGTTGTAGATCTGGAGCCGGGCCTTGCTGAAGCCGTAGATCTCGGCGGCTTGCCACGAGACAACCGTGACGACGGCGCCGATCACGAACCAGCGTCCGTGCAGCCATGCGGGGGCTCCCAACACGAACAGCACCACCGCGAAGCCGACGACCTTGACAAAGTAGCTGGCAACGAAAAGGCCAACCGCGCCGGAGGGGTTATCCCTGCCGACAAAATGGCCGATCAGGAGGCTGATGGCAAAAAAAGCCATCACGATCGCACCGCCGAATGCGGCAGAAAGCACTCCTACGCCACCGTTCATGACCGCCGCAACAGCCGCCGTCGCAGCGAGAGCCGCCACCGCCGTCGTCGAGCTGAGGAAAAGAAGCCGCAGCCACAGCGAAGAGGTGGAGCGGGGGGCAGCAACGCCGCTCGAGTCGGACTGCTGTCCGCCGGCGTTGGAGGTCATGGGGATGCCAATCGTCGTGGCAAAAATGCCAAAGTCTCAAAAAGGGTGGGTGCGCGGGCGAGTGACTGTCCGCCCTAGAATTCTACATGAGATAGAACTGTGATGTTAACGCCTTCGTCACACACCGTCTACTGGACGGCGCGCCCTTTTCGGACGAAGTATGGCCAGGCTGTCACTCCGGCCATGATCAGCGCGGCCACGATGTCGACCGTGAGGACCATCTGCCACGGGAAGATGGCAAACGCGAGGCCTCCGAACGCCAGAATGCAGGTCCAGACGTACATCATCAGCACCGCCGTGCGGTGGGTGTGGCCGAGCTCGATGAGCTTGTGGTGCAAGTGACCGCGGTCAGCCGACCAGGGGGATTGGCCGCGAGCGGTGCGTCGCAACACCGCCAGGCCTAGGTCCAGCAACGGTAGCGACAAGATAGCGAACGGCAGAAGGATTGGCACGATGGTCGGAATACCATTGGCGCGGTCGTACAGTCCTGAACTGATCTGGCCCGTTGACACCACACCGGCCGAAGCCATCACGAGGCCCAGAAGCATGGCGCCGGAATCGCCCATGAAGATTTTGGCCGGGAACCAGTTATGCGGCAGGAATCCGATGCAACAACCCACGATGATCGCCATCAGCAGCGCCGCCAGATCCGAGCGGTCCGTGAGCGTTGCATTGCGGTGGACCCAATACGCCGTCAGGAAGAACGCAACCCCGCCGATTGCGGCGACGCCGGCTGCCAGGCCATCGAGGCCGTCGATGAAATTGACTGCGTTCATGGTGGTCACAATGAGGAGCGCGGTCAGGACGATCCGCAGCGGCTCCGCCTCAATCCGTATGGGTTCCGGAACAAACGGAATCACGGACATCTGCACTCCCCAGACCGCAACGATCGTAGCGGCCGTGCATTGGCCGATCAGTTTGACCCACCAGCGGATGTCCATCACGTCATCGGCGACACCCACCGCGACGATCACAAGGGCACCTGCCAGGATTCCCCACGGCGCACCGTTCCCGTGGAATATGTCCTTCACGAAGAACGAATTGCTGGCTACCACGAGGGCCACGGCAAAGCCGGCGAAGAGTCCCAGGCCACCGAGTCGGGAAATCGGCACCGAGTGCATATCCCGGCTGCGGATGGGGGCGAAAAGCCGAAGTCTGTTACCCATCTGGCGGGCTACCCACGTAGCGAGGTACGACACGACGGCAGCCGTGAGCATCATGAGGGAATACATGATCACGTGGCGGCTCCTGTTGGCGGTGGCGGTGGATTCTGTCCCTGGCGACTAGCTGCCGGCACAACACCTGCAACACCTCTGCGCACCGCCGAATATTGCTGTACTACAGTTGGACTCTGTCAAGATACTAGCGGCTACGGCGGCTTTGCTCCGTTTCACGCGCCCCTAGGGCGAGCCGGGAGGACCCTCCCCGCAACTGCCCGGAAGGAACCCTACATGCCTGTCTCCGTTGCCGTAGCGGCTGTGACCTTTGACCGCCCCGGAGAGCTAGCAGTCCTGCTCGACGCCATCAACAAGCAGTCCATGGCCGTGGACACGATTTGCCTCGTGGACAGCGGGACCGTTCCTTCGCGGGAGCTTGCGTCAAGCCATCCAAAGGTGGATTACGTCCGCTCGGAGGCGAACTTGGGCGGCGCGGGGGGCTTCGCCCTTGCGATCCTCAAGGCGGTGGCCAGCGGCGCCGAGTGGGTCTGGATCATGGACGATGACGCCGAGCCCGGCGATCCGGCCTGTCTCGAAACCCTGGTTCGCGAAGCGGAGGCCCGTGGACTTGATGCAGTCGTTCCGCTTGTCGTAGCCCCCGGCCACCCGGACAAGCTTTCCTTCTTCTTCCGGATTGACGGCAAGGTGACCCACGAGCGCGCCGAAGTCGAGAAGGCGGGGTTCCTGCCCGACGTCGGGCACTTCTTCAACGGTGCGCTCATCCGTTCCAATGTCTTCTTCAAAGTCGGAGTGCCGGATATCCGGCTGTTCATCCGGGGCGATGAGGTGGACTTCATGATCCGCCTCAGGAAAGCCGGGATACGCTTCGGTACGGTCGCGACGGCGTGGATCACCCACCCGCACGCGTTCTCCGAAACAAAGCACGTCTTCGGCGCGCGCTGGCACGTGATCGTGCCGGATTCTGCCTTCAAGCGCTACTTCTACTACCGCAACCGGGGCTACTTGATCCGCCGCTACCGCCGCGGCAAGTCGATGGTAGCCGACGTCGGTGGCTACTTGGGCTACTTCCTCCCCCGCGGTGACTTTCGGGGGCTCGCCGAATGGTTCAGGGCATTCTCCGCCGGTTTGCGGGAAAAGGGCTTCGGCCCGCTGGAGGACCAGAAGTTCTAACGGCCCACCGGGCGCGGCGTGCTGTTCCTGCGGGAAAGCCGACGGCGGACCAGCAGCCCGAGGAGCACCCACGGCTCGCCGAAGACACGGTAAGCGACGCGTCCCGGATGCAGGACGAGCCGCCAGGCCCATTCGAGCCCGAGACGGCCCAGCCAGCGTGGAGCGAGCTTCTGGAGGCCCGCCAGCTGCTCGATGGCGCCGCCGACCGTGCAGTAGACCGCAGGCGGAAGCTCGTCCAAGCGGCGGTGCAAGACCGATTCCTGCAATGGCATTCCAAGGCCAAGAAGCACGAGCTGCGGACGGAATTCCGCGAGCCAGGCGACGGCGGCCTCTTCGCTGGCATCGTTCCAATTCTCACCGGGCCGCCCGGAGACCTCGGCGCCGGGCACGATTTTGCGGAGGCGCTCCACCGTCTTGCTGTTGGCCTCGGGGCCGGCGCCCACGACGGCGATCCGGCGGAGTCCTTCGACGCCGCCGAGCGCCGGCACCCAGTCAGTGGATCCCAAACGGTATTCCATCAACCCCGCTCCATCGTCTCTTGAGCCGGTGCGGCGCCCTAGTCCCCAGAGCATGGCGACAGGCGCACCATCCATGAGCACCACATCGCTGCGTTCATAGAGGCGGCGGAAATCCGGGCTCGAATGAAACAGCGTGACACTGTGCAGATTGTGTCCAAGGACAACCTTGGTGGTGCCGTCCGAAACGTACCCGCTGATGGCCTCAATGAGTTCGTCGGCGCATAGTGCGGTGACATCTACGTCCAGAAGGGGAACACGATCCCGGACCAGGCTCATTCGGCCCTGGTCTCCGTGTGGACAACAGTCCCAGCTTGTTCCCCCGGGGCCGTTTCTGTCTCAGTCGCCGGTTCGGTTTCAGGGGCGGTTTCAGGCGCCGCTGCAGTTTCCGGCGCGGCTTCAGTCGCCGCTGCAGTTTCCGGCGCGGCTTCTCCAAGGGCCAGCACTCCGGGAACAATTTCGCGAAGGCGTTCCAGGGAAATGGCACCATCGCGGACCACACGGAGCGGCAGGGTGGTGGCGTCGACAATCGTGGACGCCACGGACTCGGTTCCCTCGACAGGCCGGAAGCCGCCCTCAAGGTATACCTCGACCGATTCAGCAAGCTGGGTCCTCGCCTCGGAGGCTGTCTGCGCTGCCGGCTGACCGGTGCGATTTGCCGAGGACACAGCCAGCGGGCCGGTGCGGTTGAGCAGTTCGAGCGCAATTTCGTCGTCAGGCATGCGCAGGGCCACGGTTCCGCGGGTCTCCCCCAGGTCCCAATCCAGGGACGGCTGGGCGTGGAAGATCAGCGTCACGCCGCCGGGCCAGAAGGCTTCTGCCAATTTGCGGGCTTCTTCCGATACATCGGTCGCCAGCCCGTCCAGCGCGTTGAGCCGCGGGATCAGCACCGGTGGCGGCATATGGCGGCCACGGCCTTTCGAGACAAGCAGCATGGTCACGGCTTGCGGCGAGAAGGCGTCAGCGGCAATGCCGTAGACGGTGTCCGTCGGCATGACGACACACTTTTTCTCGCTGATGGCGCGCTGCGCATGCTCCAGGCCTTCGGCGCGTTGTTCCTCTGACGTGCAGTTGTAGCTTGTGGTCACAGGGCTATTCTTTCATTCCCGCGAGGCGTCGATTGCCAATACTGCGCTCGTGGCACGTTCCTTGCTGTTGAGATCGAGGTGGGTGGCGACTTGCGTCCAGCAGCCTGCAGACTTCAGATGTTCGGAAATCCACCCTGCCTGCACCTCCGCATGCTCCATCACGAAGTAGCCACCGCTCTTGAGGAGCCGCGCAGCCGAGGCGGCAGCCGCCGTCGGAAGCTCCATTCCGTCCGCTCCCCCGCCGTAAAGCGCCTCCGGCGGATCGTGCAGTGCCACTTCAGGTTCGTTCGGAATTGCTTCAGCCGGGATGTAGGGCGGATTGGAAACGACGACGTCGAAAGTTCCGTCGTGTTCGGGCAAGGCATTCCTGAGGTCGCCTTGAACGAGCTTCACCCCGAGGGGCTTCAGGTTCTTCGCGGCCCAGGCATGGGCGAACGTGCTGAATTCGACGGCGTGGACCTCGGCCCCAGGTACTTCGTGGGCGATCGAGGCTGCGATGGCGCCGGAGCCGGTGCCAAGATCAACCACTTTGGGGTGCTGGATTCCTTGGAGGTGGTCGATGACAAGCTGGACGACGGATTCCGTTTCCGGCCGCGGAATGAACACGCCCGGGCCCACGGCGAGCGTGAGGTAGCGGAAGTGCGCGACGCCGGTGATGTGCTGGAGCGGAACGCGCTGGGCGCGCTCGGCCACCAAGTCCGCGTAGCCTTCCGGGGCGGCGGAATCGCCAAGCAGCATGGCGCGCAAGCGGCCGAGGCCGACACCCAGGAGATGTTCGGCGAGGAGTTCCGCGTCCACGCGCGGTGTGGGGACTCCGGCGTCGGACAGGATGATTGTTGCCTCGCGGACGGCGTCGGCGAGGCTTTGGCCCGGAAAGAGCGTCATGAAGTTCCTTGCAGGCTGTTACTCGCCCAGGGCATCCAGGCGCGACTGTTCATCCATCTCGATGGCCGATTGGATGACCGGTTCCAGGTCACCATTCATGACGGCGTCGAGATTGTAGGCCTTGTAGCCGGTACGGTGGTCGGCAATCCGGTTTTCCGGGAAGTTATACGTACGGATGCGCTCCGAACGGTCCATGGTGCGGATCTGCGACTTGCGCTGGGCCGAGTTCTCGGCGTCGATCTGCTCCTGCTGGTGGGCGAGGATACGGGCACGGAGGACGCGCATGCCGGCTTCGCGGTTCTGGAGCTGGGACTTTTCGTTCTGCATGGCCACCACGATCCCGGTAGGCAAGTGGGTGATGCGGACTGCCGAGTCCGTGGTGTTGACGGACTGGCCGCCGGGACCCGAGGACCTGTAGACGTCGATCTTGAGGTCGTTCTGGTTGATTTCGAGTTCTTCGGGCTCATCCACTTCGGGGAGCACGAGTACGCCGGCCGCGGAAGTGTGGATGCGGCCCTGCGACTCGGTGACAGGGACACGCTGGACGCGGTGCACGCCGCCTTCGAACTTCAAGCGGGCATAAACGCCCTCAGCGGGATCGTTCGAGTTGCCCTTGACGGCCATCTGGACGTCCTTGTAGCCGCCCAGATCCGATTCCGTGGCCGAGATGAGTTCGGTCTTCCAGCCGCGGGACTCCGCGTAACGCATGTACATGCGCAGCAGGTCCCCGGCGAACAGCGCAGCTTCGTCGCCGCCCTCGCCGCCTTTGACCTCAAGAATGACGTTGCGGGCGTCGTCGGGATCGCGAGGGATCAGCAACCGCCGCAATTTCTCCTGCGCGGCCGGAAGCTTCGCCTCGATTTCGTCTACCTCGGCGGCAAATTCGGCGTCCTCGGAAGCCATTTCCTTGGCTGCTTGGAGATCGTCCATGAGCCCGCGCCAACGGTTGTACGCCTCAACGATGCCCTGCAACTGGGCAGAGCGCCGCCCCAACTTGCGGGCCAAAGCCTGGTCGGCATAAACGGCAGGATCACTCAACTGCGCCTGGATAGCAGCATGCTCATCAAGCAATCCCTGTACGGACTCAAACATTTCAAAACCTCTTTCGACTTCTACAAGTCTAATAACTGCAACGCGGGGTCACTTACGGCCCATCCAGGCCCCCGGCATGGGCCGTAAGTGACCCCGCGTTGCAACGGGAAGGGGCGGGGGCGGAACATCCGCGCGGAATCAACCGCACGAACGAACCAGCACCCGCCCCTAAAACAGCTATTTGTCGTTATCCGACTTGGCTCCAAGAGTCGTCTTCTGAACCTGCATGAGGAACTCGACGTTGCTCCCGGTCTCCCGGATCTTGTTAGTCAAGAGTTCAAGGCTCTGCTGGGTCTCGAGTCCGGACAGGACGCGGCGCAGCTTCCACATGATCTTGACTTCTTCAGGCGAAAGCAGGTTCTCTTCGCGACGGGTACCCGAAGCGTTGACGTCCACGGCCGGGAAGATGCGCTTGTCCGCCAGCTGGCGGGACAGTCGGAGCTCCATGTTGCCCGTGCCCTTGAACTCTTCGAAGATGACTTCGTCCATCTTGGAACCGGTCTCCACGAGCGCGGTTGCCAGGATGGTGAGCGAGCCGCCGTTTTCGATGTTGCGCGCAGCACCAAAGAAGCGCTTCGGCGGGTAGAGCGCAGCGGAGTCGACGCCACCGGACAGGATACGGCCGGAGGCCGGTGCTGCCAGGTTGTAGGCGCGGCCCAGGCGGGTCATGGAATCCAGGAGGACCACCACGTCCATGCCCATTTCCACGAGGCGCTTGGCGCGTTCGATGGAAAGCTCGGCAACCGTGGTGTGGTCATCGGCGGGACGGTCGAAGGTAGAGGCAATGACCTCACCCTTGACGGTGCGCTGCATGTCCGTGACTTCTTCAGGACGTTCGTCGACCAGCACCATCATGAGGTGGACCTCAGGATTGTTGGTGGTGATCGCGTTGGCGATGGACTGCAGGATGAGCGTCTTGCCGGCCTTGGGCGGTGAGACGATCAGGCCGCGCTGGCCCTTGCCGATCGGGGCCACGAGGTCGATGACGCGCGGGCCGATCTTCTTGGGATCCGTTTCGAGGCGCAGGCGCTCGGACGGGTACAGCGGGACGAGCTTGGCGAATTCGACGCGGTCCTTGAGCTCTTCGGGCGTCTTGCCGTTGACCGACGTGACGCGGACGAGCGCGTTGAACTTCTGGCGCGCGGTCTGCTGGCTGCGGTCCTCGCCGTCACGCGGGGCGCGGATTGCGCCGACGACGGCGTCACCCTTGCGCAGGTTGTACTTCTTGACCTGGGCGAGGGACACGTACACGTCGTTTGCGCCGGGCAGGTAACCGGAAGTGCGGATGAACGCGTAGTTCTCGAGTACATCCAGGATGCCGGCAACCGGCAGCAGGACGTCGTCCTCGGTGACCTCGACATCGTCGACGTCCGGTCCCTGTCCGCGGCCGCGGCGGCGTTCGTTGCGGTCGCGGAAGCGGTCGCTGCGGGTGTTTCCGTCGCGGTTGTCACGGTTGTCCTGCGGACCCTGGCGATCGTTGCGGTCGCGGCGGTTGCGACGATTGCGGCGGTTGCCGGTGTCATCGCCCTCGTTCGTGTCTTCACGACGCGTACGGGTGTTGTCGCGGCGTTCGCGCTGGCCGGGTTCGCCGGCTTCGACCGAAGCCTGGTCTCCCTGGCGCGGCTGTGCCTGACGCTGATCGGCCTGACGCTGCTCCGGCTGGCGCTGTTCGGCCTGACGCTGCTCGGGCTGACGCTGCTCGGGCTGACGCTGCTCGGGCTGACGCTGCTCGGCCTGACGCTGCTCTACGCGGGGCTGTTCGGCCTGGGGCTGCTCGGCAGCGCGGGTCTCACCGGCTTCACCGGCCTCCGCAGGAGCGGCCTCTCCACGACGACGGTTCCGCGTGCGCGGCTGGCGGCGTTCGCCGGCGGCCTCGCTTGCTTCGGCGACGGGAGCGGGCTCGACGGCGACGGCGGGAGCTTCCGCGGTTTCCGCGGCGGCAGGAGCGGCAACAACACCATCGCTGGTGGCGCGACGGCTTCGGCCACGGCCACGTGCCCGGGTGCCGTCCTGCGCAGGAGCTTCGGTGGATGCTGCGGCAGGTGCGGCTGAGGTCTCAGCTTCCGGGGCTGCAGGCGCGGCTTTTGCTGCCACGGCCTTGGCCGCAGTGGGAGCCTTGCTGGTGGTTGCACCGGCACGGTGGGCCGAAATAGCCGAGACCAAGTCCCCCTTGCGCATACGGGATCCGCCCGAAATGCCCAGCTGACTGGCGAGAGCCTGGAGCTGCGCGAGCTTGAGGCCTGCAAGGCCGCTGCTCTTAGCGGTTGCGGCCGTTGATTCAGCTGCAGAAGATGTTGTGTCCACAGCTGAAGCCAGCTCAGTGGTTTCTGTCACGAAGGATCCTTCCCCCTCGACGGCGTCCAGACCTAGAGCTGGACGCGATGATTTGTTCTGGACTGCAGTTCAGATCTGCAGCCGTGATTTCGGTCTTGCCGGGTTAGTTTCAGCAGGGCCGGATACTAATACGTCTTCGATGCTCCGGCGGGCGGGGCGCGGGCTGACGGTTCGGGTAACAGAAAGGGTTCTGTGGCACCTGCGACAGGCCGATAAGGAGACGACACCGGCAGACTTCGACACAGTATGAGACGGGAACGGCATTTAGCCGGGATCCAATGTCAGGGAACTGCCCGCGGTTCTACCGCCGGTGCAAGTCCACTCTAGCACCTTCAACGTCCACTGCCAGTGTCATCACGCGCCAGGCAACGTCCGGAGTGTTGTCCGCGGTGAACGAGTTAATCAATTCGGCAATCGCCCCGGCTTCGTCCGCGCCGTTGGCCAATGCCAGAACTGTAGGCCCCGCCCCTGAAACGACAGCTGCATGGCCCGCCGACCGCAATGCCGTGATCAGCGCCGCGCTTGGCCGCATTGCCTCTGCACGGTAGCTCTGGTGCAGGTAGTCCTCGGTTCCGGGAAGCAGGAAACGGGGGTCTGCCGTCAACGCGTGGATCAGGAGGGCCGCGCGTCCTGAGTTCATCGCTGCTGCGTGGTGGCCGATGGAAGCAGGCAGCAAACCTCTGGCGGTTTCGGTTGACAGTTCGTAGTCAGGCACGGCGACGATCGGGATGACCGACGGAATCACTTCTGCGCGGGTGCTGCTGTACTGCTCGCTGTCCTGCCATGACAAGGCCAGTCCGCCGAAAATCGCGGGTGCGACGTTGTCCGGGTGCCCTTCCATCTCGCTCGTGAGTTGCAGGATCCATTCGCGGTCACGCTGGGCGGATTCGGGCACCAAGGCGTTGGCCGCGGTAACGGCAGCAACCACCGCCGAGGCCGAGGAGCCAAGTCCGCGGCCGTGCGGGTTGACGTTGTCCGCGGTGATCTTGAGACCGCTGTGCCGGAAACCGAGTCGTTCCAAGGCCGTGTTGAGGGCGCGCACAACCAGGTGGCTGGCATCGCGAGGAAGGGTGTCTGCTCCCTCACCGGAGAGCTCGAACTCGAGCTCTCCGGTGGTGAGTGTTTCGACAGTCAGGGTGTCGTAGATCGACAATGCCAGGCCGAGGCTGTCATAGCCGGGGCCCAGGTTGGCGCTGGTACCCGGGACCCTGACGGTCAGCCGCTGGCCTGCCGCGACAAGCTTGAGACCGGTCGCGGTGGGCTGCGTGGTTTCCACTCTTAGTTTTCTTCCAGTCCCAGTTCGGATGCCACGGTCACGACGTCGTTCGGCACCTTGACCGGCTGGACCTCGCTGCCGTCTTCGGTGCGGAGAGCCCACTGCGGGTCTTTGAGTCCGTGTCCGGTGACGGTGATGACGATCGTCTTGCCGGTGGGAACCTCGCCTGCGGCGTGCTTCTTGATGAGGCCGGCTACGCCTGCCGCGGAACCGGGTTCGACGAAGACGCCTTCCTTGGCGGAGAGCCAGCGGTGGGCATCGAGGATTTCCTCGTCGGTCACGGCGTCGATGAAGCCGCCGGATTCATCGCGTGCCGCGATGGCGGTGTCCCAGGATGCCGGGTTTCCGATGCGGATGGCCGTGGCGATCGTGTCCGGTTCGGTGATGGGGTGGCCTGCCACGAACGGTGCCGCGCCTGCTGCCTGGAATCCCCACATGGCCGGCGTCTTGGTGGAGACAGCGGGAAGGGTGCCGGCGGTTGCGGACTCGAAGGGCGCGGAGTACTCCTTGTAACCCTTCCAGTACGCGCTGATGTTGCCCGCGTTGCCCACCGGGAGGACGTGGATGTCCGGAGCGTCTCCGAGGGCGTCGACGATTTCGAAGGCACCGGTCTTCTGGCCCTGGATTCGCGCCGGGTTGACGGAGTTCACGAGGAACACCGGGTAGGACTCGCCGAGCTTGCGGGCGATGTCCAGGCAGTTGTCGAAGTTGCCGTCCACCTGCAGGAGCGTGGCGCCGTGGGCGATCGCCTGGCTGAGCTTGCCCATGGAGATCTTGCCTTCGGGGACCAAAACGGCGCACTTCAGCCCGGCGGCCGTGGCATAGGCTGCGGCCGAGGCCGAGGTGTTGCCCGTGGAGGCGCAGACAACGGCTTTGGCGCCTGCTTCGACAGCCGCCGTCATGGCCATGGTCATGCCGCGGTCCTTGAAGGATCCGGTGGGGTTCATGCCCTCCACCTTCAGGTACACAGTGGATCCGGTGAGTTCCGAGAGCTTCTGCGCGTAAACGAGCGGCGTTCCGCCCTCGCCGAGGGTAATCACCTTCGTGGCTTCCGTTACAGGCAAACGATCAGCGTATTCGCGGATTACTCCGCGCCATTGGTGAGCCACTTAGACCCCTTCTACCCGCAGGACGGATGTCACAGAATTGATGACGTCCAGGCCCTTGACGGCCTCGACGGTTGCCGCGAGTGCGGCTTCGGATGCGCGATGGGTGACGATCTTCAGCTCGGCCGACTCAACCTTCGAGGCGGCGTCGCGGTGGATCGTCTGGCGCATGATTTCAATCGATACGCCGTGCTCGGCAAAGATGTGGGTGATCCGGGCCAGCACGCCGGCCTGGTCGGCAACGTCGAGGCCGATGTAGTAACTCGTGGTCGACGCATCGATCGGCAGCGCGGGCACGTAGCCGGTGGTTGTCTCGGTACGACCCGGACCGCCAAGCACCACCCGGCGCGCCGCTGAGACGAGATCGCCCAGGACGGCAGACGCCGTCGGGGTTCCGCCGGCGCCCTGGCCGTAGAACATTAGCTCCCCGGCGTTCTCGGCCTCGATGAAGACGGCGTTGAACGCACCGCGAACGGCTGCAAGCGGGTGTTCGCGAGGCAGGAGAGTGGGGTGGACGCGGACTGAAATGCCGCCGTCGCCGTTTGCATTGGTGATCTTCTCGGCGATGGCCAGCAGCTTGATGACGAAGCCTGCTTCCTTTGCGGCAGCAATGTCGGCTGCGCTGACCTTGGTGATGCCTTCGCAGTAGACGTCTTCGAGGGCGAAGCGCGTGTGGAAGGACAACGACGCGAGGATGGCGGCCTTGGCCGCAGCGTCATGGCCTTCGACGTCGGCAGTCGGATCGGCTTCCGCGTATCCGAGCCGTTGGGCCTCGGCCAGCGCGTCAGCGAACTGCGCACCGGTGCTGTCCATCTGGTCGAGGATGAAGTTGGTGGTGCCGTTCACGATGCCCAGGACCCGGGTGATGCGGTCGCCGGAGAGGCTGTCACGGATGGGGCGCAGGATCGGAATGGCTCCGGCGACGGCGGCCTCATAGGAGAGCTGGACGCCGGCCTTGTCGGCCTCTTCATAGAGCGTGGGGCCATCCTGTGCCAGAAGCGCCTTGTTGCCGGTCACGACACAGGCGCCGTTCTGCATGGCGGTCAGGATGAGCGAACGGGCGGGCTCGATGCCTCCCATGAGTTCGATCACCAGGTCGGCGTCCTTGACCAAGGTGTCGGCGTCGGTGGTGAACAGATCGCGCGGCAATTCGACGTCGCGCTCTGAATCAATGTTTCGCACGGCGATGCCGGACAGCTGCAAGCGTGCGCCAGTGCGGGCCGCAAGGGCGTCGGCGTCGTCCAGGAGAATCCGCGCTACCTGGGCTCCCACGTTGCCACAGCCCAGCAGGGCCACCTTCAGGGTTCGCACTTCAGACATTCGCCACTCCCATGTCGCGGTTCAAGAGATCTTCTTCGGTTTCCCCGCGGACGATCAGCCGGGCGGATCCATTGCGCACAGCGACAACGCCAGGCCTGGCCAGATAGTTGTAGTTGCTTGAGAGGGCCCAGCAGTAAGCGCCGGTTCCCGGTACAGCGAGCAGATCACCGGCTGCCACGTCTTCGGGCAGATATACATCTCTAACAACTATGTCGCCGCTCTCGCAATGTTTGCCCACTACTCGGGACAGTTGCGGGGCGGCGTCCGAGGTCCGAGAGGCGAGAATGGCCGAATAATCCGCGTCGTACAGCACCGGACGGGCGTTATCGCTCATGCCGCCATCCACCGACACATAGCGGCGCGGGAACGTAACGTTTTCCTGCCCTGCTGTCCCGCCAGGCGCATCGACGCGAACCGTTTTCAGCGTCCCGACCTCGTACAAGGTGAAGGTGCTGGTGCCCACGATTGCGCGGCCCGGTTCGATCGAAATGCGCGGCGAGCTGATGCCAAGCTCAGCGCACTTGGAGCGTACGACGGCGGCCATCGCCCGCGCGATTTCGGCCGGGGGGCGGGGCGTGTCCACGGGCGTGTAGGCGATGCCGTAGCCGCCGCCCAGGTCCAGTTCCGGCAAGACGATGGAGTACTTCGCCTGCATCGCGGCGAGGAATCCCAACAGCTTCTCGGCTGCCAGGGCGAATCCGTCGGGCTCGAAGATCTGGGAACCGATGTGGCAATGCAGGCCCAGGAGTTCCACGTTGGAGTACGAGGTGGCCGCAGCAACGGCTTCTTCGGCGGCCGAGAGGCCGGCTGACTCGGTCGTATCCCCGGCCATGGAGAGACCGAATTTTTGGTCCTCGTGGGCTGTGGCGATGAATTCGTGGGTGTGGGCGTGGACGCCGGGAGTCAGCCGCAGCAAGACCTTCGCCGTCTCGCCGCGGCCGGACGCAATTTTGGCAACCCGCTCAAGCTCATCGAGGCTGTCCACCACGATGCGTCCGAGCTTCATGTCCAGCGCCCGGTTGATCTCGGCGTCGGATTTGTTGTTGCCGTGCAGCCCCAGGTTGGCGCCGTCGATGCCGGCGCGGGCCGCGACGGCGAGTTCGCCGCCTGAGCACGTGTCCAGGCGCAGGCCTTCCTCGGCCACCCAGCTGGCCACCGCAGTGCACAAGAAGGACTTACCGGCGTAGTAGACGTCCACTCCCCCGCAGATGTCCTCGAAAGCTGCGTCAAAGGCATCCTTGAAGGAGCGGGCGCGGGCACGGAAATCGCCCTCGCTCATGACGAACAACGGGGTGCCGAACTCCGCCTTGAGGTCACTGACAGGAACCCCGTCAATGGCGAGTTCGCCGTCGTCGTTCCTCCGGACTCCTTCGGCCCACATCGGTGTGTGAAGCGCGTTGACGTCGTCCGGGACGGCAAGCCATTCGGGGGCAAGGGGCGAGCCTGCGGCGTTGCTGGGGGTTTGCTGCATGCCGATCACATCCGTTCCGGAGCTGAAACGCCAAGGAGTTCAAGTCCGTTGGCCAGCACCTGGCTCGTGGCGTCGTTGAGCCAAAGCCGTGTGCGGTTGACGTCCTGGACGGGTTCGTCGCCGAGCGGCGAAACGCGGCAGGCGTCGTACCAGCGGTGGTAGGCGCCGGCAATGACCTCGAGGTGGCGGGCCACACGGTGCGGTTCGCGCAGCTCCGCGGCCTTGGCCACGATGGACGGGTAGCTGCCGAGGTAGGACAGCAGCTCGTTCTCGGTGGCGTGGTCCAACAGGGACGCGTCGAACGCGCTGTGGTCGACGCCGGCCTCGATCGCGTTGCGTGCCGTGCCGCGGGAGCGGGCGTGCGCGTACTGAACGTAGAACACAGGGTTTTCGTTGCTGTTCTTCTTCAGCAGTTCCGGATCCAGTGTCAGCGGCGAATCGGCGGGGAAGCGCGCGAGCGAGTAACGCACCGCGTCCTTCCCGAGCCACTCGATAAGGTCCTTGAGCTCGATGATGTTGCCGGCACGCTTGGACAGCTTGGCACCGTTGACGGAGACCAGCTGGCCGATCAGGACCTCGATGTTGACCTCGGGGTCATCGCCCGCACACGCGGCAATGGCCTTGAGCCGGTTGATGTAGCCGTGGTGGTCGGCCCCGAGCAGGTAGATCTTCTCCGTGAAGCCGCGGTCCTTCTTCGACAGGTAGTAGGCGGCATCGGCGGCGAAATACGTGGGTTCGCCGTTGGCCCGGATCATCACGCGGTCCTTGTCGTCGCCGAAGTCCGTGGTGCGCAGCCAGACTGCCCCGCCGTCGTCGAACACGTGGCCCTGCTCCCGGAGGCGGGCAACGGCCGATTCGATCGCACCGCCGTCGTGCAGTTCCTGCTCGGAGAAGAAGACATCGAAAGCAACGCCGAACCCGGCCAGGGTGTCCTTGATGTCCTTCATCTGGGCCTTGTAGGCGGCGGAACGGATCACGGGCAATGCTGCCTCGTCGGTCAGCTCGCGGATTGCCGGATGGGCCTTGAGGACCTCGTCGCCGAGTTCCCGGATGTACTCACCCGGGTAGCCACCCTCAGGAACGCCGCGTCCGTGCAGGCGGGACAGTACGGAGTTCGCGAAAACGTTCATCTGCGAGCCGGCGTCGTTGATGTAGTACTCCGCGGTGACCTCCGCACCGGAGGCGCGGAGGACGCGGGCAATGGAATCGCCCAGGGCGGCCCAGCGCGTGTGGCCGATGTGCAGCGGTCCCGTGGGGTTGGCCGAGACGAATTCCATGTTGACCACATGGCCTGCGAGCGCCTGGTTGGTTCCGTAGGAGCTTCCCGCCCCGACGATGACCTTGGCCAGCGCGCCGGCGGCGGCCGCATCCACGGTGATGTTAAGGAAGCCCGGGCCCGCGATGTCCACGGCAGTGACGCCGTCAATCGCTTCCAGGCGCTTGCCCAGTATCGTCGCGAATTCACGCGGGTTGGTCCCGGCGTGCTTGGCAAGCTGCAAGGCAATGTTCGTGGCCCAGTCGCCGTGCTCCCGGTTCTTCGGTCGCTCCACGCGCACATCCTCGGGGAGGGCAGATTCTGAAAGCGCAAGCTCGCCGGCGGCGACCGCGTCTTTCAGGCAGGCGGATATGGCGGCTGAGAGTTCTTCGGGAGTCACCTGTCTAGCCTACCGGTGGGGCTTGCAAGTGGTGGAATTCTTATGCTTAGCAATGCGCACACGCGGGCACCAGCGCGCACCCAGCCGACGCTCAGCTTCGGCCAGTAGAGCTCCCAGACTGAACCGATAGGCTGAAATCAACGTCAATGGTGTGATCGGCCCACGGCCCGGAGCAATGTGCATTGACCCTTTTCGAGTCCAGTTGAAACGAGCAGAACCATGACTACGCCACTCCGCAAGGGCCTTCTGGTGGGCGCCGCCGGCCTCTCCCTGGCCAGTTCGGTGGCAGCTTGCGCCCCCTCGGCCCAAGGCAGCACCCCGCAAAAGACCTCCACGATCTCCGGCCCGTACAAGGACGGTACCTACAGCGCGGACGGTGACTACATTTCACCCAATGGCGGTGAAACCGTGGGCGTCAAGCTGACCTTGGCCGGCAGCACTATTTCCGCGGTGGACATCACCGTCCATGCCAACAACCCGAACACCAAGGAATTCCAAGGGCAGTTCAAGAACGGCATCGCCGCGCAGGTGGTCGGAAAGAAACTGGACGAGATCAACGTCTCAAAGGTTGCCGGCTCCTCGCTGACCAGCGAAGGATTCAACAAGGCCGTGGAAACCATCAAGTCCGAGGCCAAGTAGGCGCATGACGCACACGGGCTGGAGCGTTTTCAGCTTCGACGGTATCGGGACCAGATGGGAAATCTCGACGCCGGAGGAACTCCCGGACAGGGTGCGTGTCAGCCTGCTCGGCGTCGTGGAGGACTACGACCGAAGCTATTCGCGTTTCCGGGACGACTCCCTGGTTGCAGCGCTCGCCCGTGAAGCCGGCACCGTCACCCTCCCGGCCGGGGCAGGAGAGCTGGAACAGCTATTCAAAAAGCTGTACCGCCTCAGCAACGGCGCCATGACGCCGCTCATCGGCGGCAGCCTCGAGCGACTGGGCTACGGTGCGGGCTATGCCTTGCGGCCCCTCGGCCACCCGGTGGCGGCACCGCGGTGGGAAGACGTCCTCGCCTGGAAGGGTACGACGATCTCCGCTTCCGCACCCGTGGTCCTGGACATCGGTGCTGCCGGGAAGGGCCAGCTGGTGGACCTTGCGGCAGCGGTCCTGCGCTCAGCGGGAATCACGGAGTTCCTTGTCGATGCCAGCGGCGACATGCTCCATTCCGGGGCGGAACCGTTGGGCGTGGCCCTCGAACACCCGTACGACCCCACCCAGGCGATCGGCGTCGTCGAACTCCACGACGGCGCGCTGTGCGCCTCCGCCGCCAACCGCCGCGCGTGGGGCGACGGGCTGCACCATGTCCTCGACGGCGCGACTGGTCGCCCGATAGAGACCGTGGTGGCCACGTGGACCATGGCTGCCACCGCAGTGGAAGCCGATGCCCTGGCCACGGCGCTTTTCATGGTGGATCCGAAGGTGCTTGAGGGAGAATTCGAATTCTCCTGGCTCAAGGTTTATTCGGACGGACACGCCGCCTATTCGGCCGGCTTCGAAGGGACACTGTTCTCATGATTGCCATCAAAGCGCGAGTGGATGCCTGGCTCGGCCGTTTCACGATGTACCGGCTGATCCTCTGGGTCCTTGCCGTACTCGCGGTGTACAGCCTGGTGTTGAACGCCTTGGGGTGGCTAAGCTTCGGGCTGCCTGAGATGCTGGTCCACCTCGTGCTGTGCCTGGGTCTGACGTACGCATCGAACAGGCTCGTGGCCATGCTCTTCAAGGTGCAGCCGCATTCGGAGTCCTCGCTCATCACAGGCCTTCTGTTGTACTTCCTGTTCTGGCCCACCGAGCTGATTCCCTCGGTCCAGATCCCGGATCTCGCCGGTGTCGCCGTGGCATGTGTCATCGCCTCGGCATCCAAATACGTCCTGGCCTTCCGCGGACGGCATATTTTCAATCCCGCCGCGGCGGGCGCCTTCATCGCAGGGCTGACGGGTTTGAACATCGCCACGTGGTGGGCAGCAACCCCGGCCATGCTGTGGCTCCTGGTCCCCGGCGTGGCGCTGGTGCTCTACCGGACGCTGAAGGTGCTCATGGCCTGCGCTTTCCTGGTGGTGGCGCTGTCGGTGGTCTGCGCCGTGCTCCTCCGGGGCGGAATGAGCTTCGGCTCCGCTGTGTGGCAACCGATCGCGCAGCAGCCGTTGCTGTTTTTCGTCGGCTTCATGCTCACCGAGCCCCTCACCCTGCCTCCCCGCCGATGGCAACAAGTGGCACTGGCCGCCGTCGTGGCCTTGTTGTTTGCGGTGCCCTACAACCTGGCGGGCGTCGTCGCCAATTCGCCCGAGCTCGCACTGCTCATCGGGAACCTCCTCGCCTTTCTCGTGGGACAGCGCGGCGGAATCATGCTGACGTACAAGGGTTCGCGTCCGATGACGCCCTTCACCACCGAATTCCGTTTTGAGCCACGACGGCCCGTCCGTTTCCTGCCGGGGCAGTTCATGGAACTCAACCTTCCGCACGCTCGCTCGGACGGGAAAGGACGGCGACGGGTCTTCAGCATCACCAGCGCGCCGGACTCGCCCGAAATGACATTCGGCGTCGGCACGGCGGAACCTGTCTCGGCCGCCAAGCGCGCGTTGCTCGCGCTTGAGCCTGGACAGTGCGTCCAAGGAACCGCGGTGGGCGGCGACTTTGTCCTACCGCCCGACGCCGGCAAACCCGTGCTGCTCATCGCGGCGGGAATCGGGATTGCCCCTTTTCTTTCCCAGCTGGCGTCCGGCGACTCCGCGCGAAGGGACATCGTCGTGTTGTATCTCGCCCCCAGTGCCGCCGAACTAGCCGGGAGCGATGTCCTGGCGGCCTCCGGCGCACGGGTCATCGCCCGCCTTTCGGACGGTTCCCCGCCGTCGTTCATGCACGACGCCGGGCGGAGCCGCATCGACGGCGACTCCCTGCGGGAGCTGATCCCCGATGTCGCCGAGCGGGAAGTGTACGTCTCCGGGTCCCCGGCAAACGTGGACACCCTTCGCTCCGCCGCCCGCCATGCCGGAGCCCGACGAATCCATGTGGACGCTTTCGCGGGCTACTGACGGCTCGCCCCCGCCCGTTTTCCATTGCGGCGCGGTGACCTGCTAAGCTCGTGGACGTCCCTCCGGCAACGGACGGGAGCCCCGGATGCCCTCGTAGCTCAGGGGATAGAGCGTCTGCCTCCGGAGCAGAAGGCCGTAGGTTCGAATCCTATCGAGGGCACAACAGAAAACCCCGCCAGTTCAAGGAACCGGCGGGGTTTTTCTTTGCCTGTCCGCGTTGCCGGGGACATGCCGCACCGGGCCTGCCAAAAAAGTCGGTGGCCGCTCCTAAGCTGTTCGTACCCGTCCAACAGGTACGAAAGGGTTCGCCGTGATTTGTTCCATCATTCCTCCCTACATGCTGCGAAGGCTGGCGGCCCAGCACGAGCCCCGCCTGCGGGTGATTGCCCGCGCGGCCAAGGAATCCCTGCTGCACATCAAGAACCTCCAGGCGGTCCGGGCGCTTCCGGTGCCAGTCCCTGTGCCCACGGCGCGCCAGGCGAAGCCCGGCCCGCCCAAGCGGACCATCTACGACGCCGGCTCCACCGAGGCTTTGCCGGGGACGCTTGTCCGCAAGGAGAAAGGTCCGGCGACGGGCGACGCTGCCGCCGATGAAGCCTACGACGGACTGGGCGAAACCCACGCGCTTTTTGCCGAGGCGTTCAGCCGGAATTCGATCGACGGCGCCGGGCTGAAACTCGATGCCACTGTCCACTACGGCGAGCTGTACGACAACGCCTTCTGGAACGGCAGCCAAATGGTCTTCGGTGACGGCGATGGCGAGATCTTCCAAAGGTTCACGACGTCGCTCAGCGTGATAGGGCACGAGCTCGCCCACGGCGTCACCCAGTACACGGCGGCCCTCGCCTACCGGAACCAGGCCGGGGCCCTCAACGAGTCCATGTCGGATGTTTTCGGGGCGCTTGTGGAGCAGTATGCCAAAAAGCAATCTGCTGCCGAGGCCAGCTGGCTGATCGGCGAGGGCTTGTTCACCGACGCCGTCCAAGGCACCGCGCTTCGTTCCATGAAAGCACCAGGGACTGCGTATGACGACGACGTGCTCGGCAAGGATCCGCAACCGGACTCCATGGACAAGTACGTCCGGACCACCGCGGACAACGGCGGTGTGCACATCAACTCAGGCATCCCCAACCGGGCGTTCTCCCTTGTTGCCCTGGAGCTGGGCGGCAATGCCTGGGAGGCGCCGGGACAGATCTGGTACAACACGCTGAGCAGCGGCTCACTGCCTGCCACGTGCACGTTCGGACGCTTCGCAAAGGCCACAGCGGCGTCGGCGGAGGAGCTCTTCGGCGCCGGTTCAAACGAGCATGACGCAGTCCATAAGGCGTGGGAAACTGTGAAGGTAAAGCTCTAGCAGCACCCTCCGGAGCAGTGGAAGCCGCAGAACATGAAAATCACTGTCCAGCGCAGCGGTGGCGTCGCCGCGATCACACGCGTCTGGACCGTGGATGCCGCCACTTCCGAAGACAAGAGACGCTGGATGCCGATCGTGGAGGCCTGCCCTTGGGACCAGGTGCCATCGCGCGCACTAGCGGCCGCGCAGGCAGCCGGGAGAGCGGCCGGGCAAGCCGACCGGTTCATGTATTCGATCCGCGCCGGACAACACCGGGCCACGCTTCCGGAAACCGATGTCACCGGGCCATGGCACACCCTCGTGGAGAACGCCAAGGTAGAGGGACACGAGACCCTCCGCCGCTAGCCAACCTCCGCCAACTGGCCACGGAAAGCCCTGCGGTACGACTGCGGGCTCGTGGCCAGGACCTTGGCGAAGTGGTGCCGCAGCAGCACGGAATGCCCGAACCCGGCTTCGCGCGCAACCTCGTCGATGTTCAGCTCCGTGGTTTCCAGGAGTTCCTGGGCCCGGAGCACGCGTTGCGAGTTGAGCCAGGCCGCCGGCGTGGCACCCGTTTCGGCCCGGAACCGGCGGGCGAAGGTCCGGGCGGACATGTGCAGCCGGGCCGCCAGTTCGTTGACGCTGTGGTCCCGATCGAGGTTCTCCACCATCCAGCGCAGCAATGCCTCCATGGGCGCAGAGCCGCACGTGGGCATGGGCCGGTCGATGAACTGGGCCTGGCCGCCGTCGCGGTGCGGCGGAACGACCATGTCGCGGGCAATGGCGGCAGCAACGTGGGCGCCAAGCTCGACGCGAATCAGATGCAGGCAGGCGTCAATGCCGGCGGCCGTGCCGGCACTTGTGATGATCGTTCCGTCCTGGACGTAGAGCACATTTTCGTCCACGTGAATCTGCGGGTACCTGCTGGCGAGGTCCTGTGAATAATGCCAGTGCGTGGTGCAGCGGCGCCCGTCAAGGAGGCCTGCACGGGCAAGCGCGTACGCCCCGGAACAAATTGACATGACCCAGGCCCCGCGCGCGTGCGCCGCCCGTAGCGCAGCCAATACAGACTCCGGCACGTCCTCATCCCGTCCGTATGGAGCCATGATGACCAGGTCGGCATCGGCCGTGGCTTCCAGGCCCAGGCCGACGTGCATCGACAGCCCGGACTTCATCTTCACGTCTCCGGGGACGGGAGTGCAGACCCTGAAGTCAAAGCCGGGAACGCCACTCCCACGGTCCGCGCGGTCAATGCCAAAGACCTCGCAGGCGGTCCCGAATTCGAAGATCGAGAAGTTGGGAACAACAATGATTGCCACCGTTTTCAACATAGATCCAGTGTGGCAGAAAATTGCCTAAATGGGTCGTTTCTGCCACTGTTTCTTGGGGTGCACAAGGACCACGATGGAGTCATGGAATTCATCGGAGTCTTGCTCTTCATCATCCTCATCATCACTGCCGCCGCTTCCATCTCAGCTGTCCTCCGGGACGGCCGCGGCCGGCTTCCCGACCGTTCCGAGCCCTGGACGGCGAGGGATCTGCCTAACAACTCATGCTGGACACTGCGCGCGTTCTAAGCACAGTCTGCCCCTGAACACGGACGACTTTTGTCCGCATCGTGGGCTAGATTCAATGCCATGATCCAGACATCCGCGAGGCTCCTGCAATTGCTGTCCTTGCTGCAGGTCCGGCGTGAATGGACCGGCCCGGCATTGGCCAAGCGGATGGGTGTCACCGAGCGCACGGTCCGCCGCGATATCGACAAGCTCCGGAACCTCGGCTACCCCATCCATGCCTCACCGGGCGTAGCCGGCGGCTACCAGCTGGGCGCCGGGGCGCAGCTCCCGCCGTTGCTGCTCGACGACAATGAAGCACTCGCCGTCGCACTGGGGCTCAACTCCGTGGCGGCGGGTCCGGTCGCCGGTATCGGCGAAGCGTCGGTTCGAGCCTTGGCCAAGCTCGAGCAGGTGCTGCCCGCACGACTCCGCCCGAAGTTCGCGATGCTCAAGGCTGCGGTCACCACGCTGCCCAGCAACGCGGCGTCGGTAGACCCCCAGCAGCTCACGGTGGTCTCTGCGGCGATCGCGGACAAGCGACAACTCAGTTTCGACTACGTCAAGGCTGACGGCGACGCCGGCCGGCGTCTGGTGGAGCCATACCGGCTGGTGGACACCGGGCGGCGCTGGTACCTCGTCGCGTGGGATGTGGACCGGGAAGACTGGCGCACGTTCCGCGCCGACCGCATCGCCACGCTTCCGGCCGAACGGAAGAAGTATGTGCCGCGCCCCCTGCCGGCCAAGGACCTCGCGGACTACGTCCAGCGCTCCGTGACCCGCTCGCCGTACCGTTACGACGTCGTCGTGCGCCTCCACGCCCCCATCGCCGAGGTGGCCGCCGTCGTCGGCCCGCAGCTCGCGAGCTTGAGCGACGACGGCGGGAACGCCACCCTGCTCCGTGCCGGCTGGGACAGCCTGGCCCAGCCCGCGGCGCACCTCGCGGCGCTCGACATGGACTTTGAGATCATCTCTCCGGAGGAATTCAAGGAATATGCCCGCACCATGGCCGGGCGATTGGAAAAGGCCGCCGGGAAGCACTCACTGCAAGGCGACGCGCCGCCACAGTAGACTGTCAGCAGCCATGACACTTCATATTTCCTACCCCGCAGAGCTGCCCGTCTCCGAGCGCCGCGAGGACTTGATGGCGGCCATCGCCGCAAACCAGGTGACCATCATCGCCGGCGAAACCGGTTCCGGCAAGACCACCCAGATCCCCAAAATGTGCCTGGAACTCGGCCTCGGGGACAAGGGCTTGATCGGCCACACCCAGCCGCGCCGCCTTGCCGCGCGTACCGTTGCCGAACGCATCGCCTTCGAAATGGGCGTGGAGATAGGGCAGGAAGTGGGCTTCCAGGTCCGTTTCACCGGCGAAGTCAGCAGGGCTACCAAAATCAAGCTGATGACCGACGGCATCCTGCTGGCCGAGATCCAGCGGGACAAGTTGCTGCGGAAGTACAGCGCCATCATCATCGACGAGGCACACGAGCGCAGCCTCAACATCGACTTCATCCTGGGCTACCTCAAGCGGATCCTGCCGCAAAGGCCGGACCTGAAGGTCATCATCACCTCGGCGACCATCGACCCCCAGCGTTTCGCGAAGCATTTCGGCAGCGAAGAAGAACCTGCGCCGATCATCGAAGTCTCGGGCCGGACCTACCCGGTGGAAATCCGCTACCGTCCGCTGTCCCAACCGGCCGGCGGCAGTGCCTCCGGCGAAGATGAGGACGCGTCCGACGACGAGCTTGAGGAGGACCGCGATCCCCTCGACGCCGTGTGCGACGCCGTCGACGAGCTCGCCCTTGAGGCTCCAGGAGACATCCTGGTGTTCTTCTCCGGCGAGCGCGAAATCCGCGACGCGGCGGAAGCCCTGAACGGCCGGATCCAAGCCAACCGCAGGCTGGCGGGCACGGAGGTCCTCCCGTTGTTTGCCCGTTTGAGCCTGCAGGAGCAGCACAGGGTCTTCAACCCGGGCGGCAAACGGCGGATCATCCTTGCCACCAACGTCGCGGAAACTTCCCTGACGGTGCCGGGCATCAAATACGTCATCGACACCGGCACGGCCCGCATCTCGCGTTACTCGCACCGCACCAAAGTGCAACGGCTGCCGATCGAACGTGTTTCGCAGGCATCGGCAAGCCAGCGTTCCGGCCGCTGCGGTCGCGTGTCCGAAGGTATCGCCATCCGGCTCTATTCCGAGGAAGACTTCGAGTCCCGCCCCCCGTTCACTGATCCGGAGATCCTGAGGACCAACCTTGCCGCGGTCATCCTGCAGATGACCGCCATGGGTGTTGCCCGCGGCCCCAAGGACGTCGAGAACTTCCCCTTTGTTGAGCCGCCGGACTCCCGTGCCATCAACGACGGCGTCACGCTGCTGCGCGAACTCGGCGCCCTCAGCGCAGCACGCACGGGCGACGGCGGCGCTCCCCCGGCCATCGACGGCGGCAACGCGCGCACCGGGGGCGGCGCAGAAAACCGGGGCGGCCTGACCGCCGTCGGGCAGAAGTTGGCCCAACTCCCGGTCGACCCCCGGCTCGGCAGGATGATTGTGGAAGCCGGAAAGCGCGGCTGCGTCAAGGAAGTCATGATCCTGGCAGCGGCCTTGACCATCCAGGATCCGCGCGAGCGCCCGAGCGATAAGCAGCAGCTTGCCGCCGAGAAGCACGCGCGCTTCCGGGACGAGAACTCGGACTTCACTGGATTCCTGAATCTGTGGAACTACATCCAGGAAAAACAGCAGGAGCTCTCCTCCACGCAGTTCCGCCGGCTGTGCAGGAACGAGTTCATCAACTACCTGCGCGTCCGCGAATGGCAGGACCTCTTCCAGCAATTGCGCCAGCTCGCCAAGCCGCTGGGAATCACTATCGACAACAAGCGCGAGGCCGACCCCGTAGGCAACAACGAGGGAATCCACATCAGCCTGCTCTCGGGACTGCTGAGCCACATCGGCATGCTGGATGAACGCAAGCGCGAATACGCCGGAGCACGAGGCAGCCGATTCGCCATCTTCCCGGGCTCGGCGTTGTTCAAGAAGTCGCCCGCTTTTGTGATGGCCGCGGAGTTGGTTGAAACTAGCCGGCTCTGGGCCCGGGTCGCGGCGAAATTCGATCCCCTGTGGGCCGAGCAGGTTGCGCCGGATCTCGTGAAGCGTTCCTACAGCGAACCCCACTGGTCCACCCGGACGGGCTCGGTCATGGCGCACGAGAAGGTCATGCTCTACGGAGTTCCCATCATCCCGAACCGCCGCATCAACTACGGCAGGATCGACCCCGAGCTCTGCCGCGAACTCTTCATCCGGCATGCCCTGGTAGAAGGCGACTGGAAGACCCACCACAAATTCTTCCACCGTAACCGCGCCTTGCTCCACGAGATCGAGGAACTCGAGACGCGGATGCGCCGCCGGGACATCCTGGTGGACGACCACACGCTGTTCGAGTTCTACGACGCCAGGATCGGCAAGGACGTGGTCTCCGAACGCCACTTCGACAAATGGTGGAAGGAAGCCCGCCAGCAGGACCCCACCTTGTTGGACTTCGACCAATCGCTGCTCATCAGCGAGGACGCCGAAGCCCTGGACGATTCCGCCTACCCGAAAACCTGGCTGCACAAGGGCTTTGAGCTGCCCCTGAGCTACGAGTTCCATCCCGTGGCTCCCGGCTCGCCGCCCAATCCCTCGGACGGCGTCACAGCCGAGGTTCCCGTGCTGTTCCTCAACCAGCTCGACGACGCCGCCTTCCGATGGCAGATACCCGGCCAGCGGGTGGAACTCGTCACGGCCTTGATCAAGTCGCTGCCCAAACAGATCCGCAAGAACTTCGTGCCGGCCCCGGACGTGGCCCGGCAAGCGGCTGCTGCCTTGGAAACCGACTTCGATCCCGCCTCGGACGATCTTCAAACCTCGCTCGAGCTGGTGCTGCGCCGTATCCGCGGACACATCATTCCTCCGGGATCGTGGAATTGGGACGCCGTGCCGGCGCACCTCCGCGTCAGCTTCAAAGTGGTGGACAGCCGCGGCAAGGTGCTCGACGAAGGCAAGGACCTCGCCGCACTCCAGGAACAGCTGGCCCCGGCCACCCGCCGGGCCATCGCCGAATCCCTCGGGGCAACACCCGCGACGACGGCACGCGCCAACGGTCCGAAGGGCGCCCCAAATGCCGGCGGTACCGGATCCAGCGGCGGAAACGGCCGCGGCGGGACGACCCAGCAGTCCGCCGGTTTCCTGTCCGAGCAAACCGGGCTGACCGAGTGGACTTTCGGAGCTATCGAACGCCAAGTGACGCGCACGGTGAAGGGGCACGATGTCACGGGCTTTCCCGCTCTCGTGGATGAGGGAAAATCCGTTGCGTTGCGCGTGTTCCAAACCCGGGCGGAGCAGGAGCCGGCAATGCGCGGCGGCGTTATCCGGCTGCTCGCCCTGCGGGTTCCCGCCCCGGACCGCTACGTCCTGGAACATCTGAACAACACGGAGAAGTTGACGTTCAGCCAGAACCCTCACGGCTCGGTGAGCGCCTTGATCGCGGACTGCGTCCTGGCGGCCATCGACAAGCTGACTCCGGCCGAACTTCCTTGGGACAAGGCGGCGTTCGATGCCCTGTACGAACTGGTCCGTGCGGAGCTGATCGACACCGTCTTCACGGTGACCGCCGTCGTCGAACGCATCTTGGGGAGCACCCGGCGGATCGAGAAGCAACTCAAGGGCAGCACGAGCCTCGCCTTGATCAGTGCGCTCAACGACATGAAGAGCCAACTGGAGCAGCTCGTGTTCCCCGGTTTTGTAGCACGGACGGGCTACGCCCAATTGAGCCAGTTGCCGCGGTATCTGGCCGGAATCGAGAAGCGCCTCGAAAAACTTCCGAACAATGTCCAGCGTGACGGGCTGAACATGTCGGTGGTGCAGGCATTGGAGGACGACTACGACGACGCCGTCTCCGCCCTGCTGCCTGGCCGACGGGCAGGAGCTGAATTAACACGGGTGCGCTGGATGATCGAGGAGCTGCGAGTGAGCCTTTTCGCCGTCGAGCTTGGCACAGCCTACTCGGTTTCGGAAAAGCGCATCCGGACCGTGCTCAACCAGGCGCTGGCACCCGCGTAGCCGGGGCGCCGGGCAGAATACCTGCGCTTCCCTCCCTCCCGGGATGCGACGGGTTCCCGCGACGGTAGCGACGCTCGCTCACCTATACACGCCTTTCCCCCGACGCTCGCTCACCTATACACGCCTTTCCCCCGACGCTCGCTCACCTATACCGCCGCATTCCCGCCAGGGGTGAGCGAGCGTTTGGGAAAACACCACAAAGGTGAGCGAGCGTCACCCCGGAACCGGGTCGCCGGACCGCAAGGGTGCTGCCACCTAGACGGCTTCTCCCGGCCTCAGTCCGCCGGAACGAACTCTCGGTGCCCGGCGGCGACGAGGCCGGCGCGGAGTTTCGCCGCGTTCGCGTCGAGCCGCGCAGGGTCCGGGTTGTGCTCTACGGTTCCGAAGTCGAAATCGGCCAGGGACGTTGCCGGGAAGACGTGCACGTGGAAGTGCTCCACTTCGAATCCCACTACGGAGAGTCCTGCCCGTGGTGCGCCAAACGCCTCCACTTGTGCCTTGCCGATTGTCTGCGCGACGGACATGACTTTGTTGAGGAGCTCAGGGGGGACGTCGGTCCAGCGGTCCACCTCTTGGCGCGGCACCACGAGAGTGTGGCCGTCGGTAAGCGGGGCGATGGTCAGGAAGCCCACGACGTCGTCGTCCTTCCAGACAAAACGTCCGGGAATCTCGCCGTTGATGATCTTGGTAAACAGGGTGCTCATACGTCTGCCTTTTCCGAAGCGGGCTGAAGGGTCTTGGTATCGAGGACGAAACGGTATTTGACGTCGCCGGCAACCATGCGGTCGTAGGCTTCGTTGAGTTGCCGGGCAGTGACGACTTCGACGTCGCTTACTACGCCGTGCTCGGCACAGAAGTCCAGCATTTCCTGGGTCTCGGCAATGCCGCCGATCAACGAGCCTGCATAGGAGAGGCGGCGCCGGATCAGAGCGCCGGGACTGACCGGGGGCATGTCGGTGGGAGGGAGCCCCAATTGGAAGAGGGCCCCATTCAGCCGCAAGGTGCGGAAGTACGGGTTGAGGTCATGGGGCGCCGCAACAGTGTCGATAATGACGTCGATGGTGCGGTTGGCGCCTTCCATTGCCTCGGGATCCTTCGAGAGGATCACGTCGTCGGCGCCAAGTTCTATTGCCGCCTCGAACTTGGCCTCCGAGGTGGTGAAGACCACTACGCGCGCCCCCATGGCCTTCGCAATCTTGACCGCCATGTGGCCCAGTCCACCGAGTCCGACGACGCCTACGACGTCCCCCTCCTCGACGTCGAAGTAGCGCAGCGGCGAGTAGGTGGTGATGCCCGCGCAGAGCAACGGCGCCGCCGCTGCAGGGTCAAGGCCCTCTGGCACCCGGAGCACGAAGCGGCGGTCAACCACCACCGAGGTGGAGTACCCGCCCTGGGTGATGGAGTTGCCGTTCCGCGCGTCCTTCACCCCATAGGTGCCGACGTTTCCGCGTTCGCAATACTGCTCCAGGCCTTCGAGGCAGCTGCCGCACTCGCGGCAGGAATCCACCATGCAGCCGACGCCCACCAGGTCTCCCGGTGCGAAGTCGTCGACGGCGGAGCCAACGCTGCGGACCCGGCCCACGATTTCGTGGCCGGGGACCAGCGGATAGTCCTGGGCCCCCCATTCGCCCCGTGTCGCGTGGACGTCGGAGTGGCAGAGGCCGCAGAAATCGATCTGGATCTCGACGTCGTCTTCCTTGGGAACGCGGCGCGCCACGGTCAGCGGGACAAGACCGCTGTCCGCAGAAGTGGCGCCGTATGCGGCCGCGAGTGTCGGCGTGCCGTGCGCGCCGGGTGTTGATGGGGCGGCCTCCGCTG
Organism: Arthrobacter sp. 2MCAF14; assembly: GCF_052115645.1. Lineage (NCBI taxonomy): Bacteria > Bacillati > Actinomycetota > Actinomycetes > Micrococcales > Micrococcaceae > Arthrobacter > Arthrobacter sp. 2MCAF14. The sequence goes on along the minus strand of NZ_JBFRHB010000001.1, from coordinate 206,575 downwards.
TCTCGTCAGCCACGACGAGCGGCTTGCCAAGGGGTGGAGGAACGGGGCGTCCGGGGGTCATGCCTCGACGCTACCCCTGCGGGATGATTTATTGCCACTCTGCGCTGCCACGCCCTCCGGCTTCGCCGCGGCCACGGTTCACTGACCCGGAGATCCCAGCGGCGCTGCTCCAGTGAGCACCTGGTTGGAGTCGAGCGAGGACCACTGCGAAAAGGAGCCCGGGAAGAGTGCCGCCCTGAATCCGGCGATTTCCAGGGCCGCGATCTCGTGGGCTGCCGTTACGCCGGAGCCGCAGTAAACCGCTACCTTGCTGCCCTCGTCGATGCCCATGGCCGCAAATCTATTGCGGAGCTGGGCTGCGCGGAGGAACGTGCCGTCCGGTCCGAGGTTTCCGGCGGTGGGGGCGCTCAGCGCGCCGGGAATGTGTCCCGCGCGGGGATCAATGGGTTCGATTTCGCCGCGGTAGCGCTCCCCGGCCCGGGCATCGAGAAGGATTCCGTGGTTGTGCCACTCCGCTGCCTCGTCCATGGTGATCGCATCCATATGGCCGTGTCCCAGCACGACGTCGCCCGGAACCGGCGGTTGCTCGTCCTGCGCCAACGGGTGGCCGGCCGTGCGCCAGGCACCCAATCCGCCGTCGAGCAGGAAGACGGAGTGGAAACCGGCGTCCCGGAGCAGCCACCACAACCGCGCCGCAGCGGTGCTGCCGCTGTCATCGTACGCAACCACGGTGTCGCCGTCGTTGATGCCCCAGGCACGGGCGCTCCGCTGCAGCGCAGCGGTGGGCGGCAACGGGTGCCTGCCTTGGCCCTCGGCCGTGGGATCGGCAAGTTCGTTATGCAAGTCGACATAGACTGCGCCTGGAATGTGGCCCTGGCGGAAGTGCGAATGGCCGTGCGGATCGCCCAACACCCACCGGACGTCAAGCAACACGGTCCGCTTGCCCGCATCCATGCGGTCCTTGAGCGCGGCTACGTCAATGAGGGTGGCCATCAAATCTCCTTCGTTTTGCTGTGTCTACCAAACGACGTCGAAGCGGCCGCAGTTCAGCTGCCGACCGGCTACCAGCCTATCCTTGGGCGGCAGCCTCCGCCGGTAGGCTGGATCGGTGAGCACTTTACGCAACCAGGACCGGGCATGGGCCAGCGAGGCAATCCGACGCATCGAAGCCGAGAACAACCGTTCGGCGGATACGCACCTCTACGCGGTGCCACTCCCGGAACATTGGGGTGTCCAGCTCTACCTCAAGGACGAGTCCACGCACCGTTCGGGCAGCCTCAAGCATCGCTTGGCCCGCTCGCTCTTCCTCTACGGCCTGGTCAACGGCTGGATCACGGAAGGGACCACCATCGTGGAGGCTTCCAGTGGAAGCACGGCTGTGTCCGAGGCGTACTTCGCCAGGCTGATCGGGCTTCCGTTCATCGCCGTGATGACCCGGACCACCAGCCCCGAAAAGATCGCCCTCATCGAAGAGTTCGGTGGCGCCTGCCTCCTCGTGGATCACGCCTCGGAGGTCTATGCGATGGCCGAGGAGGTTGCCCGGACGTCCGGTGGTTACTACATGGACCAATTCACTTTTGCTGAGCGCGCCACCGACTGGCGGGGCAACAACAACATCGCGGAATCGATCTTCGAGCAGCTGGCCCTCGAAGAGCATCCGGTGCCCGAGTGGATCGTGGTGGGCGCCGGCACCGGCGGAACCAGCGCCACCATCGGCCGGTACCTGCGGTACCACTGCCACTCGACCCGGCTGGCAGTGGTCGATCCCGAAAATTCCGCGTTCTATCCCGGGTGGCGCGACGGCGTCCCGGACTACTCGACGGGTATGCCCTCCAGGATCGAAGGCATCGGACGGCCGCGCATGGAGCCCAGCTTCGTCCCGGCCGTCATCGACACCATGATCCAGGTTCCCGATGCGGCCTCGGTGGCCGCTATGCGGCACCTCCGCAGGCTGGCCGGGCTGCACGCCGGGCCTTCCACGGGAACCAACCTGTGGGGCGTTTGCCAACTGATTGCCGAGATGGTGGCCCGGGGAAAGCGCGGCAGCATTGTGTCGCTCATGTGCGACGCCGGCGATCGCTACGCGGGGAGCTACTACAACCCGGACTGGCTAGCCGAGCGTGGACTGGATCCGGCCCCGTACGAGGCAGTGCTCGCTGACTTCTTCGAGACAGGCATCTGGCCGCCCAGCATATAGGCGCCGCGGCATTTAGGCCACGCCGCCTGTAGGCGCCGCGGCGGACTGAGCTAGACCTCCACCGATTCCCGCGGCGACAACCTGGCATAGCTGGTACCGTACTTCGCGCCGATCCTGGTCACATGGGCTTCCACCAATCCGCGTCCCAGTTCGTTGAGCAGGCCATCGTGGACCGGATAGGCCTTGGGCGCGCGGACCGCGATCACGAAGTCAACCACCTCGCCCACTTTTGACCACGGCGCGTGGATTGGCACCAGCAGGGTTTGTACGTCGATGCCATCAGGGACAACGAACGAGTCCCCCGGGTGGAAGATGTTTTCGTCCACGAGGTAGCCGATGTTGGCCACTACCGGAATCTGCGGGTGGATGAGGGCATGCTGCCCTCCGAAGGAACGAATCGCAAAGCCCCCCGCTTCAAAGGACGTCCCGGGTTCGACGGCGTGTACCCGATCGCCGTCGTCGCCCGCCTTCACGGCCAGCTGGGAAGCGACCCCCGAGGGTGCGTACACCTGAAGTCCCGGGTTTCCCTTGAGGGCTCCGACGACGGCGTCCGCGTCCACGTGGTCAGCGTGCTCATGGGTGATCAGCACCGCGTGGGCGCCTGCGAGGGCTTCCTCGGACTCGGAAAAAGTCCCGGGGTCGATCACGAGGACCTGGCTGTCCTTTTGCAGGCGGACACAAGCGTGGGTGAACTTGGTGAGCTTCATGCAGCCAGCCTAGGGCTGGCCTCCAATGGTGTCCACGAACCGACGTCGGGGCGTGGCCTGCTGGTAACGTTGGTATTTGCGAACATCCACATCGAAATGAGTCCACGAATGTCACAGGGCGCCCATGCCGCCACGTCCGGGCCCGCAGCCCGGACGCTTCCGGATGCGAAGGATCCCGTCGTCAAGGAGCAGCGCGTCACCAAGCAACGCCTTGCGGTCAGCGCCGCCCTGGACGAACTTGACGACTTCGTGAGCACGCAGGAACTTTACCGGCTGCTCCAGAACCAGGGCGTTTCGGTGTCCCTGGCAACGGCGTACCGCATTCTGCAGTCGCTTGCCGACGACGGCCTTATCGATGTGCTGAGAAATGCCGATGGCGAAGCCGTCTACCGCCGCTGTGCGGTCTCGGGCCACCACCACCATCTGCTGTGCCGCAATTGCGGCAAGGCCGTCGAAGTGGAAGCTCCAGCCGTCGAGACGTGGGCGGCCCGGGTGGCTGCTGAGAACGGCTACACCGAAGTGGCGCACACGGTGGAGATTTTCGGTCTCTGCCCTGAGTGCACTGCCAAGAAGGCTGAGGGCCTGCTCTAGCCGGCTACCGTCTGGTCCTGGACGGCCTGGCCCACGGCGGCGTGGGGACGGACGATCCTGCCGTTGATTCCCCGTTTGGCCCGCACGTTGCCGATGATCCGGCACACCACATAGATCAGGAACGACAAAGTGGTGACATACGGGCTGATCGGAATCCGGCTGCCGAGCGCCAGGAGAATTCCACCCACAGTGGCGGTGATCGCAAAGACCACGCTCAACAAGACCACGAGCCGCGGCGAAGTGGTCACCCGCAGGGCAGCAGCCGCGGGCGTGATCAACAATGCCAGGACCAGAAGCGCGCCGACTATCTGGATGGACAGGGCAACGCTGACGCCGAGCAACACCATGAAGGCAATCGCCAAGCCACGGACAGGCACTCCCCTGGCTTCCGCCATCTCGGGGTCCACGCTCGCGAAGCTGAGCGGGCGCCAAATTGCGGCCAGTGCGAGCATGACCACCACAGCCGTGCCTGCCAGGACCTGGAGCTGGACAGTGTCCACCGAAACGATCTGGCCGGTCAGCAGCCCGAACTTGTTGGCAGCCCGGCCCTGGTAGAGGGCCAGGAACAAGATGCCAAGGCCCAGCCCGAACGGCATGATGACGCCAATGATCGAGTTCTTGTCCCGCGCCCGGACGCCCATGAGTCCCAGAAGCAGCGCAGCCGCGACGGATCCCGCGAGCGAACCGAAAATGATGTCCGCCCCGATGAGCAGGGCGAAGGAGGCGCCGGCGAAGGACAACTCCGAAATGCCGTGCACCGCGAAGGCGAGGTCCCGCTTCATGACGAAAGTGCCGATGAGCCCGCCGAGCAGGCCTAGGACTGCACCGGCCCAGATGGAATTCTGGACGAGCGCCAGCAGTTCGCCATAGTTTTCAAAGTTGAAGATGGTGTGAAGGATGCTTCCGAGATCCATTTAGTGACCTTCCTCCACACCGGCGTGGGCGTCATCGTGGTAGTGGGTCGTCGCGTCCGGAAGCCCGACGACGACGATCCTGCCGTTCGCGCGGATGACCTCAACGCGGCTGTTGTACAGCTCGGACAGGACCTCGGTGGTCATGACCTCCTCCGGTGTTCCCACCCGGAACCTGCCGCCTGCAAGGTAGAGAACCCGGTCGACGTAGTCGATGACCGGGTTGATCTCGTGGGTCACGAACACGACGGCGCTGTTCCGCTCGTGGCATTGCTGGTTGATGAGGGCACTCACGGCCTGTTGGTGGTGCAGGTCCAAGGACAGCAGCGGTTCGTCACAGAGCAGGAGTTCAGGCGCCGCGGCAAGGGCTTGCGCAACACGGAGCCGCTGTTGCTCGCCGCCGGACAATTGGCCAAGTGGTACTCGGGCGTAGTCGCTCGCCCCCACCAAGTCCAGGAGCGAGTCGACGCGTTCATTGACGGCTTTGGCCTTGATCCGCAGGCCCCAGCGGTGGCCGTCGACGCCGAGGGCAACCAGGTCCCTGGCACGCAAGGGTGTATCCGGAGCAAAGGACTTTTGCTGCGGAATGTAGCCGATCTTCCGGCTGCCACGTTCCACGGGGTGTCCGGCCACGGTCACCGTCCCCGAGTGAAGCTGCTGCAAACCGAGGAGGACTTTGAGGAGGCTGGTCTTGCCGCTGCCGTTGGGGCCGAGCACAGCGAAGAACTCACCCGCCTGGATGTCCACGTCGAGGTCCTTCCAGAGGGCCCGTTGGCCAAACTGGAGGCCCGCGCCGCGAAGGCTCACTACCGGTGTCAAAAAGATTCCTCGATCCATGGGATTCGCGAAGCGATGGTGCTGGTGGCCTGCTCTTGGATGAACAGAGAGGGCCCCGCAGCCGCCCTGTATATCTTAGGACGATTGCGGGGCCCGTCTGCTCTTATATGCCGGCGCCGTTTACTTGTTCAGGGCAGCAGCAACGTTGCCCACATTTTCCGTCATCCAGGCGACGTAGTCCTTGCCCTCGGGAAGTGTCTCGGTGAAACCAATCACCGGAACACCGGCGGCGGTTGCGGCGGCCTTCAGCTTCTCCGTCTCGGCGCTTGCAGTCTGTTCGTTGTACGCCAGGAAGCGAACGGACTTCGACGAAATCAGATCGCTCGTTTCCTTGACCGCTGCCGGCGGAACGTCGGAGCCGACCTCAATAGCGTGGCTGAATTCCTCCGGCGTCTTGTTCTCCAAGCCTGCAGCTTCAAGCAAATACCCGGGAACGGGCTCCGTGATGGCGACCGGAGCGGAACCCTTGGCTGACTTGATTTCAGAGACTTTGGCGCTGAGTCCGGTCAGCGAGGACTTGAACTTGTCGGCGTTGGCAGTAAAGGTCTTGGCATCGGCCGGGTTCAGGCTTCCAAGCTTCGCAGCGACGGCGTCGGCCACTTTCGCCATGGCGTCGAAGTTGTACCAGACGTGCTCGTTGAACCCTTCCGGCACCGCTGAGGGGGATGTGCTGGACGTCGCCGCGGGAAGGAGCCCCGAAACGTTGACCGCAGTGATCGTCTTGTCCGCAGCCACCTTGCTGTCATCGGCCAGCTTGCTGAAGAAGTCGTCGTAGCCCGCGCCGTTGTCGATCACCAATTGGGCTTTGGAGACGACCAGTTTGTCCTGGGTGCTTGCCTCGTAGGAGTGCGGATCCTGGCTGGTCTTGCTGATGATGGACGTGACAGACACCTTGTCACCGCCGACGCTCTTGGCGATGTCGCCGTACACGCTGGTGGAGGCGACCACGTCGATCACTCCGGAGGACGACGACGGCGCCGTCGCGGCGGGTGCCGAGCATGCGGCAAGCAGGACGGCAACTGCCGCGCACGCAGCAGGCACTGCGGCAAGGGAAAGACGGGCGGCGGTACGGCGCACGGGAAACCTCGGATCTACCGAATCAAGCACAACAGGGGACTCAAATAAGTGTACCCACAAATGGGAATGATTCCTATTTAGAATTCCAGACGGGTCCTGCTGGCCCCTTGGGGCCAGCAGGAGGCTACGCCGACTCGGGTCCGCCCAGCCGCCGGATTCCCCTGGCCTGGGTGGCGTCACGGATCTCGCCCACAAGCTGCTCGATAACGTCCTCCAGGAACAACACTCCCAGGGTCGCGCCGCCGGTCCCCACAACACGGCCCAGGTGCGAGCCGGTCCGCTGCATCACGGCCATGGCATCTTCAATTTCGTCCTCAGGTGCGAGGTTCACGAGGGACCGGATCCGGCTTTCCGCGATCGGATAGCGGCGTCCTTCCTCGGGGATGGAAAGCACATCCTTGATGTGCAGGTAGCCGGTCAACTCGCCGTCGTCGTCCAACACGGGAAAGCGGGAGAAACCGGTGCGGCTGACCGCCTTCTCGAGTTGCCGCGGCGTAGAGCCAGGCTTGAGCGTTACCAGTTTGTCCAGCGGCACCATGATGTGCGCCGCGGTGTGCTCGGAAAACTCCAAAGCGCCGCTCAGCAAGCCGGCGTCGTCGTCCACGAGCCCGTGGCGGGTCGATTCCTGCACGATCGACTGCACTTCTTCGAGCGTGAAGGAGGAGGTCACCTCGTCCTTGGGCTCGATCTTCATCAGGCGAAGGATGCGGTTTGCCAGCCAGTTCAGGGTCCAGATGACGGGCTTCACGAAACGGGCCACGTGGACCAACGGCGGCGCCAGGAGCAACGCTGCCTTGTCTGCGACCGAAACAGAGATGTTCTTGGGGACCATCTCGCCAAAGGTCACATGCAGGAAGGTGACCGCAAGCAAGGCAACCGCAAAAGCGATAACGTCTGCCAACTCAACAGGGACACCTACGGACTCCAGCGGTGCCCCCAGCAAATGGTGGATGGCAGGCTCGGCCACGAGGAGAATCAGCAAGGAACACACGGTGATGCCGAGCTGGGCACACGCCAACATCAGCGAGACGTGTTCCATTGCGTACAGAGTCGTCTGCGCGCGTTTGGAACCGCGTTGGGCCAAAGGTTCAATCTGGCTGCGGCGCGCAGACATCACGGCAAACTCGGCGCCGACAAAGAAGGCGTTGCCGATCAACAGCACCACGAGCCACAGGATTCCTACCCAGTCGCTCATGCGGCACGTCCTTTGCGACTGGTTTTGGCCATGGGGTTGCCAACGGCATCGCCTGCCGAACCGCCGGAGCCCTTACTCAACCGTTTGCCCGCCTGCTTCCTGCTTTGCCATCCGCTCGAATCGCTTTCCGTTGCGCCTCTACGATCGGCGCCTTTATCGTCGTCGCCGTCGTCGTCGGTGTCGGGAGCCGTGGGGTGGAAGCAAATGCGGTCGATCCGGCGACCGTCCATACGGGTGACGGCCAAAGTGCCGCCGCCGGCCTCGACGACGTCGCCTACCAACGCGATCCGTCCAAGTTGGCTCATGACGTAACCACCCACGGTCTCGTAGGCGGGGTCGTCGGGAACCGTGAGGCCCGGGATCTGCTCGCTGACCTCGTCCGGGCGCAAGAGTCCAGGGAAATACCAGTCCCCCGAGGCGCTCTGCAGCAGTCCAGGACGGACTTTGTCGTGCTCATCCGCAACTTCGCCGACGATTTCCTCCACCAGGTCCTCAAGGGTCGCGATCCCCGCGGTTCCGCCGTACTCGTCAAGCACGACCGCGAGTTGCAGGTTGCCCTCGCGAAGTTCCAAAAGCAGGGCGTCAAGGTGGATGGTCTCGGGAACGCTCAGGACCTCGGACATGATTGCTCCGGCTTCCAGCCGGCTCCTGCGTTCCGACGGGACGGACACGGCTTTCTTGATGTGCACCACGCCCCGGATGTCATCGGCCGATTCGCCGATGACCGGGAAGCGCGAATATCCGGTCCGCCGCGCCGCTTCGATGATGTCCGATACCGGCTGGTCGGCGTCGATGGTTTCCATGCGGATGCGGGGGGTCATGACGTCCGCCGCCGTACGCGCCGAGAAGTTCAGGGTCCGGGCAACAAAGTTGGCCGTGCCGGCGTCGAGGGTTCCCAGCTCTGCTGAACGGCGTACGAGGGAGGCCAGTTCAGAAGGCGAGCGGGCACCCGAGATCTCTTCCTTGGCCTCGAGTCCCACGAGGTTGAGCATCTTGTTCGAGAAACCATTGAGCACAACGATTGCGGGCTTGAACACGGCTGTGAACATCAGTTGCGGGCGGGCCAACGCCCGGCCCAGCGGGAATGCCAAGGCCAGGGCCATGTTCTTCGGGACGAGTTCGCCGATCAGCATCGACAAAACGGTGGCGAAGGTCATGGCGAGGATGAGTGACAAGGACTGCGCGGCGGCCTCAGGCAGCCCGGCCCAAAGCAGCGGTCCGTGCAAGAGGGAGCCGACGGATGGCTCCATGACGAAGCCGGTCAACAAGGTGGTGAGGGTGATCCCCAATTGGCAGCTGGAGAGCTGGGTGGAGAGGGATTTCAGGCATTTGAGCAACGCCGCGGCGGCATGGTCGCCGCCGTCGACCGCTCTTTGGACCGTTGACTGGTCAAGCGCCACGAGCGAAAATTCGACCGCGACAAAGAAGCCGGTACCCAGAATGAGGAGCACGCCGGCCAGAAGGAAAAGCCACTCCATCAGAGGCCGCCGGAGGGTGCGAACGGCTGGAGCAGGGCGCCAGGAAGACTAATGGCTGGTTGACCCGGCGGAGGTTGGTCGGACGCTGCGGAAGAACTATCCGCCGACCGGCCGGCCTGGAGCTCCGGGGTGCGATGGGCATGTGTACGGGCATTGCCGGCTCTGTGGGTGCGTTGCTCGGAGATAGCCGAACGGCTTCCCCCGCAGCTCCCAGGCCGGCACCTAGAATTACTGTCCATAAGAATTCAAGTCTACAGTCCGGTCGCGGCGCGGCTTCACGCGACTTCACCGGCCGGGTTCGAGATCTGCGACGCTAAAACGGCAGGAAAAACCCGGGAAAGAAGATGCACCTCGGGGCATGGAAGCCGGGGCATATCGCGATCGGCATGATTTAGATCACCACTATTGGCAGATAGCCGTCGCTCGTCACTAGACTGGCTAGGGTCTGAGTTCGCGGGACCCAGACCCTGGCTCGCCTTTGCACCTCCTGCAGTTCCCCGGGCCAGCTGGAAATCAACACTCATGGAAGAGGCGTATTTCAAGTGCCAGAGCAGCCAAGCCACCGTCTACCCGAGGAATTTGGCGGAAACGAGTGGCTCGTTGACGAACTGTACGAGCGGTACCAGCAGGACAAGAATTCGGTCGACGCCAAGTGGTGGCCGCTTTTCGAGTCCTTCGACACCGCTGACGGCACTTCTTCCAACGGAACCTCCGCAGCCCCTGCAAACCCTCCCACTCGCGAGATTCCTGTCGTGGCACAGGCCGCCGCAACGGCAATGACGCCGGCCGCGCCTGTGGTTGCCCCGGCAGCCGCCCCTGCCGCCCCCGCACCTGCTCCGGCTGCTCCCGCAGCACCGGTCAAGAAGGCTCCGGCCACTGTCGCCAAGGACGGCGCGCAGAAGCCATCCGACGGCAGCCAGTCCCAGCCGATCCCGGCACAGCTTCCCAAGAGCACCAAGGCTCCCACTCCCCCGGAAGAGGACGTCGTCTCCGTCCTGCGCGGTCCGGCCAAGGCCATTGCCTCCAACATGGTCTTGAGCCTTGAGGTTCCTACCGCCACGAGCGTCAGGGCCGTTCCTGCCAAACTCCTGATCGACAACCGCGTTGTCATCAATTCCAACCTCGCCCGCGCCCGTGGCGGCAAGGTCTCCTTCACCCACCTCATCGGCTACGCAGTGGTCCGCGCCCTGTCCCAGTTCCCGTCGATGAACGTGTACTACGACGAAGTAGATGGCAAGCCCGTTGCCGTGCAGCCCGCACACGTCAACTTCGGCATCGCCATTGACATGCCCAAGCCCGATGGCACGCGCCTCCTGATGGTTCCCAACATCAAGAAGGCCGAGACCATGAACTTCGCGGAGTTCTGGCACACCTACGAAGACCTCATCAAGCGTGCGCGCAACGGCAAGCTCACGGCGGACGACCACGCGGGGACCACAGTATCCCTGACAAACCCGGGTGGCATCGGTACCGTGCACTCCGTGCCCCGGCTCTCCAAGGGCCAGGCGGCCATCATCGGCGTCGGAGCCCTCGACTACCCGGCTGAGTGGCAAGGCGCCAGCGAGAAGATCATCGCCCAGAACGCAATCAGCAAGATCCTCACGCTGACGTCCACGTACGACCACCGCGTCATCCAAGGCGCCGGAAGCGGCGAGTTCCTCAAGCTCGTCCACCAGCTCCTCCTCGGCGCCCAGAACTTCTACGACGAGATCTTCGAAGCACTCCGCATCCCCTACGAGCCCGTCCGTTGGAGCCCCGACCTCCAGGTCGACCCCGCTGACGAGATCAACAAGGTTGCCCGCATCCAGCAGTTGATCCACTCCTACCGGGTCCGCGGCCACCTCATGGCCGACACGAACCCGCTCGAATACGTCCAGCGCAAGCACCCGGACCTCGACGTGCTGACCTATGGCCTCACCCTGTGGGACCTGGACCGCGAGTGGCCTACCGGCGGATTCGGCGGCAAGCCGATGCTCAAGTTCCGGGACATCCTGGGCGTCCTCCGCGACGCTTACTGCCGCACTACGGGCATTGAGTACATGCACATCCAGGAGCCTGAAGAACGCAAGTGGTTCCAGGACCAGGTGGAGCACCCGTACTCCAAGCCGAGCCGCGAAGAGCAGCTGCGCATCGTTTCCAAGCTCAACGCAGCAGAGGCCTTCGAGACCTTCCTGCAGACCAAGTTCGTAGGGCAGAAGCGGTTCTCCCTCGAAGGCGGGGAATCCCTGATTCCGCTGCTGGACACCATCATTTCCGACGCCGCCGACGACGGACTCGACGAAGTCGCGATCGGCATGGCCCACCGTGGCCGCCTCAACGTGCTCACCAACATCGCGGGCAAGACGTACGCCCAGGTGTTCCGCGAGTTCGAAGGCACCCAGGACCCCCGCTCCGTGCAGGGCTCGGGCGACGTCAAGTACCACCTGGGCACTGAAGGAACGTTCACTTCGGACAACGGCAATGAGACCAAGGTCTACCTTGCCGCCAACCCGTCCCACCTTGAAGCGGTTGACTCCGTGCTTGAAGGCATTGTCCGGGCCAAGCAAGACCGGCTGGACCAGGGCGAAGCGTTCCCCGTGTTGCCCATCATGGTCCACGGCGATGCCGCCTTTGCCGGCCAGGGCGTTGTGGCGGAAACCCTCAACTTGTCCCAGCTGCGTGGTTACCGTACCGGTGGAACCATCCACATCATCGTGAACAACCAGGTGGGCTTCACCACCGCACCGTCGTCGTCGCGATCCTCGACGTACTCCACCGACGTGGCCAAGATGATCCAGGCTCCGGTCTTCCATGTGAACGGTGACGACCCCGAGGCCGTCGTGCGCATCGCGCAGTTGGCCTACGAGTTCCGCCAGCGCTTCCACAAGGACGTCATTGTGGACATGGTGTGCTACCGCCGCCGTGGACACAACGAGGGCGACGACCCCTCGATGACGCAGCCGCTCATGTACAACCTCATCGAAGCCAAGCGCTCCGTCCGCAAGCTCTACACGGAATCCCTCATCGGCCGTGGCGACATCACCGAGGACGAAGCCGAACAGTTGCTGCGCGACTACCAGGAACGCCTCGAACGCGTTTTCGCGGAGACCCACGCGGCGCAGACTTCGCCTATCCCGATCATCACGGCGGATTCCGCCGCGGTTTCGGACATCGAGCGTCCCATCGCCCAGCAGGCGGACTTCGGCACCAACGCGCCGGCCACCACCGCCATTTCAGCCGAAATGCTGCAGAGGATCGGCCAGGCGCACCTCGACATTCCGGAAGGCTTCACGGTCCACTCCAAGCTCAAGCAACTGCTTGAGAAGCGCGAGCAGATGTCCCGCGAAGGCGGCATCGACTGGGGCTTCGGCGAGATCGCGGCTTTTGGCTCGCTTGTCATGGAGGGCGTACCCGTCCGCCTTGCCGGCCAGGACTCCCGCCGTGGCACGTTCGTGCAGCGTCACGCCGTCTTCCACGACCGCGCCAACGGACGCGAATGGATGCCGCTGGGCAACCTGAGCGACGAGCAGGCCAAGCTGTGGATCTACGACTCCTTGTTGTCCGAATACGCAGCCATGGGCTTCGAATACGGCTACTCCGTGGAACGCCCGGACGCATTGGTGTTGTGGGAAGCCCAGTTCGGCGACTTCGTCAACGGTGCACAGACCATCATCGACGAATTCATCTCCTCGGCCGAGCAGAAATGGGGCCAGCGTTCCTCGCTCGTGCTCATGCTGCCTCACGGCTACGAAGGCCAGGGGCCGGACCACTCGTCCGCACGCATCGAGCGCTTCCTGCAGCTTTGTGCCGAGGACAACATGATCGTGGCGAACCCCACCACTGCTGCCTCGCACTTCCACTTGTTGCGCCGTCAGGCCTACAGTCGTCCGCGCAAGCCGCTCATCATCTTCACCCCGAAGCAGCTTTTGCGCCTCAAGGGTGCGGCTTCCGCGGTGGAGGACTTCACCACGGGCGGCTTCAAGCCGGTTATCGGCGAACACGAGCCCCTTCAGGCCCAGAACGTTGACCGCGTGATCCTGGTTTCCGGCCGTCTCTATTACGATCTCCTGTCGAACCGCCAGAAGAGCGGCGACACCTCGACGGCAATCATCCGCCTGGAGCAGCTGTACCCGCTGCCCCAGGCCCAGATCGAGACGGAACTGGCCAAGTACCCGAACGCCGATATCGTCTGGGCACAAGACGAACCCGCCAACCAGGGTCCGTGGCCGTTCATCGGCTTGAACCTGCCGCAGGCACTGGACCGCAAGGTCCGGCTCGTTTCGCGTCCGGCATCGGCCTCCACGGCGGCCGGTTCCATGAAGCGCCACAGCGCCGAACAGGCCACGTTGCTGAAGCAGGCATTCGAACGCAAGTAAGACGGCGGCTGCCCGGCTGGAGGTTCAATACCCGCTTCCAGCCGGGCAGTTCTGTTTAATGGAACAAGTGTCCGGTGATCAAGCCGCCCGGCCGGGCACAGTGCAAGGACCGCAACGTTTGGTGAAGAGGTAACTGTGGAAGACAGGAAGCTGCGCATCGCAGCTGTTGGTGATGAACTACTCGCCGGGCTCGGTGATCCCCGGGCCTTGGGCTGGCTCGGCAGGGTTCTTGCGCGGACTCCCCAGGACTCCGTCCTTGTGGAGAGCTACTCTCTTCCCTGCCCCATGGAGGGCACAGAAGGCCTTGCGGCGCGCTGGCTCGACGAAGCCGGGAGACGCTTCAGCAACGTCCACGAAAACCGCCTGGTGATCGGCCTGTCCGGCCGCGACATCGAATTCGGTGTCTCCACAGCACGCAGCCGCCTCAATCTGGCCAATATCCTGGACGGGGCGTCCCAAAGCAACATCGAAGTATTCGTCGTCGGTCCGCCGCCCACGCTGGACCCGGCCAAGAACCGTAGGATCGCGGATCTCAACGCGGCATTTGCGGACGTCACAACCCGCCGCAACCACCACTACGTCGACACGTTCTCACCGTTGCTCAACCACGAACAATGGCGCACGGACCTCGCTGCGAATGGCGGCACCCCGGGCCAGGCGGGCTACGGCCTCATGGCCTGGCTCGTGTTGCACCGCGGCTGGTTCCAGTGGCTGAGGATCGCCCAGCCGGAATAGCCGCGGCCGGAGACGCCCTTTCTCCCACGCAAGACCCATTGCCAACTTCAATTTCGCGATATATCGTGTGTGCATAAACGCGATATATCGCAATGTCCGCAGTGCAGCAATGGAGGGGTCATGTCAGAAGAAAACTGGACCGTTACCGGTCCGCAGACCATCGACGTCGACGGCGTCCGCTCACTCAAGCTGGGGATCGTCAAGGGCCGCTTCGACGTCGTCACGCACGACGAAGCAATCACCAGGATCGAAGTCTCGGAGATCGCCGGCGATCCACTGAGCGTCAGCCTCATTGACGGCCGGCTCGAAGTCCGCCACCAGTTGCACGGCCCCCAGGGCTGGTTCCGCAACCTGATGGGAACCGTCAACAACACCAGCACCAACACGATCGTCATCAGCATCGCGCTGCCAGCCGGCGTCGACGTCGAAGCAGGAACCGTGGGCGGCGACGGCATGGTGTCGGGCGTCAGCGGTCATATCCGCCTCAATACAGTTTCCGGGTCAGTCCTCGCGGACGGCACGCGGGGCGAGCTCCACGTCAACACCGTCAGCGGTGAAGTCATCGCCCGGAACCACGACGGCGTCATGACCGCCAAGAGCGTCTCGGGCGAAGTGACGGCTTCGGGCCGTTTCAAGAATATCCGGGCCAATACCGTCAGCGGCGACCTCAGCTTCGACCTTCACGGCTACACCCAGGACTTCGGAGCCAATTCCGTTTCAGGCGACCTCACCATCCGCCTGCCGCATGATGTGGGCGTGGACATCGTGGCCAAAACGGCCGGTGGCACTGTGATGATCGATGACCAGCTCTACGCGCAGTCAGGCGGCAGGGTCCAGACCATCGTTGGCCCTGACGAGCGGCTCATGGTGGCACGTACCAATTCCGTGTCCGGAAAGACCTCCATCATCCATGGCAGTGCGCCAACACCTGGAACAACGCCCTCAGTCCCCGGAGAAGAGGAAGCCTGATGCCGCCCGTCTTTGCCCACGGAGCCCTCCGGCTCTACCTGCTGGCACTCCTGGAATCGGGCCCCAAGCACGGCTACGAGCTCATCAAGGCCCTCGGCGAACGCTTCGGCGGGACCTACTCCCCCAGTGCCGGAACCATCTACCCGCGCCTTGGCAAACTCGAGGAAGAAGGACTCGTTGCCACCAGCAGCGACGGGCGCCGCACCAACTACTCCATCACCGCGGCCGGACTGGCGGAACTCAACAGCCGGCGGCAGGAACTGGCCGACGTCGAGGACAACATCTCCGCCTCCGTGCGGCGGTTGGCCGACAATCTCCGCGACGACATCCGCAGCAACATGCGCGGCTTGCGTGCAGACCTGGCCGCGACTGCCGAAGCCGCGCGAGCCAATGCGAAGTCCGCGGAATTCCAGTCATGGGCCGGAAGCTACTCTCCGGAGGGACACCGCATCCTGAAGGAAGCCGAAATGATGGTCCAGTCCTTCCGCGATGACATACGCGTGGAGCTGCGGCAGCACGCCGGATCCAAGGCCCTGACTCCGATTGCCCTCGAAACCGTGCGCACCGTCCTGGACCAGGCCAGGATCTCCATCCGGAATTCCCTGCGCGGCTGAGTCCGAAATCCCGCGGGGCTGGCCGGCACGGTTCGCGGGGCGGCCCCGTGATGTGGGAGACTGGAGGGCAGCTTTATTGAGTATCAAGAATCTAAGGAGGCCAGCTATGAGCAAGCGTGCACGTAAGCGTCGTGACCGTAAGCGCGGCGGCGCAAACCACGGCAAGCGTCCCAACACCTAAGCCAGCGGCTTAGCGTAAGACTTAATGCGGAGGGCCCCGGAAACCATCAGGTTTCCGGGGCCCTTGCCGTTTAAGGCTCTTACACGTCCACGGACTTCATAGCGTGGATCCTGTCCAGGATCGAGTTCTTGAGATTCTCAGGAGCCGCTTCCGTACAGGAGCGCTTGACCACGGTGCGGATGACGCATTCAAGGTCGTATTGCTCGGTGCACTCCGGGCAGTCTTCCAGATGCACTTTGATCTCTGCGATGTCCTCGCGGGTCAACGCACCATCGAGGTACTCGTAGATACGCTGCATCCGAGCATCGTCGCAGTCGCCCAATCCTTGGCAGCTCATTTCCTTTTCTCCTGTTTTTTGCTTGTGGCCGCGCCCACGGCCAAGGCCTTTTCTTCCGCGCCGGCGCTGATTCCCCGTTCTGCGGCATAGTCCGCCAGCAGATCGCGCAACATTTTCCTGCCGCGATGAAGCCGGGACATGACCGTCCCGATCGGGGTATTCATGATGTCTGATATTTCCTTGTATGCGAAGCCTTCGACGTCAGCGAAGTACACCGCGAGCCGGAATTCCTCCGGAATGGACTGCAAGGCGCTCTTCACGTCCGAGTCCGGCAAATGATCCAGTGCCTCCGCCTCCGCAGAGCGCAGCCCCGCGGACGTATGGGATTCCGCCCGCGCCAACTGCCAGTCTTCGATGGTGTCCGAATTCGACTGCAACGGTTCGCGCTGCCGCTTCCGGTAGAGGTTGATGTAAGTGTTGGTCAGGATGCGGTACAGCCACGCCTTGAGGTTGGTTCCCGGCTTGTACTGGTGGAAGGCGGAGAAGGCCTTGGTGTAGGCCTCCTGGACCAGGTCCTCGGCGTCGGACGGATTCCTGGCCATGCGCATGGCAGCCGAATAGAGCTGGTCGACATACTGCATGGCGTCGCGTTCGAAGCGCGCCCTCCGTTGCTCGGGGGTCTCGGTTGCGAAGTCCACTGCAATCTCGACGTCGGCCTCAACAGTTGCGTCGCCGTCGGACGTTGCGTCCGTGACTTCAGTCGCTGCTTTGTACATGGCCGCTGCGGCCGGATCCATGGTGCTCATTGCATCCAAGTCTACTGTCACCGTCCGGGAGTCCCTCGGCAGCTCCCGCCCAAGCGCCAAGTGTCCCTCGCGGTCCTTAACCAAGGCCAAAAAACCATCTCCACTCAAACGACATGACCGCGCGGCACAACTCACGCGCCACATTCCAAGGTCCAGCCCATACCGCACCTTCTCTTGACAACGGCAGGCTCCGGGCAAATATTCCGCAAAGATGCAAGACTAGATCCGACTGCACCCCGTGAACACCGCACCACTTGAACGCAACACCACCTGAACACTGTGGCAAGCCATCCAGGAGGCAAAACATGTCCCTCGTCCGTTTTCTCGCCAGGCCAATGTTGGCTTCCAGTTTTGTCGTCGCAGGGCTGGACAAGCTCAAGAACGCGGATGACACTGCCAAACAGCTCTCTCCCCTGCTCCGCCGCGCTTCCGAGTCATTGCCTTTCCCGGCGGACGAGAAGGTGCTGGCGCGAGTCATCGGCGGCGCGCAAGTTGGGGCCGGCGCCTTGCTGGCCCTCGGAAAATGTTCCCGGTTCTCGGCAAGCCTGCTTGCCGGCATCTCGGTCCTGAATACCTTTGTTGAGTGGCGTTCTGCCGACATCAGCACCAAGGAAGGCCGGCACGCCCGCCGAGCCCAGTTGCTCAAGAACATTTCGCTGACGGGTGGCGTTTTCCTTGCCGCCGTCGATACCGCGGGCAAACCGAGCCTGGCTTGGCGCGCCGAACACCTCGCCATGGATGCCAAGAAGGCCACGGGCAAGCAGTTCAAGAAGACAGACCGGGCCGTCCGCAAGGCCGTAGACAACGCAGTTGGAGCATAAGGAAGCATGCCAGGAACCCCCGCCACGCAGACAGACGATTCAGGGAGCACCACCACCTCCGCACTCCCCTTGTGGCCGGCACCCTTCGCCAGCCACCCTGTGGATGCCACGGTCACGGTTCCTGGTTCGAAGTCCCTGACCAACCGCTATCTGGTCCTGGCGGCATTGGCCAACGGCCCAAGCAGGCTGCGGGCGCCCTTGCATTCGCGGGATTCCGCTCTGATGGTCGAGGCCCTGCGCCAGCTCGGCGCCACCATTACCGAGGTTCCCGGCGATGGACACTACGGCCCGGACCTTGAAGTCACCCCCATCGACCCGGCCGCTGCCGCATCAGAGACCGCCATCGACTGCGGCCTGGCCGGCACGGTCATGCGCTTTGTGCCGCCGCTCGCGGCCCTCCGCAACGGCGCTTCGGTGTTCGACGGCGATCCCCACGCACGCCAACGTCCCATGGGCACCATTATCGAAGCCCTCCGGACACTCGGGGTGGAAGTCAGCGCACTGGACGGCCCCGCGGCGAGCTCCCTGCCGTTCAAAGTATCCGGCACGGGCTCTGTCCGCGGTGGCCACCTGGTCATCGATGCGAGCGCTTCTTCGCAGTTCGTCTCCGCCCTGTTGCTGGTCGGGGCCCGGTTCGATGAGGGCCTTCACCTGGAGCATGTCGGCAAGCCCGTGCCGAGCCTTGACCACATCAACATGACCGTGTCGGTCCTGCGCGGCGTCGGAGTGCAGGTGGATGACTCCGTGCCAAACCATTGGCGCGTCGCCCCCGGTGCCATCCAGGCGTTCGACGAGAGGATCGAGCAGGATCTGTCCAACGCGGGTCCCTTCCTCGCCGCGGCGTTGGCCACGAAGGGAACTGTCCGGATCCCCAACTGGCCAGCCAACACCACGCAAGTCGGGGATCTCTGGCGGGACATCCTCGCCACCATGGGTGCCACTGTCACGCTGGACAACGGCACGCTGACAGTCACCGGCGGACCGGAGATCCTGGGCGCGGACTTCGACGAAACCAGCGAACTCGCCCCTACCGTTGCGGCATTGTGCGCCCTGGCAACCAGCCCTTCCCGGCTCACCGGCATCGCTCATTTGCGGGGCCACGAAACGGACAGGCTGGCTGCCTTGGTCGCCGAAATCAACCGGCTTGGCGGCGACGCCGAGGAAACCAGCGACGGCTTGGTGATCCGGCCCGCGACGCTGCACGCCGGCGTCGTGCACAGCTATGCCGACCACCGCATGGCTACCGCGGGCGCCATCCTTGGGCTCGCCGTCGAGGGTGTCCAGGTTGAAGACATCGCGACGACCTCCAAGACCATGCCCGAATTTCCGCAAATCTGGGCATCGATGCTCAGTGCCGGCCCAGCGGGCGCGGACACCGTTTCAACGGAGACAAGCAACTAAAGATGGCCCGCGACGCAAGCTCCTGGGATGAGTCCGATGTCCGGATCCGCCCCAACAAGAAGGGCACACGCCCCCGCACGAAGGACCGCCCCAGCCACGACGACGCCGTGATCGGGCGCATCATTACGGTCGACCGCGGGCGCTACACCGCGATAGTGGACGAAAGCTCGGACAACGAGCGCATCGTCATCGCGGCCCGTGCCCGGGAACTCCGGCGCTCCCCCGTGGTTCCCGGAGACTTCGTGGCGCTTGTCGGCGATGTGTCCGGAGCCCCGGACACCCTCGCCCGCCTCGTGCGCGTCGAGGAGCGCAAGACCCTCCTGCGGCGAAGTGCCGATGACACGGATCCGATCGAACGGGCCGTCGTCGCCAACGCCGACCAGCTCGTGGTGGTGGTCGCAGCCGCCAACCCGGAGCCGCGCACCGGATTCATCGACCGCGCCTTGGTGGCAGCGTACGACGCCGGAATCGAGCCGCTGCTGCTCGTTACCAAAGCGGACGTCAAGGATCCAACGGAACTCCTTGCCAACTATGTGAGCCTGGGTTTCCCCATCATCATCAGCCGGACGGCCGACGCAGGGGCCTCCGGCATCGACGCCCGTTCCGACGACGGCTTGTCCGCCCGCCTCGACGGTGACTCCGTCGGCCAATTGCGGGACTACCTCGACGGCAAGGTCACCGTGCTCCTCGGCCATTCCGGCGTCGGGAAGTCCACCATGGTGAATGCCCTCACCGGCGCCGAGCGCGCCACGGGCGGGGTCAACGCCGTGACGGGGCGCGGACGGCACACCTCGTCCTCTGCCCTTGCACTGAAGCTCAGCGACGCCCCCGGCGGCAGCTGGATCATCGATACGCCCGGCATCCGCTCCTTCGGCCTCGCCCACGTGAACCCGGACCGCATCCTGCATGCCTTCCCGGATCTGGAACCCGGAACCGAAATGTGCGAGCGAGGCTGCAAGCACGATGCCTCCGCGGTTCGATGCGGACTGGATTCCTGGGTCGCCGACGGCCACGCCGGCGAGGCAGGCCCGGCCCGCTTGGCGTCGTTGCGCCGGCTCCTCGGCGCGGACCCGCGCATGGAAGCCCAGGAGACCAAGGAATTGGGTACGGTCAACTAACTGCGCGCTTGCCGTCCTACCTCCCCGGCTCACCCGCGAAAAGACGGTAGTTTGGAACCATGACCCAACCCGATTCGAGCTACAATGACGACCTGCGGCTGGCACACGTCCTGGCCGACTCCGTCGATTCCCTGACAATGGAGCGGTTCAAGGCACTGGACCTCCAGGTCGAGACCAAACCCGACCTGAGCCCCGTCACCGATGCCGACAAAGCCGCCGAAGAAGCAATCCGCGGGCAGCTCTCCCGTTCCCGCCCCCGCGACGCCGTCCTCGGGGAAGAATTCGGCAGCACGGGCCACGGCTCGAGGCGTTGGATCATCGATCCCATCGACGGGACCAAGAACTTCGTGCGTGGCGTGCCCGTCTGGGCTACGTTGATCGCCCTCGTGGACGAGGGCGAGGTAGTAGTGGGGCTCGTGAGCGCTGCGGCGCTCGGCAAGCGTTGGTGGGCGGCCAAGGGCTCGGGCGCCTACATGGGCCGATCCCTGGCCGCAGCCACCCGGCTGAAGGTTTCCAACGTGTCGCGGCTTGAAGACGCCTCGCTTTCCTACTCCGAGCTTTCCGAGTGGAAGCAGCACGGTAAGCTGGACAACTTCCTGGGCCTCGAGAACGATGTCTGGCGCAGCCGTGCGTACGGCGATTTCTGGTCCTACTGCCTCGTGGCCGAGGGCGCCGTGGACATCGCCGCCGAGCCGGAACTCCAGGTCTACGACATGGCGGCTTTGGTGCCGATCGTGACGGAAGCCGGCGGGCGCTTCACGTCCCTGGACGGTGCGGATGGTCCCTTCGGCGGAAACGCCGTGGCCACTAACTCGATCCTGCACTCCGAGGTCCTCAAGAGGCTCAACCCCGAGCTCGACGACCTCCTCTAGCCCACCCTCTCCACTGAATAAACGACGGCGGACGCCCACTTTTGGGGGTGTCCGCCGCTTTTTCTTCGGCAGAAGGCACACTTTTCCGGCGGTGTAATAATCCGCTTAACAATCGCCGGTCACATTGGAATGAGCCTTGCCAGTGTCCTACGCTCTTTACAGGTCACGAGTGCCAGCGCGAAACCCCGGTTTGCTGGCCGGCAACCCTCCATCGCGGCGGGGTGCCCCGGGTGACGACCCGGCCGGTCCGGAACGGATGCGGCAAGCGCGGACCCCCTGCACGCAGGGGTCCCTCTTGAGTGAGGTCCCATGAGCACAGCCACATTTACTTCCCCGGCTCTTTCGCTGAACAAGGAATCTGCACAGCACCGTGGTGAAACCCTCCCCCGGGCATCGCGCCCGCTCGCCGCGGTCACCGGCGCGGAGTTGCAGGCACCCTTGATCCAGGGCGGCCACATCCGCTACGCCAACCTTGACTACGGCGCTTCCGCACCTGCCCTGACGGTGGTTTCCGCGTACCTTAACGAGATCCTGCCGTACTACGCGAGCGTCCACCGCGGCGCAGGCTATGCCTCCCAAATCAGCACCTCGGTCTATGAAAACGCCCGCAACATCGTCCGTGACTTCGTTGGCGGCCGGCCGGACGATTCGGTCATTTTCACGCGCAACACCACCGATTCCCTCAATCTACTGGCCGGCTGCCTGCCAGTGGAGGGCGGTCGACACATTGGCGAAGTCCTTTACCTGGACATCGAGCACCACGCCAATCTCCTCCCGTGGCAAAGTGTCCCCCACCGCAGCATCGTTGCCGCGGGAACGTTGTCCGAGACCGTCGCCAATGTCCGCACAGCGCTCTCCCACGGCGGCGTCAGCCTTCTGGCTGTCACCGGCGCGTCAAACGTGACCGGCGAAATCCTGCCCATCAAGGAACTCGCAGCCTTGGCCCACGAATTCGGGGCGCGGATTGTGGTGGACGCGGCGCAACTCGCCCCGCACCGCAGAATCGACATCGCCGCAGCGGATGTCGACTACTTGGTTTTCTCTGGGCACAAGCTCTATGCACCGTTTGGCGCAGGTGTCCTGGTGGGCCGTCCCGACTGGCTCGACGCCGGCACACCGCACCTGGCCGGAGGCGGCGCCGTCCGCGAAGCGCGCCTCGATTCGGTCAGCTGGGCCACAGGACCGGCCAGGCACGAAGGCGGCTCGCCGAACGTACTCGGCGCGGCCACACTCGCCCGGGCAACGCAGGTCATCGCCAGCCTCGACCACGATGAATGGCACGCCCACGAGGCAGCCATCCGCTCACATCTGGTCGAGGGCCTCAAGCAAATCGACGGCGTGACCGTGCACCAGATCTTCAGCGACACGGATCCCCAGGACACCATCGGCGTCGTGAACTTCTCGCTCCAGGGCTACGACGCCGGACTTGTGGCTGCCTATCTTGCGGCCGAGCACGGCATTGGCCTGCGCGACGGACGCTTTTGCGCCCACCCGCTGCTCAAGCGCCTCGGCCTGCCCTCCGGATCACTTCGAGCCAGTTTCGGCGTGGGCTCGCGCTTGGAAGACGCCACCCGGCTCATTGCGGGCATCCAGGCGCTCAAGAGCAACGGCCTCAGCTGGGACTACGTGGTGGATGCCGGCCGCTGGGTGCCGGCGAACGACCACCGCAGCTATCCGGAGTGGGCTCCCAACACTCCCGGGACCGCGGGAGCGGCTCCCTGCAGCACCGACTGATTGCGGTAGATTCGTAGGGTATTTTTCCTGTCCTACGAAGGAGTTCCTGCGTGGCCCCGCGACCCAAAGGCACGTCAGCCGGCCCCAAGCTCTATGAGGAACGGCGCCTTGAACTCGGCCGGAGTTTCCAGGACGGCGGAGAACACTATGATCGTGTCCGGCCCGGCTACCCTGCGGATTCGGCCGACTGGCTGCTGCCGGAAGGCGCCCGGGACGCGGCAGACATCGGCGCCGGCACCGGAAAGTTCACCGCGCTCTTCGTCGAGCGCGGGCTGGCGGTGTCCGCAGTGGACCCCTCCACGGACATGCTCACGCAGCTGCGCAAAACGTATCCACAAGTGATCGCCCTGGAGGGCTTTGCCGAGGCAACTGG
The DNA here is from genome assembly GCF_052115645.1 of Arthrobacter sp. 2MCAF14. NCBI lineage: Bacteria > Bacillati > Actinomycetota > Actinomycetes > Micrococcales > Micrococcaceae > Arthrobacter > Arthrobacter sp. 2MCAF14. The sequence goes on along the minus strand of NZ_JBFRHB010000001.1, from coordinate 183,326 downwards.
ACTGGCGGACTCAGCATTCGACGTCGTCAGCGTTGCCCAGGCCTGGCACTGGTGCGATCCCCTCGCCGCGAGCACCGAGATCGCCCGGATCCTTCGACCCAAGGGCACTATCGGCTTGATCTGGAACCAAATGGACACTTCGGTGCCCTGGGTCCATCGATTGACCCGCATCATGCATGCCGGCGATGTCCACAAACCGGACTTCCGGCCTGTGGTGGGCCCGGAGTTCGCGGGCCTCGAAAGTCACGTGACACGTTGGGAGGATCCGGTGACTCCGGCCGATATCCTCGAACTCGTGAAGTCGCGCAGCTACTACCTGAGGGCGAATGACGCCACCCGGGCCAAGGTCATGGGCAACCTTCAGTGGTACCTCTTCGAACATCTGGGCCATGCCGAGGGCGAGGTCATCCCGTTGCCTTATCTCACGCAGAGCTGGCGGGCGCGGAAAGTCTGATTCGGCCGGTACGCGATAGGCTTGGAACCGTGAAGACCAGTGCGCCCTCCTCCTCGATCGAGGACTACGTCAAGGTCATCTACTCCTTTACGGAGTGGCAGGACAAACCCATCACGTCCTCACAGCTCGCGCAGCGGCTCGGTGTCGCCAATTCCTCCGTCTCTGAGATGGTCCGCAAACTCAAGGACCAAGGCCTGGTGGACCACCAGCCCTACAGCGCCATTACTTTGACCCCCCGGGGCATGCAGCTGGCCCTGGGGATGGTCCGCCGGCACCGCCTGATCGAGACCTACCTCGTGAGGGAATTGGGCTACAGCTGGGATGAAGTCCACGACGAGGCCGAGATGCTCGAGCACGCCGTCTCGGACACCTTCATCGATCGCATGGCCGCCAAGCTGGGCAACCCCGGACGCGATCCCCATGGTGACCCCATCCCCGCTGCGGACGGTTCGGTGAGCCTGCCGCATGCGCACCGGATGATCGAGCTCGACGACGGCCATTCCGGGAAGATCACCCGGATCAGCGACGAAAACCCGGAGCTGCTGCGGTACCTGTCTGCCGAGGAAATCGACCTCGATGCCAGCATCGAGGTGATTGGCCGCAAACCGTTCGGCGGTGCGCTGGTGGTGCGGATCGGAAAAGGTCCGGGCAGCCGCGACTACGATCTCGCCGATGAGGTCGCCTCGGCGCTCTGGGTGGCCACGGACGCCGTCCACGAAGGCTGCGTCCTCGCGGAACGCTGACGAAGCTGTCACTGGAAAGCCGATGTCTTGGACAGTACTCCTCAGGCGCGCTGGGCAGCCGTCCCGCCGTCGTCGGCGGCTGGACCTTCCGGAGAGTCCATCACCGCAGCGCCCAGCACCGGGTTCCGGATCCCGACGGCGGATGCGACGGCCCCTAGGAAGAAAAGCACAGCGGTGACCACCACGGCATTCATGAGACCTTGGCGGGTGAAGACCGGGCCGATGATGAGCCCGGCAAATGCGATGCAGATCAAGCCTGCGATGCGGGCCACGGCGTTGTTCACTGCGGAGCCGATCCCTGCCTCTTCAGTGGGTACTGCGCCCAGGATAGCCGCGGTGAGGGGCGCAACCAAGGTGCTGAGGCCGATCCCGAAGACGATCTGCCCGGGCAGCACTTGGGTCCAGTAGTTCAAGGGCTCCTGGACGGCCAACGTCATGAGAAAACCGACTCCACAGATGAACGGCCCGGCCGTCATGAACCACCGCGGACCGTACTTGCCGGCCAGTCCGCCGAAAAATGAGGCCGTGAGCATCAGGAGGACCGTCGCGGGGAGCAACGCGATGCCCGCAGTGGTTGCTTTCATCCCTCCCACTTGCTGCAAGTAGATGCCTACGGCGAAGAAGCCCAGGGACAGGGCGCCGTAAATGGCCAGTGTGGCGATGTTTCCCCAACCGAAGTTACGGATGCCGAAGAGCCGTAGGGGCAGCATTGGTTCCGGGGTCCTGGCTTCGTGGATCAAAAAGAGGACCAGGCCAACGGCTCCGATGGCGAGCGGCATCCAGACCACCATGTTGCTCCAGCCCATGCGCCCTTGTTCGATGAAAGCGTAGACCGGGCCACCGAGTCCCACCATGGCCAGGAACGCGCCAAGGTAGTCGATCTTCTTGCTTGTGTCCGTGGCGGCATCGGACTTCCGCAGCCCCGCGAGGATCGGCCAGACGGCGACTGCCGGAATCACATTGATAAAGAAGATGACGCGCCAGGACAGCAGGTCGACCGATGCGCCGCCGATCAGCGGGGCGACAATGGCAGCCGCGCTGGTCCAGCCGGACCATTGGCCGATGGCTTTGGACTGCGCGGGCCCGGAGAAGAACGTGACGATCATGGCGAGCGAACTCGGGACAAGCAGGGCACCGGCGATCCCCTGCAGGGCCCGCGATACCACCAGCACTTCCCCGTTCCAGGCGAGACCGCACGCGACGGAGGTGAGGGTGAAGCCGGCGAGTCCCCATTCCAGGATGCGGGCGCGGCCGAAGTGGTCGGAGAGGGATCCGGCGACCAGGATCAGCGCGCCCAGGGTCAAAAGGTAGGCATCCACAACCCATTGCTGGATGACAAGTCCACCACCCAGTTCGCGGCCAATCGCCGGGAGCGCGAGGTTCACCACGAAGCCATCCAAAATGGCGATGAAGGAAGCCACAATAGCCACAACAAGGACCCGCTTTTGGAGCGGAGTGCTTGGCAGCAGGGCCGCTGCGTCGGTCATGAGCACAGCCTACGCCTGCTTGTCCGCTCCCGTTCGGATTCCTGCCCGATCCTGCCACGGCGAAAGTCCCGTATCGTTGAATGGTGATTAGCAGACGTGACGCCGCACTGGCCCTTGATATTTCGATGGAAATGGCCCAACGCCACGGCATCCCCTCCAGGCTTTCAAAAGCCGAGCTGAGCGAGCTGCAAGACAATCCACCGCAGTGGCTCGTCCAATCGCGCGCCAACCGCACCGGCAAGCGTCCTGTTTGGGTGCACCTGAGCTGCGTCGTCTGCGGTTACACCGAGGCTGCGCGTCCCAAGAAATGGTGGCCGGACTTCACCTACGTATTCTGTGGCCACCACCGGAACAGCGAGGTTCCCGGAATCCTGCCCGGAGAGGTCCGCAGCGAGTACGAAGGAATCGGCTCGCGGTTCGTGGGCATTGTGGACGTCCCGGCTTCCGAAGCCTAGTTGCTCGGGCGTTGTTCCTGGCGCCTCCGGCCCCCAGTTGCTTTCGCCTGAAACAGGCGTAACTTACAAGGAGAGGGCCTTTCAGGACCCTCTTTGCAGGATCTTCACGGAAAGATCCGTAGTTAGGGAGCATGACATGCCTGACAAAGCGCCGCACCAGCACGAGACGAAAAAGAGTATCAAGACCATCAAGGAGAAACGGGCAGTGAAGCGTGCCAAGCACGAATCCGACGCCGCCGTGGATCCAGTGGCCCATTTGAGGATGCGGAAGAAGTAGCAAAAAGCCGGAGCCATCTTGGCCCCGGCTTTTTAGCGGACAGGTTCCGTCGTGACCCGGCTCCTCATGAATCCGCGTCAGTCATTTCGCTGGGCACGGCGACAATCGCGTGGATTTTGCCGTCCCGGAGGACCGTCAGGAAGAACGGCTCCCCAATGGCCTGCGAAAACAAGAGTTTTTGAAGGCTCTCAGCGCTGGATACCGCCCGCGACTGTGCACTGAGGACCAGGTCGCCCGCGAGCAGTCCTGCCAGCTCCGCCGGAGATCCGGCGATGACTTCCACCACCCGCAGCGCTTCCTTCTGGCCTGTCCGGATCACCGCGCTCGCGTCCAGAGGTATAGGGGTGCTCACCAGGCCAAGGTATGCCCGGCGGACCCGGCCGTCCTTCAGCAGGGCGGCGATGATCCGTTGGGTGGTGGTGTTGATGGGCACTGCGAGTCCGAGGCCCAAACCAGCCACGGCGGTGTTGATCCCCACAATCCGCCCTTTGGTGTCGGCCAGGGCTCCCCCGGAATTGCCCGGGTTCAGCGCTGCGTCGGTCTGGATAACGTCCTCGATGACCCTGCTGTGCCGGCCGGACCTGACCGGGATGGAACGTCCGAGGCCGCTGACGACGCCCGCGGTCACTGATCCTGCCAGTCCTAGCGGGTTGCCCACGGCGATCACCAATTGGCCTACGTGCAGTGACTCCGCGTTGCCCAAGGTGGCCGGCGGCGGTGTGTGGTGCCCGCGGACGATGGCGAGATCGGACAAGGGATCCGCACCGACGAGTTCGACGTCGCTATGGGTTCCGTCGGCGAAGATTGCCCGCCCGGAGCGGAGCCCCGAGACTACGTGGGCGTTGGTCAGCATATAGCCATCCCCCGTGAACACGACGGCAGATCCACTTCCGATCCTGACCTGGCCGTTTCTGCGGGCGCTGCTCATCTCCAACGCTGCAACATGCGGCGTGACCGTCTCTGCGACGTGCATCACTGTCCGCGAGTAGGCGTCCAAGGCTTCGTCATCCGACGGGGCGTCAGGGATGTCCTCGGGAAATACTTGTTCCGGCAACGTACTCATCGTGCACCTCCTGTAACCGGTGGTGTCTATATCAACGAATACGCTGCTTCGGTTAGTCCGTTCCGTCCTACGCCGTGGGTGAACTCTGTCACGCAGCTGATGATGGGGAAACTAACCCCATAACGCTTTCCGCAGCAGTGCTTTGAGCTGGGCGGCTTCCCCGTCGTCCAGCGCGGCCAGCACTTCGGATTCCGCGTGGCGGGCCGCCACGGCTGCTTGGGCGAGCAGCTGGCTCCCCTTCGACGTCGCAGTCACCGTCTTGGCCCGGCGGTCCTGCTTGCCTGGCGCCCTGGCCACGAGCTTCCGCTTTTCAAGTTCGTCCACCAAGGCGACGATCTGGCTGGGATCAAGGCTCAGGAAGTCCGCCAATTCCCGCTGGGTGGGCTCCAGGCCGCTGTTGGCCAGGATCAGCACCGAGTACGAACGCTCCTTGAGGTCGAACTCAGCAAGCGCCCGGTTGTTCACGAGCGATCCGCCTGCATGGAGCTTGGCCAGCAGGAAACCCACGTCTTGGCTGATAGGAGCGGCGACCAGCCGGTCCTTCGTGGCAGCCTGTTGCTCGTCCTGCGCCTCGATCGTCATAACAAACTCCAATAATCTTCAAAATAAATCGTTGACATTTACAACTATACGTATTCTCATGGATACAGAACAGCATCCCACGCCTAAGGCTTGGATGCACGGGTATCGAGCAAAGGAGCAGCGATGAGCCTGACAGGAAAAGTAGCGATTGTCACCGGAAGCGGTCGGGGACTGGGGCTGGCCTACGCCCGGGAACTCGCCCGTGAGGGCGCGGCGGTAGTCATCAACGACGTCGACGCCGAGGTGGCCGGAGAAGCGGTCCGGACCATCGAGGCCGACGGCGGCCGGGCGGCCGCCGTCGTCGCTCCCGTAGGCAGCACAGAAGCAGCTAAGCAGCTCGTGAAGGCGGCCGTCACGGAATTCGGCCGCCTGGACATCCTGGTCACCAACGCCGGCATCCTGCGGGACAAGAGCCTGCTGAAGATGACGGACGAAGACTTCGACTTGGTCATCAACGTCCACCTCCGCGGCACCTTCACGTGCGCCCGCGAGGCCTTCGGCTACTTCAAGGAGAACGGGATCGGCGGCCGGATCATCGCCATCGGCTCCCCGACCGGGCAGCGCGGCAACTTCGGCCAGACAAACTACGCCGCCGCGAAGGCGGGAATCGTGGGCATGGTCCGGACCTGGGCACTGGAGATGAAGAAGGCCGGCGTCACTGCCAACGCCGTCATTCCCGTGGCCGCGACGGCGATGACCAAGACCATCCCGTACTTCCGCAAAGCGGTGGAGGCGGACGAGCGCGGCGAAGCTATGCCGCACTTCTTCCGCCACGAGCTTGGCTTTGGAACTGCCGACGACGTCTCCGGACTCATTGCCTTCCTCGCCTCCGACGAAGCGGCCGGGATTACCGGCCAGGCCATCGGCGCCGGAGGTGACCGCCTCCAGCTCTGGACCCACCCCGAAGCGGCCGCCACCGAATACCGTGAAGGCGGTTGGGGATACCAGGAACTCGTGGAGAACTTCGGCCCGTTGTTCGGCGACAAGCTGCAAAGCGTCGGCGAGGAATTCCTGCCGCTCCCGGCGGAACTGCAGCCCGAAGCCGCCGCGGCTCAGGTCCGCTGACATGGCCGCACAGCGTTACGAGCCGGGCATCGACGCCGCAGAACTTGATGCGATCGACATGCACGTCCATCTCGAAGTGGACGGCCATGGCCACGAATCCCTGCCGCCGGCCCTGACGGAAGCTTCCGCCAAGTACTTCAAGGCCGAGGACCGCACGCCCTCGCTGGACCGGATCGCCGAGGTCTACCGCGAACTGAACATGGCCGCCGTCGTCTTCACCGTGGACGCCCGCACCCAGCTCAAGCACGAGCCCAACAGCATCCCGGAACTGATCGCGGGAGCCGCCAGGAACAACGACGTGCTGATCCCGTTCGGCAGCGTGGATCCCCGCACCGGCACCGAGGCCATCCAGGGCGCCAAGCACCAGGCGATCGACTTGGGCGCCCGCGGCTTCAAGTTCCATCCGAGCCTGCAGGGCTTCGATCCCTCCAACGAACAGTTCTACCCACTCTGGGAGACCCTCCAGGAACTGGGCCTCCCCGCCATCTTCCACACCGGCCAGAACGGCATGGGCGCGGGCCTTCCTGGAGGCTACGGCATCAAGCTTGCCTACTCCAACCCGCTCCTTCTCGACGCCGTGGCCGCCGACTTCCCCGGGCTGCAGATCATCATGGCCCACCCCTCGGTGCCCTGGCAGGATGAGGCCAACTCCATCGCCACGCACAAATCCAACGTGTTCATCGATCTCTCCGGCTGGTCCCCCAAATATTTCCCCGAGTCGCTGGTGCGCATGTCCAACTCGGTGCTGCAGGACAAAGTCCTTTTCGGCACGGACTTCCCGCTCATCACGCCGCAGAAATGGCTGGGCGCCTTCGCGGAGCTCCCGCTCAAGGACGAGGTCCGGCCCAAGATCCTCAAGGACAATGCCGTGCGGCTGCTCGGATTGGACGGCTGACATGAGCCTGGAAACCCATGTGGAGACCGCGGTTACAGAACGCCTCTACGACGTCTGCGACTACTACGACGCCGAGTCCCTCCTCACCGAGGACGAGCGCCGGGTGCTGGGCCGACTGCGGGATTTCCTGGACCGCGAAGCGAAGCCGCTGTTGGCCGACTACTGGGAGCGCGGCGAGTTCCCTACGCGGTTGGCCCAGCCGCTCATCGACCTGGACCTGATGGAACCGGCGGAACTGACCGGTACCTCGGGCACAAACAGCGGTCCTGCCCGCGGCATCTACCAGGGCTTCAGGATCTTCGAACTCGCACGCACAGACGCTTCGCTCGCTACCTGGTACACGGCGCAAGCCGGACTCTTCCGCACCGCCATCCGGATGGGCGCCTCAGCGGAGCAAGAAGCCGAGTGGATGCCGCGTGTGATCGATTTCTCGCTCAAGGGCGTCTTCTCCCTGACCGAACCGGAATCCGGCTCGGACATTGCCGGCGGACTCTCCACTACCGCACGGCGCAGTCCCGACGGCGACGGCGAAACCTGGGTGCTCGACGGTGCCAAGCGCTGGATCGGTGGCGCCGCGACGACGGATGTCCTCGCGGTGTTCGCCCGGGACGTCGCCGACGGACAGGTCAAGGCGTTCCTCGTGGACCGCCAGGCCGCCGGGGTGACTGTGGAGAAGATCCACCGGAAAACCTCATTGCGGATGATGCAGAACGCCCACATCACGCTCGACGGTGTCCGGGTCCCCGAATCCATGCGCCTGCACAACGTGAACTCCTTCAAGGACGTGGCGGCGATGCTCCGGGCCATGCGCTCCGATGTCGCCTGGATCGCCACCGGCATCCAGGCCGGCGCCTTCGAAGCAGCCCTCCGCTACGTCCGCGAGCGCCGCCAGTTCGGCCGCCCGCTGGGTTCCTTCCAGCTGGTCCAGGAAAAGCTGGCCCGGATGCTTGGCAACCTCACCGCCTCGCTCTCGCTTGTGGTCCGTCTTACGGAGCAACAGGCCAACGGCATCTACCGCGACCAGGACTCCGCGCTCGCCAAGATGCAAAGCTGCCTGGCCATGCGGGAAACAGTCGCCCTGGCCCGCGAGCTGGCAGGCGGCAACGGCATCACGCTGGAGAGTGATGTTGCCCGGTTCCACGCCGACGCCGAAGCCGTCTACTCCTACGAAGGAACGCACGAGATCAACGCCCTGATCGTCGGGCGCGCACTGACCGGCGAGAGCGCCTTTACCCGCTAACCCACACTCTCTTCATCCATCACAACCACCAGGAGCCAAAGTGCCCAATCTCGTCGTCGACTTCGACAAATTGCTCACCCTCGCCGGAACCGATCTCGGCGTCACCGAATACCGCGAAATCACCCAGGAACAAATCAACAAGTTCGCTGACGCCACCGGAGACGCCCAGTGGATCCACGTCGATCCGGAACGCGCCAAGGACGGCCCGTTCGGCGCCCCGATCGCACACGGCTTCCTCACGCTCTCGCTCATCATCCCGTTCTGGGGCGAGCTGTTCGACGTCGAAGGCGTCACCACGAAAGTGAACTACGGCCTGGACAAGGTCCGTTTCACTTCCCCGGTCAAGGTGGGCGCGCGAATCCGCATGCAAGCGACCATCGCCGAGGTCACCGAGGTCAAGGGCGGAGCCCAGATCAAGGTGTCCAACACCATCGAAATCGAAGGCCAGGAACGCCCGGCAGTCGTGGCCGAATTCCTCGCCCGCTTCTACAAATAGCCGCCGCTAGGCCCTCTCCCCCCACCCCTGCTTTAAGGAACAACGATGTCCCAAATATCGCAGCTTCAATCCATGGACGTGGCTACCAGGCGCAAGGAAGCACGCACCGTCATTGCTTCCAGCTACCTGGGCAGCACCATCGAGTACTACGACTTCCTGCTCTACGCCACAGCCGCAGCCGTGGTCTTCCCCAAGGTGTTCTTCTCGGGAATGGACGACTGGGTGGGCGTCGTGGCAGCTTACGGGACTTTCGCCGCAGGATACGTGGCCCGTCCGCTGGGTGGAGTCATCTTCGGGCACTTCGGCGACAAGCTGGGACGCAAGGGAATGCTCATCGTCTCCATGTTGGTCATGGGCCTGGCTTCCGCGCTGATCGGATTGGTCCCGGACGCCTCCGTGGCCGGTCCGTGGGGCGCCGTGATGCTTGTTGTACTCCGCGTCTTCCAGGGCATCGCTGTGGGCGGCGAGTGGGGCGGAGCCGCCTTGATGGCGCTGGAGCATTCGGAATCGGGGAAGCGCGGCTTCGCTGCCTCGTTCGTCAATGCGGGAGCGCCCTCGGGCGCCGTGCTGGGCACCCTCATCATGGGCGCTTTCTCGGCCCTGCCAAACTCCCAGTTCCTTGCCTGGGGCTGGCGGGTTCCCTTTCTGCTCTCGTTTGTCTTGCTTGCAGTGGGCATGTTCGTCCGGCTGAAAGTATCGGAGAGCCCCATCTTCAAAGCCGCCATCGAACAGGAACGGGTGGCAGAGCAGGAAAGAGTGGCCCGGAACCCGGACAATCGCGCCGCCACGAAGCCCGTCATCCCGCTCCTCCAGGTGCTGCGCCGGCCCAAGACCCTGATATTCACCATGCTCGCCGGGGCCGCGGGCTTTGCCCTCCAGGTGGTGCTGGCAACGTTCGCGGTCACGTTCGCGGTGTCCAAGGGTGCCGACCGCCAGGGCGTGCTTTACGCCTTCGCGGCTGCTTCCTTCATTTCCATCGCCTTCGTGATCCTTGGCGGCAGGCTCTCCGACAAGTTGGGCCGGAGGCCCGTGATGATCGGCGGACTCATACTCTTCATCGCCTATCTGATCCCGATGTTCCAGCTGTTGTCCTCGAACAACATCCTCCTGGTCTTCGTCGCCTTCACCGTCGGCCTGATGATCCATTCAACGCTTTTCGGGCCACTGGCCGCCTTCGTGTCCGAGCAGTTCGGCACCGCCTCCCGCTACACGGGCGCCTCGCTCGGTTATCAGCTCGCGACGCTCCTCGGTGCGGGCTTCACGCCGGGGATCGTGGCCCAGATCTTCAAGGACTCGGGCCAGGACACCGGCTCGGTGGTCTTCTACCTGGCCGCGATGTCCGTCACCTCCATCATCTTCATCCTGTTGACCCGGGAACCGAAGAACAACGATTTGCAGACCGTCCGGCCTTGAAGCCGGGAAGGGTCTAGCTTGGGAACCAGAAAGGACCGTCATGGAGAATTTTGGCATCGGTTCATGGCTGCAGCGCCGCCGCCCGAAGTCCGGAAGCAAGGTTGCGTTGATCTCCGGAGACCGCCGTCTCAGCTATGAGGAATTTGCGGAACGATCGGACAGGCTCGCCAACGCCCTCAAAGCCGGGGGCGTTGCCAAGGGCGACAGGGTGGCCTATCTCGGGGAAAACCATCCCGCTTTCCTGGAAACGCTTTTTGCTTGTGGGGAGCTCGGCGCGATCTTCGTGCCCCTCAACACCCGATTGGCGCCGCCGGAGATCAATTTCCAGCTTGAGGACTGCGGGGCCGTTGCACTGATCCACTCCGCGAGCCTCAACGGCCTTGCGGCCAGCGGCGCGGAAGGCACCCGTGTAAGCCGGCGCGTCGTCGTCGGCGATTCCCTCGTGGGCGACAGTAGCGCCGCTTCCGGAAGTGAAACCCAGACGTCGGCGGAGGACTATGAGGACGTCGTCGCCTCGGGAACGCCCCGGCATCTGGACGAGGAAATCGGGCTCGATGACGGGGCCATGATCCTCTACACGTCCGGAACCACGGGACGCCCCAAGGGTGCGTTGCTGACCCACGGCAACATCACCTGGAACTGCATCAACGTAATTGTCGACTTCGATTTCTCTTCCAGCGATGTAGCGCTCATGATCTCGCCGATGTTCCACGTAGCGTCGCTCGACATGGGAGTGTTGCCAACGCTTCTCAAGGGCGGGACCGTGGTCCTGGAGTCGAGGTTCGATCCCCAACGCACCCTTGAGCTCATCGAGCAGCACAGAGCCACCACCATTAGCGGGGTGCCCACCACCTACCAGATGCTCTGCGAGCATCCGGCCTGGCCGACGTCGGACCTCGGCTCCCTCAACAAGCTGACCTGCGGTGGATCGGCAGTTCCCATGCGCGTCCTCGAAGCGTACGAAGCGCGCGGACTGCACTTCTCCAACGGCTACGGAATGACCGAAACGGCGCCGGGCGCCACCACGCTGCCCGCCGCCAGTTCCCGCGACAAGGCGGGCTCTTCCGGGCTCCCGCACTTCTTCAGCGACGTCCGGATCGCCGACGTCGCGGGCGGCCTTGCCGAGCAGGGCGTGGTGGGGGAAATCCAGATCCAAGGCCCCAACGTCATCCACGAATACTGGAATCGGCCCGATGCCACGGCTGAATCGTATGAAGACCGCGGCTGGTTCAAGTCCGGAGACATGGGCTACAAGGACGCAGAAGGATTCGTCTTCGTCTCGGACAGGCTCAAGGACATGATCATCTCAGGCGGCGAGAACATCTACCCGGCCGAGGTGGAACAAGCGATCAGCGAACTGGACGCAGTGGGCAGCGTGGCAGTCATCGGCGTGCCGGACGAGAAATGGGGAGAGGTGCCACGCGCCGTGGTGGTTCTGCGCGAGGGAGCCTTTTTGACCGAGGACGAACTCAAGGAGCACCTGGCCGGCAGACTGGCCCGCTACAAAATCCCGAAGACTGTGGTGTTCGTGGACGACATGCCGCGAACGGCCAGTGGAAAGATCCGCAAAAGCGAGCTCCGCCGGAGCACCGTTTCCTGAGGGATTCACTGACTGGGTGCGTGACACCTCAGCGTTGCTGGCGGGTCAGCGTCCGGTTTCGATAGGGATGCATGACGCGGATCCCCCGAGGGATGGTGCGGCGTCGGCAAGGATCGTATCGACGTGGACCAGTGCCGAAGCCGCAAGACCGTCGTACACCTGTACGAAGATCTTGCGGGCTTCGGCCAATGGCCAATTCTCGGGGAGGAGTTCCGCGGGCAGGTCGGGGTCGTTCCAAGGAAAGGCGCGCCAAGCGTCCATGGCCATCGTGCGGACGCGGAAGGCCTCTGCCGCGGTCACAAGGCCGGCCTCCACCTTCTCCACCCATGGACTGTAGCTCTCGATGAAGGGCGCGTACTGCTCCGCCAGCTCCTCGGGAGACCAGGCGGTGATGAGGTTTTTTCCGCGCAGGGTCTGGTCCGCTGTCCGGAAGATGACGTAATCCGCGACGCCAAAGGACGCGCAGTTTTCTTCCAGCTCCTCGGCATGGTCCCGCGGCGATACCCACAGTGCCCCGTAAAGGGGGGCGAATCCCCGCCACCGAAGCCGCGATCGGAACATATCGCGGATTTCCCTGGAGGACTCGGGAACAGAGAAAGCGATCACCGTCCAGGCGCCGTCCCAGGCGTTGCTTTGGCTACCAAACAAGCGCACTTGTTCAAATCCGATGCGCAGCCGCGCCCGGGCCCGCTGGGTGAACCGATACCGCGACGTCCTTCCAGCGCTGGACTGTTCCAACACTCCCCTGCTTGCCAAGCGGCTGAGGCCCGTCGCGCAGGCGGAGGGCGATACGCCAAGCGGGGCCGCCAGAGCCGCGATCAATTTGGCGGGAATCCATTCGTCCGTGTTTTGCCAGAAATCGCCGAGCATCGTGGTGAGCAGATGCTGGGTAGAGGAACCCTTCAAGGGGCGCGGAAAATCCACGGGGGCCTCGGGGACCAACCCGGGAGCTGAGGAAGCAGTCGCTGGCGTCACCCATCCATTCTGTCAGTCCCCGCACCGCAATCATTTTATTATGCACTTGTATTGACGGGCGTGGATTATGTCGCATACTATTTTTTGTACGAGTGATGCAGACCACAATTCTCAGCGGAACTCAGCCCCTGCCGCACCGCGAGCCCCAAGCCCCTTTCACACTCAGGAGATCCGCAATGACCGCTGGTCCCACCGTTCCGCCGACGGCACTGACGCCGTCCGCTGACATCGCCCCTTCAACCACCCACGCCGGCACCGGACATGCCCGCCGTTCTGCCGTCGCGAGCTTCATCGGCAGCACGCTCGAGTACTACGATTTCTTCATCTACGGCTCGGCGTCAGCCCTGATCTTCAACAAGATCTTCTTCCCCGGAATCGACCCGGCACTGGGCACCCTTCTTTCCATGGCGACCATTGGAATCGGATATTTCGTCCGTCCGCTGGCCGCGAGTGTGATCGGACACTTCGGCGACCGCATCGGCCGCCGCCAGATGCTGGTGCTCACCTTGGTCATGATGGGGGTTGCCACCTTCCTCATCGGGTGCCTGCCGCCCACTGCAGCCATCGGCGCTGCAGCCCCTGTCCTCCTCGTTCTGCTGCGTGCACTGCAGGGCGCTTCCGCCGCCGGAGAATCGGTTGGCGCGGTCACCATGACACTGGAGCACGCACCCAGCAACAAGCGGGCGTTCTACGGGAGTTGGGTCAACACCGGCGCCGTCGCCGGAATCATGCTCGCCTCCCTGGCCTTCCTCGCAGTGTCCCTCCTTCCTCAAGCTGAATTGCTGAGCTGGGGCTGGCGCTTGCCATTCCTTGCGAGCATCATTGTCGTGGCCGTGGGCCTGTACATCCGGCTTCGCCTTCCCGAGTCCGAGGTGTTCGAATCGGCAAAGGAATCCGAGAGCTCCAAGGAACTTCCGCTGAAAGTGGTCCTGCGGGACCACTGGACCACCATCATCAAGGTCATCTTCTTTGGTCTATGGAGCGTCGTCTCCTCGATCTTCGCGGCCTTCGCGCTTGCCTACTCTGGAAAGTTCGGGATCCCCGCCGCCCTCATGCTCACCGTCACCATCGTGACGGCGGCCCTCGGGATCATCGTCCAGCCATACGCCGGCATCCTCGCCGACAGAATCGGCCGCAAGCCCGTGTTCATTGCCGGCAACATCATCTGCGCCGCATCGGCCTTCGCATTCTTCTGGTCAATCAGCGCCGGCTCGATCGCGCTGATCTTCGTCACGGCCATCATGTTCATGACGGTCGGTTATGGCTTGGTCAATCCGCTCGGCCCCTCGATGACGGCCGAGATGTTCGAAACCCGGATCCGATACACGGGTGCAGCAACAGCCTCGCAGCTCGGGTTGATTGTCACCGGATTCGCGCCGACCATCGCAGCGGCAATTGTGCAACCCGGCCCCAACGGCTGGGTGCCCGTTGCCGCTTTCACCGCGGGCTGCTGCCTCGTCTCCGCCGCAGTGACGGCCATCTGGGTCAAAGAGACCTACAAAGTACCCACGGAAGCGCTGGGCACGAAGACCTCAAGTCCGTCTTAAGCTTCCGCGGAGGAGGTATGGCTTCGTGCCTCCTCCGCGGACCGAATTCCCTCAACCCAAAGGACCGCCTACGTGAGCCCGCTCCCCGTACTCATCGAGACCGACGTCGAAACCCGCATGACCGATGGCACAGTCCTGCGGTCAACCGTCTACCGCCCCGCGGACGACGGCGGCGGACGGTTTCCGGTCCTGCTCACCAGAACTCCTTATGGCAGGGACCTCGCGGTGAATTCCGCCTATTTCAACCCCGCAACCGTAGCGGCCGAGGGTTATGGAGTGATTCTCCAGGACTGCCGTGGCCGGTTCGGCTCGGGCGGCGTCTTCACTCCCTCAATCAACGAAGCCTCCGACGGCGCGGATACCGTCGCCTGGGCCGCCGGGCTGCCGTGGTCCGACGGCAGCGTCGGAATGTGGGGCCGTTCCTATTTTGCCGAGACCCAATGGCGCGCTGCATCGTTGTCCCCGGGTGCCCTGCGTGCCCTGGCGCTCGGCGTTTCGGCCGGGGGAAACGCCAACAACGGTGCCCTGTACCGGGGTGGAGCCCACGAGCTCGGGAGCCGGCTCGGCTGGGGCCACGCCTCAATCTCCGTCAACGAACTGCTCCGCGAGTTCGACGACGACCCCGAGCGCCGGGAAAAGGAACTCGAGTCCTGGCTCGATCTTGACCGCGGCTTCGCCGATGGATCGCTCTTCGACACACTTCCGCTACGCAGGCTCTCCCCGAAACTCGGAACTTTCATGAATTCCCATGTGCTGCCGTCCGCGGGCGAGGATCCGGGCAGCCGCTTCACCAAACTGTGGGACGCCGCATCGGCGGTGCCGGTCCCGCTGCCGACCCTGCACATCGGCGGCTGGTTCGACATCTTCGCGCCCAACACCCTCGAACAGTACGGAAAGCAGCTCGAGTTGAGCCGGGTCCAAGGCTCCCCCGTGCCCCGCCTGATCGTCGGCCCCTGGACCCACACGAACTTCACCGGCGCCTACCCGGACATCAACTTCGGGATCGCTGCGGCGTCAGGGATGATGAACGGTTTGGGGGACTTGTCGCGGATCCACACCGACTGGTTCGACGCCGTCCTCAAGAAACGGCCGGAGCGCCTGCGCCGCGTTCCCCCGGTGTTGCTCTACTTCATGGGCGAGAACCAGTGGCGCGGCTTCGAGGAACTCCCGGTTCCAGCCAGCGAACGATCATGGTACTTCGGACGTGACGGCTCCCTCTCCCCCGAGCCCCAAGCAGACGGCATTGCCGAATACGACTACGATCCCCTCCACCCTGTGCCAACGGTGGGAGGAGCCACGATGCTCCACGGCACCTTCCCTGCAGGACCCGCCCGGCAGGAAACGGTCGAAGAGCGGGAAGATGTCCTGGTCTTCACCAGCGAAGCCTTCACCGAGACCCTGACCCTGTTCGGGGAAGTGCGGGCCAGTTTTTTCGCCTCCACTTCCGCTGTCGACACGGATTTCGTGGTGCGTCTTTGCCGGGTAGCTGCCGACGGAACATCCATTTCGCTGGCGGACGGAATCGTCCGGGCCTCCTGGCGGGACAGCTATGCGGAGACTGGACGCTACTCTCCTGGCCACGTGCCTTCCCTGGTAGAGCCGGGCAGCATCCACGAATACACAGTGAGCCTGTGGCAGACCGCGTACACTTTCGCACCCGGCGAACGGCTCCGGGTGCAAGTCACCTCCAGCTGCCATCCGCGCTGGGACAGGAACCTGAACACTGGCAAGCGCGCCTACGACTCCGACGAGACCATCGTTGCCCGGCAAAGCATCCACTTCGGTGAGCTGCACCCGAGCCGCCTGATCGCGGGCATACTGTGACCACCGACCGGACGGCGGCGCCCGGACTGTCCTTCTTCGCCGAAGTCTCCGTCGACGTCGGGCCGCCGGTCGACGTCGGGACCACGCCCGAGGGGCACCGCCGGATCGTGCCGATCACCGGAGGAACTTTCCACGGCTCCCATGTCACCGGCAGGGTCCTCCCCGGCGGTGCCGACTACCAGATACTGCGCAGCCGGGAGCTCACCGAACTGGATGCCCGCTATGCCCTGGAAACGGACACTGGACAACGCATCTACGTCCAGAACACGGCGCTCCGCCACGGCACGGAAGAGGACATCGAGCGACTGAACCGCGGCGAGCATGTCGCCCCCGACCGCATCTACTTTCGCTGCTGGCCGCGTCTGACCACTTCTGCGCCCGAACTCGCTTGGCTCAACAACCGTCTGGCTATCGGAACGGGCGAACGCCATCCCGACCAGGTGGTCGTGCGGATCTTTCTGATCGACTAACAGTACCGTCGACGGCGACCGTGAATGCCGCCGTCGTGACCTTCTTTGAGCTGGTTAACAACCCCATTCGACGGACCGGAACAGCGGTTACGTAGGGATCCCCGAAAACAAGTAGGGACTACTCAAGACAGCAACCGCCCGCAGTCCTAGCGTGTCGGACAGCGTCCATGCCACAAGAGATGGGCGGATTGCAACGACTGGGCCCGGACTGGCGAGGGGCCGCAGCCAAAGAAGCAAGGGGGCTTGCTGAATGGACTACCGGCTTTTCAAGAACCGGGGTCGGTGCATCGCCTACGCAAACGATCAGGAGAAAGACCGACTCCTTACCAGGCCCGCCCTCCCAGCCTAGGCAGACGGGGCGAGGGCCTTTCGCAGCACAATGCCGGACCCAGCCGACGGGCTGAGATTGGGGAGAACGTGGACGGGCAACAATGGATATGGGTCGTAATGGTCCTTGTCGGAGCGGCATTGGTAGCCGTTGTGATGGTCTTTGGCCACCAGCGGCGCAGGCTGGTTGATAGCAAACGCGTCGCAAAACATCGCGACCGGGAACCCGGGAGTCCCACGGACAACGTCGACAGCTCGGATGACGAGCCTGCAGCCCGGAGTCCGCACCACTAGGACGGCCCGGGTGCCCGCCACCCACACCCACAGGTGGTCGACCCTCACCAAAATACTGTCGTTCCCACACAGCTGCTTGAGTGTCCGCTACCTGTCTTTTGGACCGGGCACTCGATTTCTTCCGGGTGTCCCGCTCAGCGAGCAACGGAGGGATTCCCGGCGCGAAAACCGGTTGGGCTGACAGGCTAGTCGCGAAGGTGACCGACGTGTACAGTCGGTTTTCGCGGCCCCTTCCGGCTTCCCCGACCGGGTCCGAGGAGTAAGGAGTGACTGTGACGCTACCTGCGGTCGACAAACGCGAACGGCCGGAAGGCGAGCGTGAAAGCCCGTCCCGCGCTTTCACGTCGAAGTCTGCCGCCGGTCTCATCGTCGGGCTAGCCCTCGTTGCACTGTTCGCGGTTGTGCGGGTGCTGGCACCATCCACGCCGGAGGTCTTTGCGCTTCCCAACGCCGCCCGCGACTTTGCCACGCTGTCGATCAGTGTCGTCGTCGAGTCCCTGCCGTTCGTTTTCCTCGGGATTGTCCTCTCGATCGCCGTCCAGGTCTGGCTGCCGGAGGGCATGCTGCTCCGCCGCCTGCCCCGGAGCCCCGTTCTGCGGAGGCTGGTCCTCTCGCTCTTGGGAATGCTGCTGCCGGTTTGCGAATGCGGCAATGTTCCGCTGGCCCGCGGTCTGGTGGTCAACGGCCTCACGGTTGCGGAATCGATGACCTTCCTGTTCGCGGCACCCATCCTGAACCCCGTCACCATCGTCACCACCGCGCAGGCGTTTGGCTGGGACAACGGCATCCTGGCCTCCCGTATCCTGGGCGGTTTCTTCATCGCCAACCTTGTCGGTTGGATCTACAGCCGGCATCCGCGGCCCGGGGAACTGCTGACCGCCCGGTTCCAGGAAACGTGTTCGCTGGCAGACCACCACGCCGGCTCTGCCGGGAGGATCAGGCGCAGCGTACAGATGTTCTCCCAGGAGACGCGCGCAATGATGCCTGCCCTCTTTATTGGTGCAGGCATGGCGGGGCTGATCCAGGTTGCCGTTTCCCGCGAAGTGCTGGTGGCCCTGGGCAGCAACCCGGTCTGGTCTGTCCTGGCGTTGATGTTGCTGGCCTTCGTCGTTGCGATCTGCTCAAACGTGGATGCCTTCTTTATCCTGTCGTTCGGAGCAACCTTCATGCCGGGAGGCATCGTGGCTTTCCTCGTCTTCGGGCCCATGATTGACGTGAAAATGCTCGCCCTGATGCGCACCACGTTCACTGCGAAGACCCTTCTTCAGCTCAGCTTGCTGGTGGCGCTTTGCGCCGCGGTCCTCGGATTGGCGGTCAACTATGGTCATTAGGCGGCTCGTGGGCCGCTGGCAGGGCGTGGTCCTCAGCCTGATCGGCCTCATCGCGACGGTCTGGCTGGGCTTGTCAGGGCAGCTTGCCTTGTATATCCATCCACGGTATTTCGTGTTCACGGTCATCATGGCCGTGATCGCAGGAGTGCTTGCCCTGGCGGCCTTCGCCTTTGCTCCCACTACCCACGACGGGCACGAGCATGGCGATGAGCCCGGTTCGCGATGGGGCTGGCTGTGGCCGGTCGGGAGCGTGCTGACCATCATCGCCGCCGTCGTCGCCTTGCTGATCCTGCCGCCGTCGACCCTTACTACTGCCACTGTCGCACAGCGGGACCTCAACGGCTCAGCATCCGCCCTCACCCTGAAAGCACCCGCGCTGCCGGGCAAGGGAGACTACTCCGCGTTCACGGTGAGGGACTGGGCATCATTGCTTCGGTCCGGCGCTGGGCAGGACTTTTTTGCCGACAAGACTGCCACCGTGACCGGGTTCATCAGTGCGGACAAGACAGATCCAAACGTCTTTTTCGTGACCCGTTTTGTGGTGACCTGCTGCGCCGTTGATGCCCAGCCGATTGGCGTTCCCGTTTATCACCCCGGGTGGCAAAACGAATACAAAGCCGACAGCTGGGTCACGGTCACCAGCAGCTTTCGCGCCAACCCCAACACGGCCAGTCGCGAGGCAATCGTCCTGATACCGGACTCCATCAAGCCCACCACACAGCCGGCACAGCCCTATGTCTACTAAGCGCCGTCCCGTCTCAGCCAAGCGGGCTGCGGCGATTGCGTCCGCGGCAGAGTTCCTGGCCGGACGCCGTTTTGCCCGGCGCCTCTACGGCACTATCGCGATCCTCGCCCTGCTCGCCGGCGCACTGACCGCGGCGAATCTTTCGAAGCTTCCGCACCCCAACACCTCGGTCTTGGCCAACTCCTCCGCACCCGCGGAATCCGGCCTCTACACGCTGCAGAGGGACACCGGCAAAGACAACACAGGGCGAAAGAAGCCGGACACCATCCTCGGCACAAGCCTCACCGCCAGTGACCAGGGCACGGTCATTGTCAGCGCTCCCCGCATCCAGGAGTATGCCGCCCTTCCCTCCGCCCTTGCCGTTGTAACCCTCAACGATGACAACACCAGCTCGCTCGAGATCGTCCCCCTCACCGGCGGCCCGCCCACACTCGTTCCATTGCCGGGCCTAGGGACAGTAGCGAACCTTCACGCGGCAGGATCCAAGCACCTCATTGGTTTCACCTTCACCGCTTCTTCGGGCACCGGCCAGTACTGGAAATCACTCTTCGTGTACGACGTCGACAATCCGTCCTCGGGCCCGCGGGCCATCCAGGGGATCAACGGTCCGGTCTCGGCCGCGGACTGGCGCTTTGTCCCGGGCGGGGCCACCTTGGTGGCGCAAACCGACGACCAGTCCATGTTCATCATTGATGCACTGGAAACCGGCAAAGTGTCGCCGCTGGGCGCGCATGCCGGGATCCTCGGATTCGTCCCCGGCACCGACGAACTCGCCGTCGCCGACGCAGGGCTGAAAAAGGGCATAGACCCGCCACGGTACTCCACCATCAACCTCACCACCGGCACACTCACGACGCTGACCCTTACCGACACTTTCGCGCGCGATGCTGCCACCGGGGTCGGCACCTACGCGAGCCAGCCCGTGGTCCTCGACGCTTCCGGCCTATATGCGCAGGTAGTGAGAAAGTACGACGCCGGAAATGAGGCCTCCGTCATCAACCTCGCCGACAAGAACGGCTCGCGCGTGCTCTACCAGCCGGCCGCCGAATGGTCCCGCATCCTGGACATGTGCGTATCTCCGTCCCGTGACTACCTCGCCGTTGAGACAGCGGCCCCGAAATACGTCGGGGACCAATACCCCGTCCTCCCCGAACCTTCCCCCATGCGGACCGACCTCGTGGACCTGAAATCGGGTACCGTCCTCAAAAGCGTTCCCGGTTTCCTCCCGAGCTGGTGCCGTTGAGCGAACCCGGGCAACGGCTGGCTCCGGAGGTCTGATGGTCCGCACCCAGACAAAGAAAAACACCCCGGTCCGAAGACCGGGGTGTTACCGATGACCGGACTCATCCATGAAGGATGTCTCGACTCATCACAAAAGTGGAGATGGGGGGAATTGAACCCCCGTCCGATGTCGTGTTGTCAGGGCTTCTCCGGGCGCAGTTCGCGTCGGACTTTCTCGGCCCCAGCTATCGTGCGAACAAGTAGCTGATCCGGGCCCAGTCATCTAAGAGTCCCGCTTGCCTCGATGACGAAGGCAAACAGCAGTGGCTATCTAAATGACGCCAGGATCCGGGGCAATAGCAACCTCGGGCTGACGGACTGTCTTACTGCTTAGGCAGCAAGAGCGAAGTCAGTGCGCTTTGAATTGGCACTTATTGGTTTGCAGACAGCGTTTACGAGATAATTCTGCATCCTCGGCCCGCTTCACCTGTCGCGACTAACATCGTCGAAACCGATCATCCCCGTATTTTGTTATCAATCCCCGCGCACGATGATCGCTCGAAAGCTACCACCATGAAAACCTGCCGGGTTAATCAGCATAACGCATCGCGGCACCTGAACATTCCGGGACACGCTTTGGCTGGCGACGCACTTGGCAGCGTTTTGCGGGCAAGTCAGCGGCGGTTGCGCTCGCGCAGTTCACGCAGCGATTCACGCTTGTCCTGCTGCTCGCGCAAGGTCTGCCGCTTGTCGTAGTCCTTCTTGCCTCGAGCCAACGCAATCTCGACCTTGGCACGTCCATCCAGGAAGTACAGCTGGAGCGGCACGACCGTCAGCCCTGTCTCGCGGATCTTGCCGGAGATTTTGTTGAGTTCCTCGCGGTGAAGCAACAGCTTCCGACGGCGGCGCGCGGCGTGGTTGGTCCAGCTCCCCTGGTTGTACTCAGGGATATGGATGCCCTCCATCCACAACTCGTCATTGTAGAAAGTACAGAAGCCATCCACCATGGAGGCGTGGCCTTCACGCAGGGACTTTACTTCGGTTCCCATGAGGGCAATGCCGGCCTCATAGGTATCCAATATGTGGTAGTCATGCCGAGCCTTGCGATTGGTGGCCACTACCTTACGGCCACTTTCCTTGGGCACGGTAGAACTCCTTGGTTGTCGAAGAATCACACTAGTCTACGCCAGCAGGACCTTGTCGTGTGGGCTACAAAAGGTTCATCGGGTCAACGGCCTGCCCGTTCACCCAGGTCTCAAAATGCACGTGGCAACCAGTGGAGTTACCCGTGGTCCCTGAATATGCAATGAGCTGACCTTGGCTCACCTGCTGACCGGAAGAAACCACCACGCTGGTGTTGTGGTAGTAAACCGTGGTCAGGGAATCACCATTGATGACTCCGTGCGATATCTTGACACGGTTGCCACCGCCGTCGTTACCCCAGCCCGCTGAAAACACGGTGCCGGCGGCCGCGGCGTATACGGGCGTTCCACAGGGGGCACCGAAGTCGATGCCCGTGTGCATGTAGCCGCCCTGGCCGTAGAAATCGATGGTTCCAGGCGGCGTCGCACGCCAACCGAAGCCTGAGGTGATCGGGATGTTCGCAGGTACCGGGTGGATCAAGCCGAAGTTGGAGCGCGGGTTGCTCGCTGGCGGGACAAAAGGTTGCGGGGGTGCCTGGTTTTGCGCCTGGGCGGCTGCCGCAGCGGCCGCGGCGATTCGCTGCTGTTCTGCCAACCATGCTTCGCGCAGTTTGCGGTCGCGCTCCGAGATTTCCGCAGCGACTGCGTCCTGATTCGCCTTCACTTGTTGGAGCTGGGCCTGGATCCCGGGCTTGGCTGCTTGAAGTTGGCTGTTAAGACGGGTGGTGTCGGAGATGAGCTTGTCCACCTCCGCCTTCTTGGCAGCGGCATCATCGCGGGCTGCCTTCTCACGCTCAAGTGCCGCGTCTGCTTTCGCCTTGAGGTCGCGGATTTCCTGTTCGACGGCGGTGAGCCGGGCTTGGGAGTTAACGTTCGTGGCGCTCTGCTGCGTCAACTTCGTCATCGTGGCGTTCTGGCTGCGCATCGCCTGGTTGGCGAGGTCCATGGTGTCCGTAAGGTTGCCGCCGTCGCTCGCTCCGAACATCAACGCAACGTTCGTGGGAACGCCACCGGATTTATATGCCTGAGCCGCGATCTGGCCGATGAGCTTCTTGGTGTCGGTGATCTTTTGCTTGTCGTTTTCCAGCTGCTGGGTGATCTGGGCTTTGCTCTGCTGCGCCAGGTCCACGCGGGCCGCCAGGGCGTCCGCCTCCTTTACCGCAGTGGCAACCTTGCCCTGGGCTTCGAGAAGTGCCTGTTGAGCTCCCGGGAGCTGTCCCTGATAGACCACAAGGTCGCCGGCTGCCTTCGCAATGTTGGCATCAACGAATTCCAGGGACTGCTGGACCCGCGCAGATTCTGCGTTGAGGGCGGCCTGTTGGTCGTCGAGGTTGTCAGCGTGTGCCATGGGGGCAGTGCCCAGGCTCGCCGCGAGTGCAATGGCCAGCACAGAGCCAGCAACCTTCGCACGGCCACCAACTTTTCGCAGCCGCAACGCAGCCTGGTACTTCCGTGTCATCGGCTGTCCTGTTCGCCCGGGATCAGTGCTCTTCATGGCTAGACCTTGAGATATCGACGGAGGGTCAGAAGTGAAGATATTCCAGCCAGGCCGCCGCCCAACGCTATCAGGACCGGAGCAATCACGAGTACCTGGGCCGAGGAAATAAACGGAGTGTTCAGGAACTGCCGCGACAAGTCACCATTAAGCCAGAACTGGGCAACCAGCCACAGTGTGCCGGAAGCCAGGACTGCACCCACGACCGCGGCGATCACGCCTTCAAGGATGAACGGCAGTTGGATAACGGTCTTCGACGCTCCAACGAGGCGCATGATGCCTGTCTCCCGCCGTCTGCTGAACGCGGACAACCTGATGGTGGTGGTGATGAGCAGGACTGCGCAGAAGATCATGACTCCCGCGACCACCATTGCCGCCACAGAGGCGCCGTTCATCCACTCAAAGATCCGTTCAAGGACCTGGCGCTGATCGCTGACGGTCTCCACCCCGGCCTGGGAGGAGAAGGTCTCGCTGATGATCTGGTACTTCTGGGGGTCCTTCATGTTGATTCGGAAAGACGAAGGAAGCTGGTCCTGTGTTACCGAGTCAACGATCGGAGAGTTGGAGAACTGTTCCTTGAAGTGCTTGAACGCATCGGCCTGTGATTCGAACTGGTAGTCGGTGATGTACTGCTTGACTGTCGGCGAATCGAGCATTTTGGCCAGGTTGGCCTGCTGCTCTTTGGTGACCGCGCCCGAAGCGCATCCCGTCGAAGTCGAGGAGTCGTTGCAGAGGAAGATGGCAACCTGGACTTTGTCGTACCAGTAACCCTTCATCTGGTTGATCTGCATCTGCAGCATGCCGGCCGCGCCGACAAAGGTGAGGGAGACAAACGTCACCAGGACTACGGAAATCACCATGGACAGGTTCCGGCGCAGGCCACTGCCGATCTCGCCCAGGATAAAAGCGAGCCTCACTGCTGGACCCCCTGTGCGCGGTCGATTTCAGCATCGCTCGCGTCCTTCATTCGCCGGGACTCTCCCACCACCGGAATCATCGAGGTGTACAAGGCCCTTGCCTCATCACGGACCACCACTCCGTTCCGGAGCTCCACCACGCGTTTGCGCATCTCGTTCACGATGTCGTCGTCGTGCGTTGCCATGACCACAGTGGTGCCGTTCTGGTTGATCTTGTCGAGCACACCCATGATGCCCATCGAGGTGATGGGGTCCAGGTTTCCGGTGGGTTCGTCCGCCAACAGGATGCCGGGGCGGTTGACGACGGCGCGGGCGATGGCCACGCGCTGTTGCTCGCCACCGGACAGCTCATGGGGCATGCGGCGTTCCTTGCCTTCAAGGCCAACAGTCTTCAGCACTTCCGGAACAGTCTCGCGGATGATGCTGCGGCTTTTGCCGATCACCTGCATGGCGAAGGCCACGTTGGCGAAGACATTCTTCTGCGGCAACAAGCGGAAGTCCTGGAAAACGACGCCGATTCCGCGGCGAAGCTTGGGGACCCGCCAGCTTGAAATGTTGGCTACGTTCTGGCCTGCGACGTAGACCGAACCGGATGTTGCCCGGTCTTCCTTCAGAATGAGTCGCAGGAACGTCGACTTGCCGGAGCCCGAGGCCCCGACGAGGAAGGTGAATTCTCCACGGTCAATCTCAAGGTTGACAGCATCCAGCGCCGGACGGGCATTGGGGTCGTAGACCTTGGTGACATTCTCAAATCGGATCATGACTCTTCAGAACCCCGCCGGACATGCCACGTTCGACCAGTCCAACCGCCAGCGCACGGGCTTTCGTTGGGGGAAGTTGAGCGCCGGCTCTTCGACTATACGCACGCTCCGCGGCGGAATCGCGGGCTTGGTGCGGTGTGTCGCCCAAACGGGCGGCAGGGACGGACGTTCCCGGTCCTAACCCAGGCCTCGTTTGGCCAGCATCTCCTTAAGCGCGGGTTGAATGTGGTAGCCGTAGTACATCGTCATGTGTGTGCCGTCCTGCTTAATTGGTATGTTGCCCACAAACTCAGGGCACATCCCGTCCTGCGTGCAATACAGCTCCCTTGTGTCCACGTAAACACCGCCGGGGACTGCCTCAACCGATTTGCGATCGGCCGCCGAGATGTCGACCCAGAGCTGACTGACGCCACCCAAGCACGCCTGAGGTCCTTGTACAGGGCTGTAACACTGGCGCGGGTCTTTATCTATCGGCGGCGGGCTCAGCAGGACTTTCTTCTTCGCGTTCGGAATCTTGGACAGGATCGCCGTCATTCCAGCACCCCAGTCCTCGGCCGTAGCAACTTTGCCTGTCGTTGACATGCGCTCCGGGAAGTGTGTGTTGCCAATGAAAACAATGTCGGGAGACATCTCCTGGATGACTCGGACGGCCTCAGCCTTCCGGTCATCGCAAGCCTTCCCCTCTTCAGCGGGCTTGGCGATCGGATAAAGATTGAACGGGCATCCATAGCGTCCCAGAACCCGGATATTCCAACCGTTCTCGGAATAGAGTTTGATCAAAGGAGTCGCCCATCGCATGGAGATGGAGTCGCCGACAAGAACGGCGTGCTTTTTGGCGTCCTTGGGTCCCCAGGTGCATTGATCCGCCGGGTGTTCACCGGCATCGCCACAAGCGTGGACCCCATCCGGGTAGGGGTCCTTGGCGATGATCTCTTCCAGGGACGGCGAGAAGGTAGGCCATTCAGTGGCCCCCACCGCGGCCTGCAGTTCTGCTTGAATCTTCCTGGATTCGGGTCCGTCCACGGGGAAACCCTTCCCGGCACTGCTGGATTCGATCGTCGAACCGCCTGACGGCGAGGCCATCGGGAAGATTGCCAAGCGCGCCCCCGTTGCGCCGACCAGAACGGTTAGGCACATCGCCAATCCCAGAGCGGAACGGACAAAGGTCCGCGTTGATCGTCGCCGTTCCGTATGCGGCCGCTTCTCTGCCTTGGAAAGCCACCGGCTATTCCGGATGGGATCTTCCACAAGCCGGAACGAATAGTGCGCCAGAACCAGCATGAGCAAGCCAGCCAACACGTAATAGAACAGGTCGGCTTCAAGGAAGGCGCCCAGGAATATCACCACGGGGAAATGCCAGAGGTAGAGGCTGAACGAGATGTCGCCGAGATGTTGGCTCGCCCTGTTGGTCAAGGGCTTCAGGAACTTTTGCTCTCCACCGCATCCGGCTGCGATCACCAATGCCGTGGCCAGTACAGGTATCAATCCAACGGGCGCGGGAAATCCGGAATCGGGAGAGACCAGGAAAACGGACGCGACGATTCCTAGCAGGCCTAAGTTCGCGGCAACGGGACGCAGCCGATGCGGCAGCTTCTCCAGCCACGGGACAGCGAATGCGAGTATTGCCCCGATCCCGAGTTCCCATACGCGTGAAAAGGTGTCGTAGTAGGCGGCGCCCGGGTTGGTAGACGTTGCGAACAAAGCCCAGGCGAAAGATGCCACGGTAATGCCGGTAATGGTCAGGACTACGGGCTTCATCGACGTCGTTGCCTTCGCGGACAGCTTCCTGGTGAGCAGCAGGACTGCGAGCATTACCCAGGGCCAGATGAAGTAGTACTGTTCTTCCACGGCAAGCGACCAATAGTGGCGCAGGGGCGAAACCGGCCCGTCAGCCTGAAAATAGTCACTTCCAATGACCATGAACCGCCAGTTCGCCGAAAAAAGGGCCGAGAAGACAGCGTCCCACACAGTTGCGTGCCACCGCTGGGCGGCAAAAAGGAACCGGGCCGCGATGACGGTCACCGCGATGACCAGCAGCGAAGCTGGGAGGATCCGCTTGACGCGACGCCTGTAGAAGTCCACAAACGAGATCCGCCCCGCGCGCCGCCATTCACGGATGAGGAGCCCTGTGATGAGGAATCCGGAGATTACGAAGAAGATATCGACCCCCACGAAGCCGCCGCTGGGCCAGTGGAGCAGGTGATCAAGTACTACCGCCGCTACGGCCACGGCCCTAAGACCCTGGATATCCTTGCGAAGTACGGTTTTGGTCGCCCTAGTTTTCTGCATTCCGCCTTGCCTGCCGTCGATGAGTGCCCCGTTAAAGGATGACGTATGCGGCGTCGTGAGTCGAACTGGCCGAATCAGCTTAGCCATGATTACCTGCCATTGATGCGGCCCGGCAATCCGATGCGATAGTGGCATGCCTCAGTTAAGATGGCATGACCAATCGGGCCGGTGCCGCCTACCCTTCGGCGTTGCGATTGCCAGTACGCCAGCGAATGCCGGCGTCGATGAAGTCGT
Source organism: Arthrobacter sp. 2MCAF14 (assembly GCF_052115645.1). Taxonomy (NCBI): domain Bacteria; kingdom Bacillati; phylum Actinomycetota; class Actinomycetes; order Micrococcales; family Micrococcaceae; genus Arthrobacter; species Arthrobacter sp. 2MCAF14. The sequence continues at coordinate 155,984 of NZ_JBFRHB010000001.1, read as the reverse complement.
CGATGTCGCCGTCGAACACCGCTGACGTGTTGCCCACTTCGTGTTCAGTCCGCAGATCCTTGACCATCTGGTACGGATTGAGGACATACGAACGCATCTGGTCCCCCCACGATGCCTTGACGTCACCTGCGAATGCCTTCTTCTCAGCATCTTCCTGCTCCTTTTTCAGGAGGAGGAGCCGCGATTGGAGCACGCGCATTGCGGCTGCGCGGTTCTGCAGCTGGGACTTCTCGTTCTGCATGGAGACGACAATCCCTGAGGGGATATGGGTCAAACGCACTGCGGAGTCCGTCGTGTTGACGGACTGGCCGCCGGGGCCGGAAGAGCGGAAGACATCGACGCGGATCTCATTGTCGGGAATGTCGATCGAGTCGGTCTGCTCGATAAGCGGGATGACTTCGACGGCGGCAAAGGAGGTTTGCCGGCGGCCCTGGTTGTCGAAGGGGCTGATGCGGACAAGGCGGTGCGTCCCGGCTTCGACGCTGAGGGTACCGAACGCGTACGGCGCTTTGACCTCGAAAGTGGCTGATTTGAGGCCGGCCTCTTCGGCGTACGAAGTGTCCATGACGGTAGTCGGGTAGCCGTGGCGTTCCGCCCAGCGAAGGTACATGCGCATGAGCATTTCGGCGAAGTCCGCCGCATCAACACCGCCGGCGCCCGCACGAATCGTGACGACGGCTTCGCGTTCGTCGTATTCGCCCGAGAGCAGGGTTACCACCTCAAGTTCCTTGAGGGCCTTGCGAATTGAATCGAGTTCCGTGGCGGCTTCGACCATGGAAGCGTCGTCGTCCTCGTCCTGGCCGAGCTCGACAAGAACCTCAAGGTCGTCGATACGGCCCGTCAGCCTGTTCAACCGTTCAAGTTCGGACTGCCGGTGGGACAACTTCGACGTAATTACCTGCGCGGCAGCCGGATCGTCCCAGAGGTTCGGTTCACCCGCTCGCTCGCTCAGTTCTGCGATCTCTTCCTTGAGCTTCTCGACATCGGAAACCTGTTCGATGGAGCGGTAGGTGGAGCGAAGCGCGCGGATTTCTGCGGGAAAGTCAATCTGAGCCATGGTTGTTCCAGAGTACGCCATCCATTGGTGGCCTTGGCACGGGCACTGGACGTATGACGCTTGGAACTCAGCGGGTCAGCCGGGAACGCGCAGTGGAACGGGCTTCGATCGGAATACCGTCGGGGAGCAGAAAGCTGACCACGGGCGGATGGGCAACCGCGCTCAGCACAACTTCGGCCGTGGTACTGTCCGGACTTCCAGTACCCGGCGCGACGGCAAGTTGAGCGAACCGTGAATGGGCGCCGTTTTGCCTGAGGTATGACACAGTAACGCTCCGCACCCGCTCACTGTTGAGGACGGCCGAGGGCGTTTCAGCGCTATTTTCTACTTGGCCGAGGGCATAGCTGTCAGCGGCTGCCACCGAAGCTCCGTCCGCCACGGAGAGGAGCTTCTTATGTTCGATGTAGATGGCGGAAGCCGCAACAACGACCGTTGCCAGCAACAACGCGATCACCACATAGCCGATGGTCAATACCATCAGATGGCCGTCTTCCCCCTTTGATTTTCGCGACCGCAGCATATCCGTCTTCGCAGGAAGGTCCTTCACCGGAACCGCCCGACGATTTGCGTGGCCGACGCGCTCAGATTCGCGGCGTCAAGATTCAAGGTGTCTCCAAACGGCAGCATGGGCAACGGCACCGTAAGCTTCACCGTCACCGTCACCGCAGCACCGGCCGCCAGGCAATCGCCGCGGTCGCACACGACGTCGACAAATGCCCGCTCCGCCGGATGGCCATAGTCGGCAAGGGTCAGAAGGGCGGTCCGTTCAGCGGCGGCACGGCCTTGGGAGGCGTCCTCCTGCATGACATAGACCTTGGCGGCTTGGTCCGCTGCCCCCACGACGGCGAAGGAACCGCCCTGGATCTGTCCAATAGTGACGATGAAGTAGACCACGGGAACCATGAGCAAAAGGGACAGGAGGATGAACTCGACCACGGCGCTACCCCGCTCAGAGGCACATGGAGGAACGGAAGATTCCTGGCCCTCGGCCAGTGGCCGCCAGACCACCTCCCGGAAGCGGGAAGTCGCTGCACTGCCAAAGTCAACCGGGAGTCGCAGCATGCCCCCTCACCTCCAGCGCCGCTCGAGGTCCGATCAGCCCGATAACCGGCACGGGTGCCCGGACTGTCACTACCAAGGTGCGGATTCCCTGGAAGCTGGCCTCCGACGTCGAGATGTCCCGTGCAAAATCCGCGTTCAGCGCCATTCCGATCAGGTCTGCGGTGCGCTCACGGGCATCGGCCGGCGTGCGGTCGGCGAGAGCGCCGTAACGGGCACCGGACGAGGCCGCATCAATGAGGGTATTGCGCACGTGCAACACGAGGGTCAGTTGAACGACGGCGAGGAAGAACACCGTCAACAGACCCCCGACCAGCACAAAATCCACGACGGCGGAGCCCTGTTCATCGCTGCGGCTGGCACTGGCGCCGCCGCCACGTCCTGCTCCCCGGCTGCGGAACGGCACGGACTTACTTTCCGACCTTGCTCATGGCCTGGTTGAAGAGTCCCTCAAGAGCCGGGCCGGCCAGCGCCAGCAGGCCCGCGACGAGTGCCGCGGACATCAAGGTGATCATGACCCAACCGGGGACATCTCCCCGCTCGGGATGACCATCGTCCGGGACCGAACTTTCATTCGGGGTGGTTCTCAGCGATGGTCTGGACGGCGGGAGTGTCCACAACAGGCACAGCAAAAGTCCTGGAGCCGCCAGGCCTCGGCGTCCGGGCTTGTTCATTCTTCCCCAGTTCATTTTTCCCCATTTCGCTGTGCAGGAATCGTTGTGATCCGTGCTGGTTTATGTTTTGGCATTCAGGCGGACGCCCATGCGATGGAGGTGAAAAGGCTTGTCGGAGACGGCCATCAGAAACCAAGTTCCAGCGCGGCCAAGCCCGGATAGACGGCGAAGATCACGGTGAGGGGCAGGACGCCGAAAACCAGCGGCACCATCATGGCGATTTCCTTGCGGCCCGCCGCTTCCATCAGCTCCCGTTTGGCTGAATCGCGGACATCCGCAGCTTGGGCCCGCAAAACATCGGCCAAAGGGGTACCACGTTCGACGGCAACGACAATCCCATCCACGAACCGAATAAGCGGGCCGAGCTCGGTTCGTCCCGAAAACTCGTGCAGGGCGTCAACCAGCGGCGTGCCGGCCCGCGTGGCGGCCACTACCAGGGCAAACTCCTTCGCCAGCTCGCCGCGGGCCGTCCGACACACTCGATCGAGTGCACCGCTAGCGCTCTCCCCCGCACCCACCGCCAGGGCCATCAATTCTGCAAGGCTGGGGAATTCCGCCAACATCCGCCTGTGCCTTCGTTTGATCCGCACCCCCAGCATGTAGTCGCGGAAAAGAAAGCCACCCAATGCACAAACCAGAACCGAGGCAACCGCAAGCCCCGGATTGAACCGTCCCCGGGTGGCACTCACGACCACCACAACAACCGCCGTGGCAAAGCCCGCCGCCGCCCATAGCAGCTGCTCCGCGCGGAAGTCCAGCGCGGACTTGCCGGAACCGGACTTTGCCAGCCTCTTGTTGAGAGACGTGGTACCAAGGTTGAACTTAGTCAGGTAGCGGAGGGCGTCCCGGATCGCCGGCCGCAGAATGCGCTCCAAGGGGCCGAACGGTGCGATGTCCGGGGTTGTGGACAGCAGGCGCGATTCGAGGTTCTGGGACCTGAGTTGCGGCTCGATGCGCTCCGCGAAGGGAGTGGCCCGCATGAATGGCATGCGAACAAAGATGAGCCACAACCCGGCTCCCAAAAGAAGTCCGCAGAACACGGCCAGGGCAGTCAACGCAGTCATCGAAGCACCCTTTCATCTTCAGGAAGGGCGGCAATGCGCAGCATCGCCCAGTAACAGAAGCCCGAGACCAACAATCCGCCTCCAAGAACGCTGACTCCCGCGGCCGAGTTGTACGCGGCGACGGCTTCCGGCCTGCTGGCCAGCAGCATCAGGACGATCCACGGGGCGGCAACGGCCAGGCGCGCCCCATTGATGGTCCATGATTGTCGTGCCTCGAGTTCACGGCGGGTCCTCGCGCTCTCGCGAAGGAACTCGGCGAGAGTTCCCAAAAGGCGACCTAGATCGGATCCGCCCACGTCGCGCGTCAGCCTGAGCGCCTCAATGATCCGGTCGGCAACGGGATCGGCCAAACGCTCCTTTAGCTTGCCCAACGCCGAATCGAAATGGCCGCCGGAACGGTAATCCGCAGCAAACTCGCGGAAGAGGGCCCGCAACTCTTCGGGGCCATTGTCGCCAAGTTGGATAAGCGCCTCGGGCAGCGAAAGTCCTGCGCGGATTGCCGAGCGCAAATGGTCGACGACATCGGGCCAGAGCTCCCGGAGCATGGCGGTCCGCTTGCGCGCCCGCCAGCTGACAACGGCCAAGGGAAGCCACGCGCCGAACAAGCCGAAACACGCTGCAATCGAAAAGGACGCTGTCATGACGTAGATCACCAGCGTGGTGAAAAGGCCCAATCCTAGGCACGATGCGATGAATCCCCCGCCGCTCACCTTTTCGATCCCGGCAGTGAGCAACAAAGACTCAAGGCGTTTCGGTTTGGGCTCCTTGGCGGCAAGGGGGTGTTGTTCCCATGCAGACCACCAGACAAGAAAGACACCCAGGCCGCAGAGAACGCCCAGCAGCGGCGCCATCAGAACTGTTCCAGGAGCGCGGCGACGTCAAAACCTGCCCGGGCGAATTTCTCGACGGCCGGCATGGAATTCGAAATGGCTTGGAGCCTGCCGTCCTGCATCGCGAATACCTTGGACGACTCAATGATGCCGTTCTCCACACGTCGCCCCAGCGAAAGGATCTCCGTGACTTGCCGGCGACCATCCGCCTGGCGGCTGCAATGGACCACGAGATCGATGCAGGATGCCACGGTCGGTACGACGAACGCACTCGAGATGTTCCCACCGGCCAGCAGCGGCAGGGTGCAGATCTTGGTCACCGCGTCATGGGCGGAGTTGGCATGGACGGTACACATGCCCGGCAGGCCAGAATTCAACGCAATAAGCATGTCCAGGCTTTCGGCTTCCCGGACTTCGCCCACCACGAGGCGGTCCGGCCGCATGCGAAGAGCCTCTTTGACGAGCCGGCGCAAGGGAATTTCGCCTTGACCCTCAAGGTTTGGCTGGCGGCACTGGAGTCCAACGACGTCTCGCAGCGGGAAGTGGAGTTCAAAGATCTCTTCGACGGTGATGACCCGCTCCCGGGAGCCGATGTTGGCTGCCAGGCAGTTGAGCATTGTGGTCTTTCCTGCCTGGGTGGCTCCCGAGACGAGAATGTTCAGTCCACTGGCCACCGAGGCGCCCAGGAATCGGGCTGACTCGGGCGTCAAAGTACCCAGGTCCACTAGATGCTCGAGCCGGGTCGCCTTGACCACGAATTTGCGGATATTCACAGCCCAATGGCGGCGGGTGACGTCGGGAATGACGACGTGGAGCCGAGAGCCATCGGGCAGGGCCGCGTCCACGAAGGGTGAGGAGAGGTCCAGCCTGCGCCCGGAACTCTTAAGCATCCGTTCAACAAGGTCGCGAACCTGCTGCTCGGTGAGGCTGATCGAGGTAAGTTCGGACTCGCCATTTCGGGCAACGTAAACCTCATTGGGTGCGTTGAGCCAGACCTCTTCGATGGTGGGGTCATCCAAGAGTGGCTGGAGCGGCCCGAAGCCGGCAACGGCGTCGAACACGTACTTGCGGGCAGTGTCCAAGTGTCCCAAAGGAGGCAAGGGGCCCAGGAGCGCCCGCTCATCGTAGTCATTCACGGCGGCCTCGACGAGCCGGTGAACTTCGACTGCTTGACTCAAAGGATCCAGCCCACGCCGACGAATCAGCTCCCGGACTTCGTCCTCGACGATGCGCAAAGCCTCCATGTTCCCCCCAATGCAGCATGCGCCCAGGCGCTGCGGAAACCTTCAACAGGCTTAAGGCTAGGGGAGGTTGCACTGCAGGGCCAAGTCATTTTTGAGGAGGTTGTGGATAACTTTTCACCCACTAGTCACACAGGCATCACATGCAACTCTGTTCACTCCTGCCACCAAATGCTATGGTGTCCCGGTTAGGAGCTGGCTTAATGGTGCACTGCAGAGGCGTTCATTGTTGGAGCTGCAGTCGAAGCTATCACCATGTGCCCTCAGCAGAGCGGCACCCTGCCGGAATTGAATAATGAATCGAACCACGCCTGAAGAGGCCCCCAGAGTGTCGATCGCGCGAGCTGGCGTCGTACTGACCGTGGTGCTCGCGCTGATGCTCTCTGTGGCCGGAGCCGCCCACTCTGAGAATGCCGTAGTGCCTACCAGCCCGGTGCAGGCCCCGGCCGGGGCAACGGCCCCCAAGGCCGCGCCGACACCAAGCGGGATCCCAGCCGTCCCTGCTAGTACAGCGCCGTCGGCTGCCCCTAGCCCCTCGCCCTCTCCGGCCATAGATCCTCAGGCGCAGGTCTCCACGCAGGCGATGCCCGGTGGCAATCCCCTTTCTGGCGACCTGATGAAACGCGCCATGCTCCAGGCAATTCCCGCCGGCGGAGCCGAAATGGGCCAGCGCTCGCCGCGAGTGCTGGCCAACAAAGTTTCAGTGACCAGGGCCGCCCCGGCGAAGTCCCAGGCAGTTGCTGGCGCGCTCCCGATGGCACCGGACACCGGACACTGGACACCCTCGTTTGGAGTGGCCGGGCAGGACGTGTCCGCATATCAGGGCAACGTCGACTGGACGTCCCAGTGGAACCAAGGCTCACGGTTCGCCTATGTGAAGGCGTCCGAAGGCAACTACTACCAAAACGAGAACTTCTCTCAGCAATACAACGGCTCGCGCAATGCCGGCATGACCCGCGGGGCTTATCACTTCGCCATTCCCAACTGGTCCTCGGGCGCCGACCAAGCGAGGTACTTCGTTGCGAACGGCGGATCATGGGGCCCGGACGGCTATACGCTTCCGCCTGTCCTGGATATCGAGTACAACCCCTACGAGGGCCAGACAATCGGCGGTTTCTATTTCGGCAATGTCTGCTACGGCATGTCGGCGTCGCAAATGGTTAGCTGGATCGCGGACTTCGGAAACACCGTCAAGGCTTTGGTCGGAAGATATCCAGTCATCTATTCGACCACTGACTGGTGGCGCACGTGCACCGGAAATTCGGCAAGTTTCAGCGCCTATCCGCTGTGGATCGCTTCCTATCCCTTGGCTGCAAGCGACTCGCCCGGGACGCTGCCCGCCAGTTGGGGCCAGTTCAGCCTGTGGCAGTACAGCAGCACCGGTCCATTCCAAGGTGATTCCAACATTTGGAATGGTGACTATGCGTCCCTCCAGAGGTTCGCCACGTACGGGGATTCCGATCCAAGTTATTCCTTCGGCGCGGCCTACTCCAGTTACGGCGGCAAGCTTGGCAACCAGACGAGCGGCATCGCTTGTGGTTTGAGCAACGGCGGCTGCTACCAGATGTTCCAGGGCGGAGCCATGAACTGGTCCCCCGGAACAGGCGCCCACACGTCCCTCTACGGTCCCATCCGCAACGCTTGGGCTTCAACCGGCTTCGAAAACGGACCGCTCGGATACCCCACCAGCGAACAGATCTGCGGCCARAAAGACGGCGGCTGCTACCAAATGTTCCAAGGCGGAGCCATSAACTGGTCCCCCGGAACAGGCGCCCACACCTCCCTCTACGGCCCCATCCGCGGCACCTGGGGATCCACCGGCTTCGAAAACGGACCACTCGGATACCCCACCAACGAACAGATCTGCGGCCAAAAAGACGGYGGCTGCTACCAAATGTTCCAAGGCGGAGCCATCAACTGGTCCCCCGGAACAGGCGCCCACACCTCCCTCTWCGGCCCCATCCGCAACACCTGGGGATCAACCGGCTTCGAAAACGGGCGATTGGGATACCCCACCAGCGAACAGATCTGCGGCCAAAAAGACGGTGGCTGCTTCCAAATGTTCCAAGGCGGAGCCATCAACTGGTCCCCGGCGACGGGCGGCCAACTGAGTACATGGGGTGCCATCAGGAATTTGTGGGGCTCCCTAGGATACGAGAATGGACGGCTCGGTTATCCGACGTCGTCCGAAATCTGCGGCCAAAAAGACGGTGGCTGCTTCCAAATGTTCCAAGGCGGAGCCATCAACTGGTCTCCTGCCACTGGGGCACACACGAGCCTGTATGGAGGAATCCGTTCTATGTGGGGCTCCCTGGGCTTCGAACGCGGAGCCCTCGGGTATCCGACGTCCGAGGAGACATGTGCCACCAGCGCCTCGTGCTTCCAGGATTTCCAAGGGGGTCGGATTTCCTGGCGCTCAGATACCGGCGCGAGCGTTGCCTATCGCTGAGCGACGGTAGTCTGAGGGGTACCGGGCTTCGTTTCACGGGGCCAGGTTGTTGCGCAGATTACCCTGGAGAATGAATGCCCCCCTCACCCCTTAGCCCGCAAGTCAGCATCGTGGTGCCTCTTTACAATGGCGCAGACCGAATCGAGCGCGCCCTTGACAGTGTGCGGGCACAGACCCATGCCGCCTGGGAGCTGTTCGTCGTTGACGATTGCTCAAGCGACGCGGGCCCGGAGATCGTCCGAGACTACATCTCCCGCACGGCGGACCACCGGATCACTCTGGTCGTCCAGGCGGAAAACCGTGGACCCAGCGCCGTCCGGAATGACGGCGTCCGGATGGCCAGCGGACAATTCATCATGTTTCTTGATTGCGATGACGAACTGCTTCCGGGTGCGCTGAACCACCTCCTCGGATTAGCTGCCGGGGGGCAAGTCGACATTGTGGGAGGGGCCCACATTGCTCGCACAGACAGCGGCCGGCTCTCTCCCCGTCCTGACTCCCAAACCGGGTCGATGACGGGGGTGGAAGCTGTCCAAGGACTCTTGCAGGAACGGATCTGGAACTACACGCACGGTAAGATCTACAGCCGCCAGTTGCTTCAATCGGTCAGCTTCAGGGAAGACATCCGCCGCTACGAGGACATCATTTTCAATGCCTGCGCCTTCTCCTATAGCAAGCAGGTGGTCCTCAGCCCCGAACCGGTGCACGTCTATTCCATCAATGGACAGTCAACAACGTGGACTCAGCGGCTGACGGCCGATTTTGTACATGACACCGAGGCACACATTCGTGAGGGCCTGAATCCCGATGTTGCCCCGCAAGTCAGTGGAAAATCCTGGCGGACCATGAGGGCAACCTTGGCAGTCGTTGTCTTGTCGAATGCGATCGCCGGTGATGCGGAACCCGCCGTTCTGCGCGAGCTGCGAAGAGTCCTGCGCCGCAACGTCAAAATGACGGACCTGCCCGATGTAGTCCGAACGGCCCCCCTGATCGGTATTTCAGCCCTGGTGGCCCGCGTGGCGCCTCGGATTTACGCATGGCTATATCGGCGCTACGTCGCCCGTACCTATGAGCTGGGAGCCTAGGATGGCTGCACCCGTCTCCGTGGCGAGCAGCAGCTTGACTCCCCCGGGCCACCATCGGTTCCTCTATTTGTTGGCGGCCGTCGCACAGGCTGCCGGCCCTTTGCTTACCCAACCCTTCGTTCAACGAATTCTGAGTCCGGAGCAGTGGGGCCGGGTGTCGTTCGCGATATCTCTGATATCCGTAGGCCTCATCGTGATTCTTGCGGGATTGCCGCTCATTATCACCCGGACCTATTTTGAGGCCGGGATCGGGCCCAAGCACGCGCGCTCTCTCGCGGGATTCGGCATCCTGCAGAGCGCTGGACTCGGTGTACTAGCCGTCGCATGTGCAGGCGCAGTCGCCCTTATGTCGGGGCAGTTCACGGATCAACTGTCTGTCCTGCTCGCACTACTATCCGTGGGACTGTTGGGGTGCATCCAGATGTGCCTCGCCGTTCTCCGGGCAGAACATCGCGCCTCGCTTTTCGTCGGAATTACCATCGGGGCGCAGACCCTCGGCCACCTCGCAGGGCTTGGTGCCGTCACATTTTTTTCTCCGACGGCGGCGAGCTATCTCGGGGCATTTTCCATCATTGTGCTGATCACGGCCCTATGGAGCGCGGTGGCGGTCCGACCAGGTGCTCCTTTCGAGTTCCCCCGTGTGATCAAAAGCGCGCTCAAGACCTCGATGCCGGTCCTGCCGCACAGTATCGCCCTGGTGCTCATGCTGCAGGGCGAATCGTTCCTTCTTACGACCATGCATGGACCGGCCCTCTACGGAAAATACGGCGCCGTCCTTCCGATGGCACTCGGGCCGCTTGCCGTTGTTCTGGCTCTATCAAATGTGTGGGACACGCAGGTTCTTTCACAACATGGCAAGGACCCGCATGGAATCGTCAAAAGAACGCAACGGGAAGGTGCCGTGGTGGGTGTGGCTTTGGCCCTCGCCGGCAGCTCCGCGGCTGTCTTTGCGACGAACATCCTGGTCAAGTCACCAACCGTCGAACAGTTTCAGTTGGCCAGGCTTCTACCATCGATTGCCATGGGTTACGTGGTTTTCCTCATGTCCACAACCCAGATGGTGGCGGTCGGCAAGACGAGGCTACTGGCCGTGATCACGCCTCTCACCGCTGGAGTCGCCCTTCTCGCCATGTCTTGGCCTGCGTCCTCCGAGTCCTTATTCTTTGTCGGTCTGGTCAAAGTTTCCTGCTTCGCCGCCCTTGGTGCTATCTATCTGCTGGTAGCCCGCCGATATGGGAAAGGGCTGGTCCATGCTCGCCCCCTGCTCATTGGGCTTGCGGCGACTGCGGGCATTACGGCGATCATGCTTTCACTGCCCACTGACTTCGTGACGGGCCTTGTGACATTTGGCCTAGCGGCGCTTCTTATGGCCGGGGCGGCGGCTTTCCTGTTCCTCAAGCGTCGCCAATCTGCCCTTAGCGCGGAGGAGAAGCGACAGTCCGACGTTACCTAAGACGCCGATTCGCTTAAACAGTTGCGCCCCGCCCGGTTAACCCGCCGGGCGCAACTGGGTTTCCGCGAACAGGCCCGTAGCGCTGTTCTGGCTACTACGGACGCACGGAATGAGCCAAGAGCTTCTTCAGCCCGGGCCACATCCGCTTCTGAACAACCTTGGGAGTCAATACGAGGGCGTTCAAGCGGGACGTGACGTGCAGACGGGCCGCACGGGCAGCTTTTGTCCACCCAAGCGCCGCGAAGTCACGGGCACACTCATCAAAAAATGCGCGTTCCTCGACGAAACGGCGACCATCCAGCGCACGCACGGACGAGTCCGATTCGCGATGGCGACGGTACTGGAAACAAACGGTGTCAGTGACGAGCATCTTGCCGCCGTCCATGATGATATCCATCGCAAGCGCGATGTCCTGGACCACGTTGTACTGCTCGCGGAAGTCGTGCTTGAGGATTGCCTTCGCCCGCCAAGCCACAGAGGGGAAATAGAGCCAGTCACCTGTGATCAAGCTTTCGGCAATCGGTTCGCCCGACAAAATGGCCAGCTCAGAGCCACCGACCACCATGCGGCGCAGGCGATCCTTGACCTTGTCACCGAGTGGAAGGTAGACGGTCCCGTTTTCGTCGATGACCTCGACGCCGGGCTGGACAATTGACACTTCCGGATTATCAAACGCCTTGCGGATGGTACCGATGTAGTTAGGAAGCATGATGTCGTCGGCGCCCATGACCACGACGACGTCGTGCTCTACGAGCGAGAGGCACTTCTTGTAGTTGCCGTTCGCTCCGAGATTCGTGTCATTGCGGTAGTACCGCACCCGGTCGTCGCTATCGATAAGTCCCTGGAAGTACGCGGGAAGAGTTTCGTCGGGATATCCGTCATCCACGATGGTGAGGCGGAAATCCCGGTCCTCTTGCGCCAGAATGGACGAAACGGCGGCTTTCATCATGGCCACATCGCCGTAGTACGGGAACATCACGTCAATGGTCAAGGTCTACCTCTTCGGGGTTTTGAGGCCTTTGGCCTGATAGTCGTTCACATTTTCAGTTTGTTCAAAGGGCACGTTCTCTTGCCGCGAAGACTCAAGCCGCTCTACTGCGTTGCGCAGTATCGCCAGCTCTTCCGCCAACGTGCGTGTTTCATCCTCGAGGATGGTCAATTCGCGCGAGACGTGCAGGCCCACACCCACCAGCAACACGATGGACAAGGCAAAAAGCAGGTTGGCAGGAACACGGACGCCGGCTAGTCCGGCGGCCCAATCAAGCAGGCTCGGAAAGAACCCGAGGACGATCGTGAGTCCACCGACGACGAGCCAGAGGATGGCATACTTCTCGCGAAGCTTTCCCGCCCGCAGCATGATGAGCACGGCAAGGACCATGCCAATCGAGATGACAATCGAAAACGCCACGCTCATGTGGCCGTTCCTCTCTGCGCCGATCCCTCAGCGGCTTCCTGGAGGACTTCCGGTGCAGGGAATTCCTGACTCAGTTTGGTCCGAGGCCTGGCCAGCGCGAAGCACAGCACAAGGCCCGACCTAGCTAGGTAGATGGTTGCCTTCCAAGGACTGTGGCTCGGCGTTCCGGCTTGGCGGACCTTCATTTCCACTGGAACCTGGGTTACCTTGCAGCCGGACTTTATTGCTACGACCAGTGAGTCGATCGTGTCGCCGAGATACTCTGCCGGAAAATGTTCCATGTATTGGTGAAGGGCACGCAGATTGGCGGCACGGAATCCGCTGGTGACATCAGTCAGCGTGGTTTTAGCCACTCCGGAGATTACTTTGGCCAAGGCGTTCATCGCCCACCGACGCGGCCCCTTGGCACTGTAGTTGCCGCGTCCAGCGAACCGGGCACCGATCGAAATATCGGCATGCTCAAGGCCCGCCAGCACTCTGTCGATATCGTGCGGGTCGTGCTGTCCGTCGGCGTCAACCTGAATGGCGCGCGTGTATCCGTGACGCAGCGCATAGTTGAAGCCGGCCCGCATCGCGCCGCCAACCCCCAGATTAAAGGGCAGAATGACGACGGCGGCCCCGGCCTCTGCCGCGATACGTGCAGTTTCGTCCTTGGATCCATCGTCGACTACGAGGATGTCGTGATGGGGTACCGCCTCACGCACCTGCCGAATAGTCGCACCAATTGCTTCAGCTTCATTCCAGGAAGGCATGATAATCAGCGCGTCTGAGTGCGTTGTAGTTGCCATGATGGTCAAGTATACCTATTCCACATGGTCGGCAGCTTCATCCTCCCGGCTTCTGACAGGCGCACAATCCCCGCGGGCCATGTTCCCGGCAGCCAGCGGTCCCCAAAGGGGGGAAGGTTTCGGGCTATAGGAGTACCTCCTCACCGAACCGGCTCGCCGCTTCCCGGATCCATGGATCTCGCCCGCGAGGACTTGCGTGCAGGCCGCTGCTGGACGCGCGTCCATTCCCCACCCTGCATAATTGTTAGGTTGGCTATACCCGATAAGGAGCTTTGATCGATGACTTGGTGGCAGACCATTCCGATTTTCGCCATGGCAGCATTGATCTACGTTCTTCCCGGGTTGTTGGTGCTCGGGGCTGCAGGAGTCCGGCGCCTGAACCTGGCGGCGCTTGCCGCGCCGGTATCCACGACGATCGCGTCGTGCACCGCCGTCGTCGCACCTTTCCTGCACCTTCCCTACACGCCGGCCGTCTACTTCACCGTTAGCGTGGTTCTCGCCTTCCTGGTTCTCGCCGCCCGGTATTGGTGGACCCGGCGGGGCAAAAGCTGGGGGAATCTAGCCAACAACGGGCCCCTGAACGCCCACGACCTTGGTCGCTGGACCGCAATCCTCGCGGTGCCACTGGGCGTTGCGTTCGGGGCAGTTGTGATTGCAGGTCGGTTCATCACCGGCTTTGGAAGTCCCGAAAACTTCTCCCAGACCTTTGACAACGTCTATCACCTCAACGCCGTCCACCACATCGTTCAGACGCAAAACGGCTCGTCCCTTACCCTCGGCAACCTCACGGAAGCCTCACGGTACTTTTACCCCGCCGGCATGCATGACATGATGGCGCTCCTCCAGATGCTGACCGGCGCTTCTGTCCCCGCCAGTGTCAACGTCGGGACGATCGTCATCGGGGCCTTGGTTTGGCCGCTCGGCTGCATGTTCCTTGTGTCGCGGATCGTGGGCTACCGGCCCGTGCCGTTGATCGCCACGGGAGTCCTGGCCGCAGGATTCAGCGCCTTCCCCTACCTGCTGGTTGGATTCGGCGTGCTGTATCCCAACAACGCAGCGATCGCACTGCTGCCGGCGGTATTCGGGTTGGTGATCGAGTTGTTTGGTCTCTCGAGGATGCCGGCAACTTCAATCTGGCCTCCGCTGCTGGCTTTGTGCGCCACGTTCCCAGGCATGGTTCTGACCCATCCGAGTGCAATGGTCGCCCTTATTGGATTCACCGCTCCAGTAGTGCTGGGACGTCTTGTGAAACTCTTCCTTGAATGGCGGGAAGGCGCCGGATCCAGACGCGCGGTGATCGTCTGGGCTCTTCTGAGCGTCGCATACTTTGGAGCAGCCGTCGTGACATGGATGATTCTGCGGCCGGGCCTTGGTGCAGCGCCCTGGACCCCCTTCCAGTCCAACTCCCGGGCACTTGGCGAAATCCTGAGTAGCGCGCCCATGGGCACCACGGCGGCCTGGATACTCGCCATATTGACCGTCATAGGCTTGTATGTCATCGCACGCAACCTCCGCCGGACGTGGTGGGTCCTGGGTGTCTATCTGGTGGCTGCTGTCCTCTACATGGTGGTCTCCAGCTGGCCACCCGGCACCTTCAGGACACTGCTCACAGGCGTGTGGTACAACGACAGCTTCCGCTTGGCCGCATTGCTCCCGGTGGCGAGCTTTCCGATTATTGTCTTTGGTGCGGAATGGCTGCTGTGGCGCTTCAGGGCCCTCCTGGAACTTGTCTCGAAACGCCGGATCCGCAAGGAACCATCCGTTGACGGGGCAATGGCCGACGCCGGTCGCAGCCGGGTCCAACTTGGTCGCCGCTATGTTGCAGTGATTTGGGTTGCCCTCGGAGTGCTGGGAGTTGCCTCCCAAGGCGGAACGTTGGCGCCTGTCCAGCAACGGCTTGGCGACGCGTTCCGGGTGTCGGCCACCTCTGATCTCGTGGATAGCGACAAATTGGCGTTGTTGAAGCAAGTCGATGCCATAGTCCCCAAGGATGGTGTCGTCGTCGGCAACCCCCTCACCGGCGCTTCATTGGTTTACGCTTTGGCCGATCGACAGCCGCTCGCACCACACATTTTCGGCGAACGGACCGAGAAAGAGCAGCTGTTGCTGGATCATTGGGACGAGGCCGCCTTCAATAAGGACGTCTGCCCCGTCATCAAAGAACTCAACGCTTACTGGGCACTCGATTTCGGCACCAAGACGGTAATTCCTACCGAGGATCCGTTCCCCGGTCTTGCTGACCTGACGAGCGGATCGGCACCGGATATCCAGGTGCTCGCGACCTCCGGAAAGGTACGCCTGGTGCGTACAACAGCCTGCGACAAGTGACCGGGCCATCGGCTTCGTAGCAGGCCGGATGACCGCTCATTGACCCAAACCCTAGGATTTTGGTACCGAACCCGCAATCCGCCGCCCCCCCAACACATGAAACTGGCCTGCGCCCGGTTGTCCGGGCACAGGCCAGTTTCGACTCCTGTTGACCGCCGCGTTGGCCGGACAATGTCGAGTATCAGGAACCAGCAGCCCCGCTACCGTGCTTCGCTTGGTAGGCCGCCCTGGCCAGTTCGGGCATGACGGTCCAGAGAACCCACTTGACGCCCAGGGGCGAAGCTTCCAGGAGAGCCAATGCGTCGTCGGAATTCTGAACGACGGCCAGTGAATTCCGTTTGGCTGCCGGCAGGACGTCGAGCACCCCGTTCTTGGCGATGTCCGCCCGTTCGGACATGTTCACGGCGACTACGTCTATATCGGCTTGCAATTCGCCCCCGCGCCGGGATTCCCACAACAGCGGGCTCACACCGTAACGCACGATCTGCCGCTTTCCCTGGGCTTTGACTTTGTCCAGTGACGGTGAAGGAACAACTCCAAAGTCCTCAAGAATCCGAACTGGATTCGAGTTCTCGTCATAGACTTCAAAGTCCGCGCCGGGCACGGAGCTGGCACCAAGGTAAAGGAAGCTGCTGCCCGCAAGGTCCGAGTAGCTGGACTTGGCCTTCGCAATTTCCTTTTCAATATTCGCTACCAGTTCCTTGGCAGCCTGGGAGCGGCCGATGGCCTTGCCCACGGTGAGTGTCGTAGTCCGCCAGTCAGTTCCAAAGGGAGTCCCGGGGTAAGCGATAACCGGGGCGATTTTACTCAGGGTGTCATACTCGTTCCGTGTGATGCCCGAGTTGACGGCCAGGATGAGGTCAGGTTTCAGCGACTTGAGCGAGTCATAGGGCGGCCCGTCCACTTCCCGATATTGAGCCGGCATGACCGCGTTCATTGAAGTAATCGCCTTGCCGAACCACAGACTGGTCCCGAAGCCACGCGCTTCATAGGCCGGAACGCCGACCGGCACGACTCCTAGTTCGACGCAGGCATCCTGGCTCGCGAAACCAAGCGTCGCAATTCTGGTCGGTACCTTGGTCACAGTAGTCTCGCCGAACAAATGCGGAATCGTGACGGGGAAATTGCCAGTGTCAGCCGATCCCTGCGACGCCGCTCCACCGAAACAACCTGAGAGCAGGAGCGGCGACACGGCGACGGCCGCCAGGAACCCACGACGACCCAGATGGTCGCCTGAGCCTCCATTTGGTTGCTTCATGTGGTCCCTTCCCGTTCGGCCTTGAGGCCCGTGCTTTAGCCCCAAGGGCAATTTGTCAATGTCTCGTGCGAGCGGGGTCTCCGCTTCAATGACTCAAGCGGCCTTGGACCGCTGCCTGAGTTCAGCGACCACCTCATGGACTTCACCGTCCATGACGACGTGGCCGTGTTCCAAAAGGACGCCCCGTTCGCAAATGGTCGCCACAAGGTCAAGGTCGTGGCTGACCACAAAGAGGGTCTTGCCCTTGCCGGCCAACTCTTTGATCTTGGCGATGCACTTCCGCTGGAATGGTTCGTCTCCAACAGCGAGGATTTCGTCGATGAGGAACACTTCGGGATCTGTATGCACGGCAATAGAGAAAGCGAGCCGAAGATACATGCCCGACGAATAGAACTTCACCTCGGTGTCGATAAACTCGCCAATTTCGGAGAACTCCACGATCGAGGCGAACTTTTCGTCGATCTCTCGCTCGGTCATTCCAAGAATTGCGCCATTGAGATACACATTGTCGCGCCCGCTGAGATCGTGATGGAAGCCAGCCCCAACCTCAATCAGGCCGGCTACGCGCCCGCGGGTGAGGACAGTCCCGCCATCGGGCTGGAGGACTCCGGAGATCAGTTTGAGCAGCGTTGATTTTCCGGACCCATTGAGCCCGAGAAGAGCAACTGTCTCCCCATGACGAACGTCAAGGGAGACGTCCTTCAAGGCATCAAATTTTCTCGATAGGTCACCCTTGCGTCCACGAATGAACCAGACGAGGGCTTCCTTCAGGGAACGCGTGTGACGGAGCACGAATTGCTTACGGATACCTACACACGTAATTGCCAACTCGTCAGTTTGAAACAATCTAGAGCTCCTGTGCGAAATGGATGGAGAGCTTGCGGAATACAGACTGGCCCAGGAACAGGATGGCAACGGAAATTGCAATTGCAACCGGCAGCCAGAATCCGAGGAGATCCGGCGGCAAAGGAGCAAGCCCAATCTGGTCCGCCGTCAAAGTCGGATACCAAAACGCCCAGTGGAAGATCTCGACGCCGACAGTCAGCGGATTCATCTGGTAGACCCAGTACCAGGGCCCCATGACCCGTTGCACCATCGTCCAGATGTAGAGAACCGGCGAGGCCCACGTCACAACCATCAGGATCATGTCGACAATGTTCTCGGAATCACGGAAGTACACATTTGCCGCTCCGAAGAGGAGACCGAGTCCAGTTGCAAGAATTGCAACCATAATGAACGCAACAATCACCATCAGCAGCTGGATCAGGGATGGCTGCCAGCCTGCGAGCAAGCAGGCACCAACGAGGACTGCCAATTGAGGAAGGAAATGCGCTGCCGACACCAGGACCGTCGCTACGGGAAACAATTCCCTCGGCAGATAGATTTTCCGAATCAAGTCCCTATTGTCAAGAATCGAACGGGTCGCATTTCCCAAAGACTCCGTGAAAAAGTTCACGAAGACAATTCCTGCAAACAGATAGATCGAATAGTTCGGCGTACCATGCTGGAGATTGAGGAAAATCCCCAACGCTACAAAGTAGATAAGAAACTGCATCAGTGGCTTGACATAAGACCAAAGCAGTCCCAATACCGAACCCCGGTATCGTACTTTGATCTCTTTTCGGACCAGCAGCTTCAATAGAAACCGGTTGGAATACACGTCAAATAGTCCACGGCCATGGCCTGGTTTTATGAGTTGAGTCGACACGCTATTGGGATTCCTACCCGCTGACATCGAAAGTGGCCTTCCAGGACTCCAAGGAAGTGATCTCCGGCAAGGCCGCCTTGTACTCGGCGGAGAGTTGATCCCATCGACGGTACAGTTCGCTCTGGAGCTTGGCCGCTTCCAGCATCTGGCTCCTCAACCGCTTGGGGTCCCGGCGGTACCAGGACACTCCAGTGCCTTCGGCATTGGAGACGAGGACGCTGTCGAATGAGGACAGCCTCCACCAACGATTTTCCCTGTGCGCCAAATGGGCCTGGGGCCGCTCCAGCGATGAAGGATCCGGCTTCTTGAATATCTGGCGAAGGACCGTCTTCGCCGCCCATTTCACGAGGTCCTTTTTGGGCGGCATCCCCGCGGCGCCTCCTCGGCCTCCCCCATTGAGGCCCACAGCCGGAAACTCGTCCACGTCGGATTTGATTTGCGCCTCTGTGTGGCGGGAACGCAGCTCATTAACTTCGGCCAACTTGCTTGCCAATTCAGCGTGGAGGCTCCCCGGTCCGCGCAGGACGTCCCGCATCGCCATGATGCGTGCTTCCTGAGCGAAGTACTGCATGGAGATCAGATGTTTGACGTTGTTCTGGAACGACTCCCGCAATACCCGCCCCCCTTTTGGGAAAGGGCTGTGAAGAAGGGCCGCGATCAATCGGTTGCGTTCATGGAAGTAGGCCTGCCATCCCAGAGAGTCATCCTTATCGATCCACGACACATGCCACAGGGCGGCGCCAGGCAGGGAGACGGTCGCGTACCCGGCCTGCTTCGCCCTCAAGCTATATTCGGCGTCATCCCATTTGATGAAGACAGGCAGGGAAAGGCCTATCTCCCGGATGATGTCAGTCGGTATCAGGCACATCCACCAGCCATTGAAATCAACATCGACACGACGGTGCATCCAAGGGGTTTGCCGCAAATTCCGGTGTCTGAAGTCGTGGCGATACTCAAGGGCGTCATCCGGGCTTACCCAGCTCAGCCTGTAGGGGTCGACCACTTCACCGAAGGTGTGCAACGTCGTCCGACTGTAAAGATCGAACATGTGACCGCCAACGATTGTCGGCTTCTTGCTGAAGCGCGCAAAAGTGATGAGCCTTTCAATGCTGTCAGGTTCCACCACGACGTCGTCATCGAGAAGCACGACGAAGCTGCTGTCGTTCTGGACAGCCTCCGCCATCCCCCGCGAGAAGCCTCCCGCACCGCCAAGGTTGGCTTGCTCCACGATCCGTAGTTTGCGACCCAACACATCCTTGACGTCATTGAATCCTTCGGCTGCCGAGACCTTGTTCGTGCCCTGGTCCACAATCAACACTTCCTTGACGCTCTCGAGCGCCTTGGAGCTTCCGCCAAGAATACGGGCGTTCGCGATGCAGAAGTCCGGCTTGTTCATGGTGGTGATTTGGACTGTTGCGACTTCTCCCGCAGGAATCCGCGGAGACTCCCGCGTTGCCCATTCGGCGCCGAGCAAGGTCAATTCTGACGCGCCGGCAACCAACTCAAACCAGTACCAGCCGCCGTCGCCGAACGTCTCCAGGGACAGCTCGAGCTCGAGCTCGTTATACCCTTCGACGTGGATTGAGTTCAGACGCTGAGGCATCCCGCGCGCGTTCGAGCGGTAGACCAGCACCGTTCCTGAGCCCTCGGTGCGGACGTGCAGCTGAACCGAGCGGACAGCTGTCCATCGACGCCAGTAGCTGGCAGGAAATGCATTGAAATACGTACCGAATGAAACGTGCTGTCCGGCGCGTACCTTTGCGGAAGTGCGCGAGAGGAAGTCCTCATGATGAGCCTCCAGCGGGCTCGAACCAACTAGGTGCAGCTTGTTTTCCGGAAGCTTGGGCTGTCGGTAGAGTCCGTCGTCCTCGACGAGTTGGGTGCCAACCGAACTTCCGGCGTCGACATAGAGTTCAACGGCGTCCAGCTCACCCGGGGACGGGAAGACGACCCTTTGAAGCTCGGCAGTCGTCGTGGGACTCACGCGTCCACTCCTCCGCTTTCAATTTCCGCGCCGTTTTCGAAATGCGGACGGACCTTGTTGTCAAACATGGAGAGAGCCGAACCGATAGCCATGTGCATATCGAGATACTTGTAGGTGCCAAGGCGCCCGCCGAACAGCACGTCTTTTTCAGCGGCTGCGAGATCGCGGTATTTCAGCAGCTTTTCGCGGTCATCCGGGGTGTTGATCGGATAGTACGGCTCATCGCCGCTTTCGGCGAACCGGGAAAACTCGCGCATGATGACGGTTTTCTCCGTCTGGTAGCCACGCTCCGGGTGGAAATGGCGCGGTTCGATGATCCTGGTGAACGGGACGTCGTCGTCGTTGTAATTGACGACGGACGTTCCCTGGAAGTCTCCCATGTCCAGGACTTCTTCTTCGAAGTCGATGGTGCGCCAAGACAGATCTCCGGCGACAAAGTCAAAGTAGCGGTCCACGGGTCCTGTGTAGACGACGGGAATCTTGCCGACAACCTTGTTTTTTGAATACTCGTGCGACTCGTCAAAGAAGTCCGTGTTCAGGCGTACCTCGATGTTCGGGTGCTCGGCCATCTTCTCGATCCACGCCGTATACCCGTTGGTCGGCAGGCCTTCGTACTTGTCGTTGAAGTATCGGTTGTCGTAGTTGTACCTGACAGGAAGGCGAGAAATGATTTCCGCTGGGAGGTCCTTGGGGTCGGTCTGCCACTGCTTGCCGGTGTAGTGCTTGATGAATGCCTCGTACAGGGGGCGACCGATCAGCTGGATGCCCTTGTCATTGAGATTCTGCGGATCGGTTCCCGCGAGTTCACCAGCTTGCTCCTTGATCAGGTCCTGCGCCTGGCTAGGAGTCAAGTTGGCCCGGAAGAACTGGTTGATCGTCGCCAGGTTGATGGGGAGGGAATACACCTCACCCTTGTGCACGCCGTACACCTTGTGCACGTAGTTCGTGAAGGTCGTGAATCGGTTGACGTACTCCCACACCCGCTCGTTCGAGGTGTGGAAGAGGTGTGCACCATAACGGTGCACCTCGATTCCGGTCTTCTCTTCCGTTTCGCTGTAGGCGTTGCCGCCGATGTGATGCCGGCGGTCAATGACAACAACCTTCAAGCCCAGCTCAGTGGCGGCCTGTTCTGCGATTGTCAGGCCAAAAAAGCCCGACCCGACGATGACGAGGTCAGCGGTCACAAATACTCCTGGTTCGAATGCGGGCAGCCCAATGATGTGCATTGGCTGCAGGTCAAGCCTACCCGAGATGGCGCGCCGCTTTTCGGGCCGGTCCCTGCCAGCCCTGATAGGTGCAACGTTTTCCACATACGTCAACTGGCTTGGAACACGCGGTGATCATCACAAATATCGTGGACGAACAGAAGCCGCGCGAACCGAAGGAGCGGACACAGTGGCATTCCATTGCACCCTCGTCTGGGGCCCGTTGGCGTTACGGCAAGGCGGACCCATCGAACTGACCATAGCCGCGGGCAACGGCACCCCTGGCGCCGTCGTCGAGGCCGCCGTCGCGGCGGAGTTCGGATCTGGAAAACTTGCAGTCGAGGGACTGCCACTCGGCGGTCTCACCGTTGGCTCGGCGCCGCTCATGTCGGGGGCTGTGTTGGTGTGCGGGGCCGATTCGGAGGCGCAAGACACCCGTGATCGCTATCGCAGTCCCGCGGCGTTGTCGTTGCTGGTGCACGCCGGCCCGGCCGCGGGCCTGGTCATACCGCTGGAAAGGGGCAAATACAGGATCGGCCGGAGCAACGCCGATGTCTGCCTCCCGGATCCTGATGTTTCGCGGGATCACGCCGTCCTGACGATCTCCGAGACAGCGGTCACCATAAGCGATAACGGGAGCGCGAACGGAACGGTGGTGGATGGACGCAAAGTCCGCTCCGCCCCTGTCTCGACCGCCTCCGGGATCCGATGTGGCGGCTCTGTCATGTCAATTGTCTTCGGCGACGAAGAACACGGAGCGGAGTCGCTGGGGGCAGCCGGCCAGGGCGTCGCCGAGCCGATCCTGGTCCCGCGGCGCCACGATGCGGGCAGCCGCACGCAACTTCTCCTCACGGCCGGGCTCCCGTTCCTGCTGGGAGTTGGAATGGCTCTGGCCACTGGCATGTGGATGTTCCTCGGATTCACGGCAATTTCTGCGATCGCGGTCCTCGCACCTGCAATTTCGGGGAGACGCGAGCGCCGCTTTCTGGCTGCCGCGATCGCGGCGGCAGTCGAACAAGACCGGGCCCGACGACGGCGGTGTTCACCGTCCGCCGCTGAGCTCGCCTTCGCCGTCAACTCGGCAGCTTTCCCCTCAAGGGAACACGGGCGAATGCGGCTGGCGCTGCCAAGAACCACCACAACGCAAGGATCCGGCACAGCTCAAGGAGCCAGCACGGTGCAAGCCTCGGGGGCAACCAAAGGGACGGCGGGTTGCCGCGATGTGTGGCTCCGGCTCGGCACCTGTCCGCAGAACGCCAGGGTTGCCCTCGATCCCGCGGACCCGGGCTTTCAGCCACCGCAGCTGGGCCCCGTTCCGGTAGTTCTGGATCCCTCCATCCAGGCCGTTTCCCTCACGGGACCCGAAGCCAAGGTGCAAGGAATGTTCAGATTTCTGCTCATGCAGCTGGCAGCTTTTCCGGGCGCAAGCGACGCTCCCGTCCTCATACATGGACCGCTACCCCACTTGCCGTCAAGCGCCCGGTTCCTCCCCGGCATCACGTTGACCACGGACGCCTCTTCAGCCGCGGCTGCTCTTTCCGCGCTTGCGGATAAACCGGGAGCACTGTTTCTGGTGGGGCCCGAACGTGATCCCGCCGTCGACCCACTCCGGCTGGCGGCGATCGAGTCCGGCTGGAGAATCTTCCAAGGCGCCGCGAGGGGCGACGAAAGCGGTTCCGCCGTCGAGCTCTGGAACAAGCGCGCAATCCTTCGTTCGTGTCATTCAGAAACGGAATTTGACCCGGACCTTGTGCCGCACCCGGTCTTCGACCGCTACTGCCGCTCATTGGCAAGATTGCCCCGTCTAGCGAAAGAAAGGGCGCCGCTTGTCCCCTCTACCTGCCAACTTGCCGAATTGCTTCCCGCTGAGCCCTCGAGCATCGCGGCCCGCTGGAGCGCTTCTTCAGCACGCGGAGGGCTATCCGCGGTTATTGGGCAAGGAGCCGACGGGCCCCGGACGCTGGACCTGGTTTCGGACGGCCCGCACCTCCTCGTTGCCGGAACTACGGGATCGGGAAAGTCAGAGCTTCTGCGCACGATTGTGGCCGCGATCTCACTGAAACACAGCCCGGACAGGGTCAACTTCCTGTTTGTTGATTTCAAGGGAGGTTCGGGCCTCGGGCCGTTGGCAGACCTTCCGCACTGCGTCGGGATGCTTACGGACCTCAGTGAACACGAGCTTGAACGTACCCTCTCCTCCCTCCGCGCCGAGGTTCGGATGCGGGAAGGGAGCCTTGCGAAGGCCGGTGTCCCTGATTTGCCCGCGTATTGGGCCAAAGCCCGAGGACCCGGGGGCGGGGGCGCGGCGGGTCGAAGAAGCCACCTTCCGGTACTGCCCCGTCTGGTGCTTGTAATCGATGAATTCAGGATGCTCATTGAAGACGCCCCGGATGCCTTGGCCGAATTGATGCGGATCGCCACCCTGGGCCGGTCTCTGGGCATCCACCTGATCATGGCGACACAACGTCCGCAGGGTGCACTGAGTGCGGACATTCGGGCCAACGTCACTACCAGCATTGCACTTCGCGTCCAATCAGAAATGGAATCCCGGGACGTCATCAACTCGCCGGCAGCGGCCTCGATTCCGGTGTCCCTGCCTGGCCGCGCCTTTATGGTTCGCGGAGTGGAAGATGCCGAGCCCTTTCAGTCAGCAACCCTCTCGGGCAGCGAAAAAGCCCGGGCGCACGCAAAGGCCATTTCGTTGCCGGCAGCGGGGTCGCTCCGCTTCAGCGGTTCGTCTGAAACCGCGTTGGCGGAGACTCAGGGTGCGATTGCAACGCCAGCAGAAGCCGCCCGCCCCATTATCAAGGCACTCAACCGGGTTTGGGACATCCAGGGGAGTACACCGCTTAGGAGACCTGTGGCGCATCCGCTTCCAGAGTCCGTCCCACTTCCCGAATCCCTTGGCATCACAGCAATGATGGGCAAGCACGCGGCAAGCCGTACGCCGGCAGGCCCGACCGCCTACCTTGGCTTGGCAGATTTGCCCTCGCAACAACGAGGTGCCGGCCTGTGCTGGACTCCTTTCGTCCACGGGAATCTTGGACTCGTTGGCCCTCCTGGACGCGGAGCTGAAGATACGTGTCGGGCAGCGGCTGCGCAGCTTGTTGGAAGTGCCGAAGAACTCCATCTCTATGTCCTCGACGGTGACGGTTCATTGGCCGACGTGGCCGCCCAGGGACGCGTGGGGGCCGTTGCCTCCCCCAACGACATCAGAAGGGGCGTTCGCATCCTGGAGAGGCTCGCAGCTGAGATGTCGGCGCGGCAATCCCGGGGAACCGCCGCCGGGCAAGTCCCGCTTTTGCTGGTCATTTCGAACTGGGGTTCGTGGGTCTCCGAGTTACGCGCCGGACCGCTGGCCTGGGCCGAAGACGTTGTCCACGCCCTCGTCCGCGATGGACAGAAGGCAGGACTGGCTGTCCTTGTCACCGGCGACCGCGAACTGACCGCCTCGCGCATGTTCGCATCAATCCCCAACCGCGCATACTTTCCCACCGGGACCACAGAAGAAGGGCGGTTGGCGTGGCCCCGTTTTGCGGCAATGAAGCCCCTGAAGGGTCGGGCGGTCGTAAGTGGCAACTTGCTCGGGGTTGACACTGCAGTTGCGCAGCTTGTCGAGCCGCCGCCAACCGCGGCTTGGCCGTACTGCGTGCCCCCCGAGCCTGCACGGCGCCCAATCCGGGTGGATCCCTTGCCGCAATTCATCCGGGCTTCGGATCTCATTGCGGATGGCCGAAGCGATGCTACTGCCCTTTCCCGTGCCCGGGTGCCCGGGTCGGTGCTCCTTGGCGTTGGAGGGGATGAACAAGAACCTGCTTGGATCACGCTGCCGCGCGGAGGCGTCCTCCTCGCCCTCGGCACCCCCGGTTCCGGCAAGTCGTCGCTTCTGGCCGCTTTGGCCATGCTCAATCCAGGCCATCAATGGTGGACATCACCCAAAGGGGCCGATCCTGACGCCTTTTGGGCCGAATTCCACCGGGAAGCAAGCCGCAGGCTCGTGGGAGCAGAAGTCATCCCCCTCGTGGACGACGTCGAACGCCTCACCAGCGAAACCGCCGTCCTCCTGGCTGAACTTCCTGGTATCGGTTTCCCGGTGGTGGCAACTGCGGGCAGCCCTGCCCTACTGCAGCGGACGCCCCTTGCTTCCCTGGCCCGAAACCACGGAAGCGGAATTCTCCTGGGCAATGGGTCGCCCACGGCCGGAGATTTCTTTGGCGTGCGCGTCGACGTCGATCAGGCGCCGCCACCGGGTCGTGCTGTCCTCATCGAGAATGGACGAACACGCACTGTCCAGATCGCCGCTCCGGGCTAGGAAGCCGTACCCAAGTGAAGAGTCAAAGGGCGGCGCGCGATCCGCCCGCTCGGGAGGCAAAGGCAATGACCCGCTTGTCGAACAAAAAGACAATTCCGGCCAAAGCCGGCACCACCATGGCCAGGCCGGCAGGAACCAGTCCTCCGGTCATGGTGGGAAACCCGATCGTCAGGGCGAACAGCTGCGCAACCAACGCGGGTGCCCGGGTCCAACGGTAGCCACGGAACAGGAAGTGCCCCACGGCAAACAACAATGCAGAAAAAGCCAGCAACAGGCCAACGGTAAACACGGCTCCCCAGAATGAGGCCACCGGAGCCCCGGTCACCAGCTCGTATACATACAGGGCTCCGGCGGCCAACAGTGCGAGGGCTTCCAGCACAACCACGATGGAAATAACAACGATCCCTACAGGGCGCGGCCCTCCGCCGGATGCCCGGCCAATGTTGTCGCTGCCGGTCCCCTGGCCGTCGTCGCCGGGCGTTGCTGGGTCATGGTTAGGGTTCAGAGGGGGTCTTGACACATTGGCACAATACCGGACATAGTCGAATACCTGTGAGTAGACCGGTGGCCAATGTGATGCATCGCTCACGGTTTCAAACGCTAAAACCCCTTGTTTACATGGCGTTAACATGACACGCTTGACTCAGACGACCAAGGGGGCCCAATGGGTCCCCTTTCCTATGAAGCCTCTCGTGAATATTTTCACAAAAGGCTTAACTAGTACTCACGAATGGAGTGACTGATCAGCATGGATTGGCGTAACCGCGCAGCCTGCCTCGACAAGGACCCGGAGCTTTTCTTCCCCGTAGGCAACACCGGCCCTGCGCTTCTCCAGATCGAGGAAGCGAAGAGTGTCTGCCGTCGCTGTCCCGTTGTGGACACATGCCTTCAGTGGGCCCTTGAATCGGGCCAGGACGCTGGCGTCTGGGGCGGCATGAGCGAGGACGAGCGACGCGCACTCAAGCGACGCGCCGCCCGCGCCCGCCGCGCTTCCTAAGCGACTGGGCCCGCGAAGCACAGAGCCTAAGGCAAAGAGAACACACGAAGATGGCCCGGACCGATAGGTCCGGGCCATCTTCGCATTTCTGACCGCGGTCAGAGATAGAGCGCGCCGCCAGCGGCCGGCGTCAGCTCCGCACCAGGTTCAGGACGATCTCGACGGCGGTGCCACCGCCGTCGCGCGGCCGCCACTGGATGCTGCCACCCAACTCGCTCGTGACAAGAGTCCGCACAATCTGAAGGCCTAGACCCTCGGTATACGACCCCTCGGGCAGTCCGACGCCATCATCGGCGATCGTCACCGTGAGGAGTTCATCGCCGCGCTCCCCCGTGGAACGATCCGCCATTAGCCATACCGTTCCGGCCCGGCCTTCAAGACCGTGTTCCACGGCATTTGTCACGAGCTCATTGATGACCAGCGCAAGGGGCGTGGCAAAGTCGCTCGGCAATTCGCCGAACAGGCCGGCGCGCTCAGTCCGGACGTGCTGCGAAGGGGACGCTACTTCTGCCGAGAGCCGGAACTGACGTCCAATGAGTTCATCGAAATCAACGCTCTGCGTGAGCCCTTGTGAAAGCGTCTCGTGTACCAACGCAATCGTCGCCACTCGCCGCATTGCCTGTTCCAGGCCTTGTTTCGCCTCGTCGCTGACCATCCGTCGCGACTGCATGCGCAGCAAAGCAGCCACCGTCTGCAGGTTGTTTTTGACGCGGTGGTGGATTTCACGAATCGTCGCGTCCTTGGTCACCAGCTCGAGCTCGCGGCGTCGCAGTTCTGATACGTCGCGGCACAGTACCAAGGCTCCGAAGCGATGCTTCTCGTCGCGCAATGGAATCGCGCGCAACGACAAGCTGACACCGCGGGACTCGATCTCGCTCCGCCACGGCATCCGACCAGTAACGACCAGCGGCAGCGTCTCGTCCACCATCCGCCGGTCCTTGAGGAGTCCTGCGGTTACTTCCGCGAGGGACCGTCCTTCCAAGGTTTCCACCTCGCCGAGGCGACGGAATGCGGAGACGCCGTTCGGACTCGCGTACTGCACGATGCCGTCGGCGTCGAGCCTGATCAGGCCGTCACCCACGCGGGGAGCGCCACGGCGCGAACCCGTCGGTGAAGCGAAGTCCGGCCAGAGGCCCAGCGTTCCCATCCGGAGCAGATCGTAGGCGCATTGCCTGTACGTAAGCTCCAGGCGGGAAGGCATCCGTGAACTGGAAAGGTCCATATGCGACGTGACGACGGCAAGGGTCCGTCCGTTCCTGACCATGGGCACCGCTTCAACCCTCAGGGCCATCTCGCTGCTCCAGCTCGTTTCGCTGGAGCGTTCGATGGAACGACTGGACCACGCTTTGTCGACTATCGGTCGCAGATCCGAGCGGATGCCTTCCCCAACGAAGTCCGCATGAAACACCGTGTGGCTCGTCGACGGCCTCACGTGAGCAAGCGCGATGTAACCGAACTCAGGATGCGGAAACCATAGGGCGAGGTCCGCGAACGCCAGGTCGGCGACCATCTGCCAGTCGCCGACCAGGAGGTGCAGCCATTCGGCATCTCCAGGCCCGAAATCAGCGTGCTCCCTGATGGGGTCTGTAAAGATTGCCACTGCACCTCCATATAACGCCCGGGCTTGTCCCTAGCGTCGAACGATTGACCTCAAGAGCCTCAATGCTACCGACAGAGAAGCCATGTCGTCGGCCTCCAGCGCGTTGACCTCGTCGAACATGCTCTTCGCGCGGCCCAATTGCTCGGCATTGATGCCTTCCCAGGCCCGCAAACGGGCCTCGGCGTCGAGGCCGGCGTCGGTCGATTCGAGCACCGACGTCGTCATGTCCGCTACGGTCGAGTAGAGGTCGTCGCGCAGGGCCGCCCGGGCAAGCGCCTGCCAGCGGTCATCGCGCGGGAGTGCTGTGATCCGCTCCAGCAACGAATCGACGTGGAAGCGGTCGAATACCGTGTAGTAGACGTGGCTGACCTCTTCCACACGGGCGTCGCGGCTGTGCGTGATCTTGGCGATGTCCAAGAGCACGAAGCTCTCGAATAGCTCGGCCCAGCGATGGGCGAGCGTGTCGGGAAGGCCCCACGAGCGCGCCTTTTCGAGCCAGCCGGTAACGCGCTCTTTGTCGCTGCCGCGCAAGTAGTCGAGCACCCTGGCCCGCATCGGATCCATCATCGGCTTGAATTCCGCGACGATCTCCGAGATCGGCTTCGAGGCGTTGCCCTGGCTGAGCAACCAGCGAACCGCACGGTCAAGAAGCCTTCGGATGTCGAGGTGGACGGTGCTCCAGTGTTCCGTGGGGAACGAAGCAGGCAGGGCATTGAGCTCCCGCACCATCGAATCGAGTTCGTAGATCTCACGGAGGGCTACGAACGCCTTCGCGACGGCGACCTCGGTAGCCGAGGTCTCCTCCATGGTGCGGAAGGCGAAGGTGATGCCACCCAGGTTGATCATGTCGTTGGCCACCACGGTCGCGATGATCTCGCGACGCAAGGGATGGGTGTCCAGTTCGGCGTCGAACCGTTCTCGGAGCTGCTTCGGGAAGTAGGAGCGAATCGTCTTACGGAACCAAGGATCGTCAGCCAGATCGCTGTCCCGCAAGGCGGAGCCCAATTCGATCTTGGCGTAGGCGGCGAGGACGGACAGTTCCGGGGACGTCAGGCCCTGGCCCTGTTCCAGCCGCTCGCGAAGCGTCTCGGTCGTCGGCAGCGCTTCGAGGTCCCGTTTGAGGTCGGCGGACTTCTCGAGCCAGTCCATCAGGCGCTCGTAGCTCGGGCTCCATTCGGCGACGCGCGTGCGGTCGTTGAGCAACAGGATGTTCTGATCGATATTGTCTTCGAGCACGAGGCGTCCGACCTCGTCGGTCATGTCGGCGAGGAAGGATGTGCGCTCGGAAGCATCCAGTTTTCCTGCGGCAACCATCCGGTCGACGAAGATCTTGATGTTGACTTCATGGTCGGAGCAATCGACGCCGGCAGAGTTGTCGATTGCATCGGTGTTGAGGATGACACCCTGCAGGGCAGCTTCGATGCGTCCGCGCTGCGTCATTCCGAGGTTTCCGCCTTCGCCAACGACCTTGACACGGAGCTCCCGTCCGTTCACGCGGATGACGTCGTTCGCCTTGTCTCCCACCTCGGCGTGGGACTCGGTGCTGGCCTTGACGTACGTTCCGATCCCGCCGTTGTAGAGGAGATCGGCCGGAGCCAGGAGTATTGCACGCAGGAGTTCAGGAGGACTCAGCTGAACGGTTCCGTCCGGCAGGCCGAGGGCACGGCGGACTTCCGGCGAGATCGGGATGACCTTGGCCTGGCGGGGGTAGACCCCGCCACCTGCGCTGATGAGCGAGCGGTCGTAGTCGTCCCAGGAGGAGCGGGGAAGCTCGAAGAGACGCTGCCGCTCGCCGAAGGACGAAGCCGCATCCGGCGTCGGATCCAGGAAGATGTGCCGGTGATCGAAGGCGGCAAGCAGGCGGATGTGCCGGGAAAGCAGCATTCCGTTGCCGAACACGTCGCCGGACATGTCGCCGACGCCGACCACGGTGAATTCCTCAGTCTGGGTGTCAAGGTCCAGCTCACTGAAGTGGCGCTTGACCGACTCCCATGCACCGCGGGCCGTAATGGCCATGGCCTTGTGGTCGTATCCTACGGAGCCACCGGAAGCGAATGCGTCCCCCAGCCAGAATCCATACTCGGCGGCCAGGCCGTTCGCGGTGTCCGAGAAAGTTGCCGTGCCCTTGTCCGCTGCCACCACCAGGTACGAATCGTCGTCGTCCTGACGGACAACGTCCGACGGCGGCACAATCTTCTCGCCGTCTGCCGTGGTCACGAGGTTGTCGGTAAGGTCGAGCAGTCCGCGGATGAAGGTCTTGTAGCTTTCGATGCCTTCGGCCATCCAAGCGGCACGGTCAAGTGCCGGATCCGGAAGCTGCTTCGCGAAGAATCCGCCCTTTGCACCGGTCGGCACAATCACGGCGTTCTTCACCGTCTGTGCCTTGACGAGCCCGAGAATCTCGGTCCGGAAATCTTCGCGGCGGTCGGACCACCGCAAACCGCCACGGGCCACCTTGCCGAAGCGCAAGTGCACGCCTTCAACGCGAGGCGAGTACACCCAGATCTCGTACTTCGGCCGCGGGAACGGCAGGCCGTCGATCGTGGTCGGATCGAGTTTGAAGCTGACGTACGACTTGCCTTGGAAGTAGTTCGTTCGCAGCGTCGACTCAATGAGGTTAACGAAAGTCCGCAGTACCCGGTCGGCGTCGAGCGTGGCCACCTGGTCAATTGCTTCGGCCAGTGTGGCGCGCGCGCCCTCCTGGCGGGCCGGACGCGCGGCGTCAGGCGAAGAAGGATCGAAACGGGCCCCAAAGAGGTCAATCAGGCCGCGGGCAACCTCAGGGTTGGCGAGAAGGGTGTCCGCAATGAACTCGAAGGAGTTGGTGTTCCCCATCTGGCGCATGTACTTCGCATAGGCGCGGAGCATGACAACCTGCCGCCAGTGGATACCTTCCCGGAGCACGAGCCGGTCGAAACTGTCGGATTCCACCGCACCGGTCACCGCGGCACTGAAGGAGTCCGCCAAGAGCTGGCCGGTAGCCACGGGATCGACACCGGTGGGGTATTTCAGGCCAAGGTCGTAGAGGAAGAAGTCCCGGTGGTCGGCAGTCTCAATTTCGAAAGGCCGCTCATCGAGAACCTCAAGGCCAAGATTGTGGAAGTAGGGCAGGATCTGGCTCAGGCTCTTCGGTTCCAAAAGGTAGAGCTTGACGCGGGCATCCTCTTCGAGCAGCTCACCGGCGCCGTTGGGCAGGTAGACATGCACTCCAGGGACCGTCTGGACGGCGACGGCGTCGCGGTCGGTTGTGGCGGCATACTTCTCGAAACGCTCAATGTCCTTGAGGGCGTCCTCGACTTCGTAGTCGACTCGGTAGCCGGCGGGGAACGCATCCGCCCACAGGGCTGACAATCGCTCGGCATCCAAACCGCTGGTGTTCTCGCGGAGCACCTCCGCAATACCTTCAGCCCAGGACCGCGAGGCCCGGACAAGCCGCTTTTCGAGTTCACCGGCGTCGACGTCGCGGAGCTCAGCCTCGCGCGGCAGCCGGATCCGGAAGAAAACCCTTGAGAGTGCGGACTCCGTGATCCGGGCCTCGTAGTCGATGCTCTCGGCTTCGAAGGTCTCGCGTAGTTCCTGTTCAATTCGTTGCCGGACGTTAGTGGTGTAGCGGTCACGGGGCAGGTAGACCAGTGCCGACATGAACCGCCCGTAGATATCCGGGCGCAGGAAGAGCTTCGTGCGGCGCCGCTCCTGCAGACGCTGGATGCCCAAAGCCGTCGCTGCCAGGTCCTCGGTCTCGATCTGGAAGAGTTCGTCACGGGGGTAGGTCTCGAGAATACCGACGAGGTCCTTGCCGGAGTGGGAGTCCTGCGGGAACCCGGCCGAGCGGAGCACGGCGTCGACCTTTTCCCGAACGATGGGGATGTTCCTTACGGACCCGGTGTACGCGCTCGTGGCGAACAGGCCGATGAAGCGGCGCTCACCGTTGACGTTGCCCGCAACATCGAAGCTCTTGACACCGATGTAGTCCAGGTACGCGGGGCGGTGCACGGTGGACCGCGAGTTGGCTTTGGTGATCACCAAGGCACGCTTCTCGCGAGCTTTACGGCGTCCGGCGTCGGTAAGGTGCTGGATTTGGTGCGGGTGGTCCCCCGCCCTCAAGAGTCCCAGACCGCTCGCTTCGCGCAACTCAAGGACGTCTTCACCGTTCTCGGTGATGAGGTCGTATTCCCTGTAACCCAGGAACGTGAAGTTGCCGTTGTCCAACCAGCGCAGGAGGTCCTGCGCTTGCCTGAGCTCCGCGATGTCTTCCGGGTGGGCCACCTTGTCCAGGGACGATGCCAGCTCGAGCGCCTTTGTGCGCATTTTGGGCCAGTCTTCGACGGCGGCCCGGACGTCGTTCAGGACGCGGTGGATTCCGTCAACGAGCTCCTTCTGGAAGTCGTCGGCCACCCTGTCAACTTCGACGGCGATCCACGACTCCATGTGGGAGACGTTGTCACCTTGCGAGATCAGATGAGCGATATTCGGCATCGCCGCGGTGTCACCGCTTGAGATGCCGATGTTCGACGGCACCCGGGCAATGTCGGACAGATCGCCGGTGACGTGATCACGAGAAACCACGAAGAGTGGGTGCATGACGAGCCGGATAGCGCAGTTCTGGCGAACGAGTTCGGCGTTCACCGAGTCCACCAGGAACGGCATGTCATCCGTGACGATGTACAGAATGCTGCGATCACCCTCGTTGGCAATCCTGACATTGGCAGTGCCCGGCTTGCGGCTCTGCCCCGCCTCGCGGTGTGCCGCTGCCCTGGAGGTCAATTGCTCGGCAGCGTATCCGCGGGCGTCCTCCTCTGCGAGATGCTCGTAGTAGTCCCCGAAGAACCCTTCCCGGACTACTGCAGGTTTAGAACGATCCTCCACGCTGGATCCTGACGACATCGACAAACGCCTCCATCACATCTCAATTGCTGCGTCCTTGCAGCCCACATGGCGAGCCTAACGCTTTAGACGACGCCTTGCTCTGGAATAAACGACAGAGGATTTGCCATTTTGCTGGACGGGTGCACAGACCATTTTTGCGATTGCGAGCCGCAACGCAGATTCGGGCGCAGCTTCGAAGAGGACAGCGCCGGACAACAAGGCAGCGTCACAAGCTTCAGGATCGGATGGAAGGAATACCTCGATGCCATGACCGGGGCCGTACCGCTCCCATGCCTCGCGGAGTTCACGTTCGGGTGAGCGGCCAGCCGATGCTCCCCGGACCTTGTTCAATACCACGCGGGGAGCCGCATGCGGGACTGCCCGTTCAAGCTCAGCGAGGCCACGTACGAGTCGCGGAACCCCGACGGCATCGGCCGCGCCGACGGCGTAAATGGTGTCCGCCAGTTCGATGCTGCGGAGGGTTGCTGCATTGCGTCGAGGGGCCATCGTGTCGAAGCTGAGTTCCTCGTCCGCTTCAAGGCAGAAACCTGCATCGACCACGACGACGTCCGCGATCGCCTTGGAGAGTTCAAGTACCGACGAAAGCGCTGCGGCCCGGAGCTCCGGCCACCGGTCCGCGCGGGTAATGCCCGTAAGAACCCTGAAACTCGTGGCTTTGGCGAAGACCGGCGCGGCGATCCGCTTGAGGGATTCAGCATCCAGCAATCCCTGGTCCGCCAGTCGACAAGATTGCGCCAGTCCGGCGGATTCGTCCAGCAAACCAAGCGATGCTGCGACACTGGCCCCGTAGCTGTCTGCATCGAGAAGGATCACCGATTTGCCTTCAGCCGCCAGTTCTGCGGCAATGTTGACAGCCACAAGAGTCCTGCCCGGCGCCCCGGTGGGCCCCCAGACTGCGATGATCCGGCCAGCCCCGGCCGGGGCCTGCTCCGGTTCTTCCGGCGCATCGGTGGGACGGAGTTCTGCGGCAGTGTCCGCAAACCCGGAATCCCGGGACTCCGAACGTCGCCGTCCATGTCCGGGCATCTGGCCTACTGCATCGGAGATTCTGGAAGCCAGCGTTGCCGAATCTACATCCAGGGACGCGGTCACGACGCCGATGCTCCACAGGCGGCCCGACTCCTCCGGGTCGTCGCTCAGTGCAACAACGGAGACTCCGACAGCCGCGAGCCGATCGACCAGCGACGCCGTCAGTTCCTGAGCGCCTTCGGCGATGACCGCCGCGCGCGCGAGACCGCTTTGGCAAGCGGCCAGAAGTTCCGTGAGTTCGCCACACCGACGCACCACCGTCACCGGCCCGTGGAGCCGCTCGAGTCCCCCGACCAAATCCTCCCGGGACTGCCCGACTGTGACAACCGGGATACTCACTTGCCGGCACCGCCCGGGTTCCAAACCACGGCAATCTTCGCTTTGTTCGCCTGCGCTCCGAGAAGTTTCGGCATCTGCTCATCGGTCACCAGGACCAGAACCACTTTCTCCTTGGACGCTCCGAGGGTGGAGGCGCCCTCCGTGACCTGGGCGATCTCCGCACCCGGCAACAATAGCTGCGGCGTGCCGAAACCGTTGCGCGCGTCGGGGGGTGCCACCCAGACGTCAACGCGGGATCCTGCCATAGCCTGCGAAGGCAGTGATTCCTGGATCGCGATCGCCACCGGTTTGCGGTCCAGGGAATCGGCGGCCCCGAGGCTCTCCTGCGGGACGAGTTGATTCTTGGCAATTCTCTGAACGGCGACTTTTCCTTCGGGCAGACCGTCAGCCAGAGTCACGTAACTGGACTCAACGTCGTCGAGCCGGACTTTGACGACCGCAAGATTGTCCTTGCTGACTCTCTGGCCCACGGCAATCGACTCGCGCGCCGCATAGACCTGAGTGGTACGGTCCGCGGTTCCAACGAGGGCGATGACTCCGGCCAGCGATGCCAAGACAAGGAGAATCCCCACCAATAGTCGCGGATCCCTCCATGACGGTTTCCTGAGCCGCGCTGCAGCGGCCGCGGTAGTTGCACCCATCCTTGCTCCCCCGTTTGCATAGTTTGTCCGCGTCGACGTTCGGTGGCCTTTATTCTGACCGGAAGGGCGTCCCTTCCGAAAGCTAAATGCCCCAAATTACGTCAAGCTGTGGATAACCCGGCAAGTGGGTCGAACAGTGGCAAAATGGATGCATGCCCCGATTCCTCACCCTCGCTGATGTCGCCGAACAGCTTCAGATCAACTCGCCGCAGGCATACGCTCTCGTGCGAAGCGGAGAGCTCAAGGCGATCCAAGTGGGTGGCAGGGGCCAGTGGCGCGTCGAAGAGAAGATGCTGGAGCAGTACATCGAGGAACGCTACGCCGAGGCGAGCAGGATCATCCAAGAGGCCAAATCCAAGTCCTCCTGATCTTTGCCCACTGCCCCAGGCGGCGCCGGCGGGGAGGTTGGCCGGGCTAGAAGTCCTGGCCCCGCAATGAGCGCAGCGCTGCAAGGGCCTGGAACGGAATTGTCGCTACAGACACGACGTTTCGCGACCGGCGGACTTCGCCCGGCAACATGACGGCGAGATCAAAGTGGTCCTTGCCCACGCGATCAATGACGCCCCGCATGGTCCGTTCCTCCCGTGCCGACTCAAGCAGATGAACCGCCAGTTCTGCCCTGTCGCGGGCCAGCATTCGGAGAGCACTGGCCAAGCCAAGCCGCTGTGACGCCTTCGATTGGCCTGGCCGCACCTGCCGGCCTAGGCCCTGATACGCCAATGCTGCCGTGACAGGCACCAACCACTGGTGGCGACCTTCGTCAAGGACCAACGATTCGCCGCCGACATGGCTGAGCGTCCCGGACACCTGCGTGCCGGACCGGAGCGTCACATCAATCTTCTGGCCGATTGCTCCACGCAGCCTGTCGGAGACCTCGATTCCGGCCAGCTCCACCCGGGCTCGCTCTGAAATTTCGGATTCAAGTCCCAGCAATCGTTCAGAGGCCAGTTGTGCCTCCATGTCTTCAAACAGAGCATCCCAACGCATTGCGTCAGCGTAAGCGGGCACCCCTCGATGGTCAATCTTTCTTCATCGACACCAGACCGCTAGACAAATGCAACTCTTCGTGGTCAAAATAGGTCAATCTTTATCAAACAGCATCAAATAGCATCAACTGGGTAAGGGGAACCCTTGGAACAGACGAACAGACCCGTTCGGAACGATGTTGCGATGGCGGCGACCATCCTTGTGCTCGCTCTCTTGCTCGCTGTCGCTGGACTGATCTTGGTCGACCGATGGCACTCCGCAGCAGGACGACTCCAGGAACCCACGTTCGAAGACCTCCTGGGATTCATCGCAACTGCCGCCGGTCTGGGGCTCGGAGCCTGGTGGATCGCGACGTTCCTCCTGGCAATGGCGGCCGCGCTTCTCCGGCAAGCGGGAAAGGACCGCTTCGCGAGTGCCACCGCCAAACTCAGCCCTGCCTTCATGCGCCGGCTGGCCGTTGCGATTCTGGGCCTGAATCTCGTGGGAATCCCCCTGGCGAATGCGTCACCGGCACAGCTTGAACCAGCGTGGAGCCCGGCAAACGGCGCAGCATCGTCGAGCGACATATCTGTCCAATGGACACCCGCCTCGAGCCCTTCTCCCCATCTCCCAGTCATACCCTCGCTTGAGTCAGGTTCGTCGGAGATCGACCCCCACTGGCAACCCCGCGCATTTGTCGCCGAGCCGGGGCTTCTGGGTACCGGGTCACAGCGCGCCCCCGAACAGCCTGCGTCGCCAAATCAAGGCGAAGTAGTGGTGAAGCGGGGAGATTCACTTTGGTCGATTGCCGCCCGGCAGCTAGGCCCTATGGCCAGCGACGTCGACGTCGCCCTCCACTGGCCGAAGTGGTATGCCGCAAACAGGCATGTGATCGGAAACGACCCGGGTTTCCTTGTCCCGGGTCAGATCCTGCAACCACCGCCCAGCTAGCACTCGAGCTGCCACCATCCGAACCACCACCACCCGCCGCCAACCAGCGATTCGTCACCGAGGAAGCACATGAGCGCATCACCAGCCGTCCACAGCCTGCCGAATGGAGTCGTCCAGGCGACTTCGTCGATTGCCTCCCGTTCAATCGCGGCGTCACCCCCGGCCAAATCCCGAACGGACGGGCCAACCGGAAGGGGGCCGTCTTCTGCCCGCAAAGCGGCCCAGATCCGCAGCCTCGACGGCGAAATCCGCGCACTGGCCCGCAGCATCGCCCAAGCTGCGGTCGAAGTCCTTGCCGGCACCCGGCCGGCGCAACAGCTCTCACGGACCCTGGACCCCGGATGCCTCGGCGCGCTGCAACACCGGGCAGCACTGACGCGAGCCCATGCTGCCAACTCCCAAGGCGGGCAATCCCGCGTTCACCGAAGTCCGATGGTCCGCTCCGTGCGCGTCTGCGCTGTAAACGACGGAGTGTACGAGGCCAGCTTGGTTGTCTCGGAAGAACTCCGCTCCCGAGCAGTAGCCATGAGGCTTGAAGAGAGCAACGGCGCGTGGAAAGTCACCGCCCTCGAAATCGGCTGAGGGCGGGGTTCAAAAGCAGCAAAACGGAGAGGGACCAGAACGGGTGTTCTGGTCCCTCTCCGTTTTCGCTGCAGGCATCCGTTCGTTGGACACGTCCGTCGGTTGCGGCGTCAGCTACATGCGTCAGGCAATCGCGATGTCAGCGGCGCTTCTTCTTGTTGGATCCGCGCTGCTTGTCATCGGCGGCGGCCTTGGCGGGGTTGCCTGAGCGACCCGAGGCCCGACCCTCAACGCGGGTCTGGCTCGCTCCGTCTTCACCCGGCGCCGTGTACTGCAGCTGAACAGGCTTTTCCGGGGCTTCGAGCCCGGCCGCGCGGATCTGTGGATCGTGGTGTTCCACGTGACCGCCTTCAGGGCTGCCGTCCACCACCACCACGTCTTCGGCGGGGGTTACTTCCACTTCCAGGTTGTAGAGGAAGCCAACGCTCTCCTCGCGGATGGCTTCCATCATGCTCTGGAACATCGTGAATCCTTCACGCTGGTACTCGACCAGGGGATCCCTTTGGGCCATGGCGCGCAGGCCAATGCCCTCTTTGAGGTAGTCCATCTCATAGAGGTGTTCCTGCCACTTGCGGCCAAGGACCGAGAGGACAACCCTGCGCTCAAGCTCGCGCATGTTCTCGGCGCCAATGGCTTCTTCCCGCTCCTTATATACGAGCTGCGCGTCCGAAAGGATCTCGTTTTTGAGGAATTCAACGGACACGCGGGCCTTGCCGCCGGCTTCGTCAATGATGTCCTGGGCTGTGACGGTTACCGGGTACAGCGTCTTGAGGTTGGTCCACAGTTGGTGGAAGTCCCAATCATCGCCGGTTCCCTCCGCCGTCGCGGCGTCGATCAGGGCGTTGATGGTGTCTTCCAGGAAGAACTGGACCTTTTCGTGCAGATCGTCACCTTCAAGGATCCTGCGACGGTCGCCATAGATGGCTTCACGCTGGCGGTTCAGGACGTCGTCGTATTTGAGGACGTTCTTGCGCTGCTCAGCGTTCCGCCCTTCGACCTGGCCCTGGGCCGAAGCGATAGCACGGGACACGAGCTTGGATTCGAGGGCAATGTCGTCCGGCACGGAGCTGTTCATCAGGCGCTCGGCGGCCCCGGAGTTGAAGAGCCTCATGAGGTCATCGGTCAGCGAGAGGTAGAAGCGGGACTCGCCCGGGTCGCCCTGGCGGCCCGAGCGGCCACGGAGCTGGTTGTCGATTCGACGGGATTCGTGGCGTTCCGTGCCCAGTACATACAGCCCGCCAAGTTCAAGCACTTCCTCATGCTCGTCCTTGACTGCCTGCTTGGCCGCTTCGAGTGCTTCCGGCCACGCGGCCTCGTACTCCTCGGAGTTTCCTTCAGGGTCCAGACCCCGTTTTGCCAGCTCGGCGATGGCCGTGAACTCGGCGTTTCCGCCCAGCATGATGTCAGTGCCACGGCCGGCCATGTTGGTAGCAACCGTGACGGCGCCCTTGCGTCCGGCTTGCGCGACAATGGCGGCCTCCCGTGCGTGGTTCTTTGCGTTCAGGACCTCGTGCCGGATGCCTTCCTTGGCAAGCAGCTTGGCCAGGTATTCGCTCTTCTCCACGCTGGTGGTACCGACGAGCACGGGTTGGCCTTTTTCGTGCCGTTCGGCGATGTCTTTCACGACGGCTTCGAACTTCACGATTTCGTTCTTGTACACGAGGTCCGACTGGTCGAGGCGCTGCATGTCCCGGTTGGTGGGAATGGGCACCACGCCAAGCTTGTACGTGCTCATGAACTCTGCGGCTTCGGTTTCAGCGGTACCGGTCATGCCCGAGAGCTTGGAGTACATGCGGAAGTAGTTCTGCAGGGTCACGGTGGCGAGAGTCTGGTTCTCAGCCTTGATCTCGACGTTTTCCTTGGCCTCGATCGCCTGGTGCATGCCTTCGTTGTAACGCCGTCCGGCAAGGATACGGCCGGTGTGTTCGTCAACAATGAGGACTTCGCCGTCCAGGATGACGTAGTCCTTGTCCCGCTTGAAGAGCTCTTTGGCCTTGATGGCGTTGTTCAGGAAGCCGATGAGCGGGGTGTTGGCGGATTCGTAGAGGTTCTGGATGCCGAGGTAGTCCTCGACCTTCTCGATTCCGGCTTCGAGAACACCGACAGTGCGCTTCTTTTCGTCGGCCTCGTAGTCGATTTCAGGCTGGAGACGCTGCACGACCTTGGCGAATTCGCTGTACCAGCGGTTGGTGTCACCCTGGGCCGGACCGGAAATAATGAGCGGGGTACGGGCTTCGTCGATGAGGATGGAGTCCACTTCGTCGACAATCGCGTAGTTGTGGCCGCGCTGCACGAGCTCGGATTTGTCCCACGCCATGTTGTCGCGCAAGTAATCGAAGCCGAATTCGTTGTTGGTGCCATAGGTGATGTCTGCCGCGTACATCTGACGGCGCACTTCGGGATCCTGGTTCGAAAGGATGCAACCGCTGCTCAGGCCAAGGAAGCGATAGACACGGCCCATGAGTTCGGACTGGTATTCGGCGAGGTAGTCGTTGACTGTAACGACGTGCACGCCTTTGCCGGTCAGGGCATTGAGGAAGGCCGGAGCGGTGGCCACAAGGGTCTTTCCTTCACCGGTCTTCATTTCGGCGATATTGCCGAGGTGAAGAGCGGCCCCGCCCATGAGCTGGACATCGAAGTGGCGCATCCCCAAGGTGCGGGAGGAAGCTTCACGCACGGCGGCGAAAGCCTCCGGCAAGAGATCGTCCAGCTTCTCGCCGTCCTCGTGACGGGCGCGCAGCCTGTCCGTCTCCTCGCGCAATTCTGCGTCGGAGAAGGTCTTGAAGGAGTCTTCGAGGGCGTTGATGGAATCGGCGTAGGTCCGCAGTTGCCTCAGGGTTTTTTTGTCACCCGTGCGGAGAAGTTTTTCGATAAGTGATGCCACGTAAAGTTGCTCCCAGTCTCAAGCTGCCGAATTCTGGCGGTTTCAGTCTACGGGAGAGACCAACGCCACGCGGCCCCGTTTCCCTGAGAGCGGAGCGCCGGCGCTTGCGGGCCGGTGCCGGGGACCCCTGGACCTCAGCTGCGGGCCACTGCCGCTGCAAGCGCCGACGAGAGATCGCCCATCGGTGACACGACGACGTCGTCGAGCCCCAGCCACTCGGCCATAAGCCGCAGCTCTGCGGAAAGCTCGACGGCGGTGTCGGCCGGGGCGTCCGGCTCGGCGTGGGCGGCACGCACCAGAAGCTGCTTGGCCGAGCGGTCGGCCTTGAGATCCACGCGCGCGACCACGGCGTCCCGGAGAAGGAAAGGCAGCACGTAATAGCCGAACTTGCGCTTCTCCGCGGGCGTGTAGATTTCGATCCGGTAATGGAAGCCGAACAACTCCTCAAGCCTTCTACGCTCGAAGACCAGTGAATCAAACGGGCTGAGCAGCGCGCGGCCCGTGGCGGACCGGGGAAGCCGGGCGTCCGCATGCCGGTACAAAGCCCGGTCCCATCCACGCACCGTGACCGGCTCCAGGCGGCCGGCGGCAACGAGCCTGTCGATCGATGCCGCAGCGGCCTTCACTGGAGTCCGAAAGTAATCGGCGAAGCATCGGATTGTTCCGATGCCATGAGCCTGGGCTGCCGCGTCGATCAGCCGGTCCATGGCCGCGGTCGACTCGCCGGAGCCGCCATCCGGGAGTGCTCCTGAGCGAGCGATCACGCCAGGCGATCCCGGCGGTAGAACCCGAGATGTCAGCGTGTACCGGCGCTCGAACTGCTCTGTCCGCGACGCGGCCGTCACTAGCCCCTCTTCAAACAAGTGCTCCAAAACCCTTTTGACCAGGTTCCAGTTCCAGCCCCAGTTATCGTGCTGCCGGTCCTCCTGGTGCCCCAGGTGCGCCGTCAATTGCGCGGCAGTCATGGGCCGCCCGGTTGCGAGGGCGTCGAGGATCCGGTTAGCCATGTCCTCCCGGATTCCGCGTTCCAAGTGGGCCGCGCCTACCCACGCACGGTTTTGCCACAGCAGCAGATCCTGGAAGTGTTCCGGGCGGATGAAGCTCGCCTCGTGCGCCCAGTATTCCATCATGCGCCGCGGACTTCGCCCGGCCATCGCATGAAGGATGCTTCGGTCGTAGTTGCCAAGCCTTGAGAAGAATGGAAGGTAATGACTGCGTGAGAGGACATTGACGGAGTCGATCTGCACCACCTGTAGGCGGGCAAAGGTACGGCCCACCGTCCGTGAAGTCACGGGGCCGGTGGGCCGTTCCTTGTCCAGTCCTTGGGCTGCCAATGCAATCCGCCGTGCCTGCAACAGGCTCAGCGAAGCGGCCATGCCAGTCCTTTCATGGGAAATACGAATGCGGCCTAGGCTGTGGCTGCCTGGTCATTCGAACGGTAAGCGTGGATCTTCTCCTCCACGGGTTCGTCTCCTGGTTCGCATGTGGAGTCGAGAGTGATTACTCCATATGTCCAGCCACGGCGGCGGTAGACGACCGACGGCGTGTTGGTTTCCTTGTCCACGAACAGGTAGAAATTGTGGCCCACCAATTCCATGTTGTCCACCGCGTCATCAAGGGTGAGCGAAGCGGCGGGGAAAACCTTGCGACGAATCAGGACCGGGGAATCACCGGCCGGAATGTCGTTGTCGACGTCGTAGGGCGAGGTCTCCACCGGTGGCGTCGTTGGCTCCTGGTGGTTGCTGGCCTCTACGTAAATGGGTTCGCTCGCGCTGGCAGGCTCAAGCGTCGCAGTAGCCTCACGAACGGCTTTGGGGGTGTGGCGGCCGTGGTGGACCTTCTTGCGGTCCTTGGCCCTGCGGAGCCGCTCCAGCAGCTTGCTATAGGCGAGATCAAAGGCGGCAAACTTGTCAGCGGCGCTCGCTTCGGCCCGGATCACAGGGCCCCGGCCCAGAACTGTCACTTCCACCGTGAGCTGGCCCGGTGTCTGGCGCGGGTTGGTTTCCTTTGAAACCTTCGCGTCAACCCTCTGGACCTTGTCCCCAAGCGATTCAATCTTTGATATCTTCTCGCCGGCATACTCGCGGAAGCGATCCGAAACGGTCAGATTACGGCCGCTGATCATGAACTCCATGGTGCCCTCCAAACAACTCAGGTGACACGATAAGGGCGCTTCTCGGGGCTGGTCTGACGGACAGTCGAGCCCCTTTCCGAGCCGCTATCGACAGGTACATCTGTTCTTGGTACCCATAACCGACGTTAGTTCATCGCCACTGGTAATTCATCCTTTCGTAACTTATTTTTTGTTTGAGTCGGTGCTGGCTGCGCGTCCGGCCCGTCCGTAGGAAGATCTCTACCGGCCGGCGGCCGGGTGGCTGCAAGGACCACCGCGCCACACACCACGCCTCCGGCCGCCGCTACTGCCCGGGCGGCTTCGGCGAGGGTTGCACCCGTAGTGAGGACGTCGTCGACGATGACGCATGCTTTACCCTCCAAAGAACCTTTGTGTAAGAGGCGGACGGTCATAGAGTCGCGGACACGGCGCGCACGCTCTCCGCGGCCCAAGCCCTTTTGCCCGTTTCCCGGACCCCGGTTTCCGGAGCCTCGGATTCCAAACCCGGGCGCATTCTTCAACGCATCCGTCATGTGCAGACCAGGCAAGGCGTCCAGGCGCCGCAGGCGGCCGAGCAAGAGATGGACCGGACTGAAGCCGCGGCGCCGGAAGGCCACGTTGCTGCTGGGAACGGGTACGAGGCAGATGTCTGCCCTGTCTCCTACGGCAGACCGGATCGCCTTGCCCAGTGCAGGCGCGAGCACCGAGGCCAGCCGTCCCTGGCCTAGGTGCTTGAAAGAAAGCAGGGCCTGGGCCAGCTCGTCCCGATAGTGTCCTCCCGCGACGACGGGCAGCATCACGGCGCCTTCCACCGTGAGCAAGGCAGGCGCCTGTCCTTCAGCACGGAATGGACTGGTGCACAGCAGGCGTAGGCGCCGTGCACAGGTGCCGCAGAGCGCCGAATCCTCGAAACCACAGCAGACACATTCCACCGGGGCCAGAACGGCCAGCAACTCGACGAAGGCCTCGCCAGCGCCCTGCGCGAGCCTCGCCAGTCGGGCAGGATGGACTCCCCGATGGTGCGCGCCGTCACCGGGGAGGACAGCGAGGTCAGGGTCACGCACGCGGCGACGGCTCTCAGTACCCATACTTCAAGCATCCGGCTCCTCGCCTACAGCCGACACTCCCGAAACGCGCCATGTGGAAAACCGCGCGTCGCGGAGAGCGCGCTTCACGAAGAAGGCCTAGCCCGGGAAGGAAGGGTCCACCGGGCCCTTGAGTTGCAATTCCCAGCCGTTGCCCACTCGTTGGAACACGCCTGCGCCCGACTGTCCGAAAATCTGCTCCGGCCCATTGCCCGCGCTGATAGTCGTCAGGTTCGGCCATGCAGGCAACAGCTGCGGCTGGCTTGAGGTCAAGGACAACAGCTCGGGAACCACGTTCTCGGTTGACGAGGCTTTCATCACCGCGACTGTCGTGGAATTGACCCAAACCCCTTGATCAACAGGAGCGGA
The DNA here is from genome assembly GCF_052115645.1 of Arthrobacter sp. 2MCAF14. Lineage (NCBI taxonomy): Bacteria > Bacillati > Actinomycetota > Actinomycetes > Micrococcales > Micrococcaceae > Arthrobacter > Arthrobacter sp. 2MCAF14. The sequence goes on along the minus strand of NZ_JBFRHB010000001.1, from coordinate 111,632 downwards.
AGCGAACAAGGTTATCGGTGCAGTCAGATCCTTGGGGGTGCCGTCAGGATTGCGGACAATACCGGTCACCTGCACCGATGACTTGCCGTTCATTTCGGAAATCACCAGCGCGCGCGTCCCTTCACGGGATATCCGGAAGTCCCTCACCACCCGCCCTGCCAACCACGGCGGCGTCATCGTCACCGTGGGGACGGGCTGGCCTTGAGGAACGTTGGACGGTTTGAATGCCGCGACCTCGGTGGCGCCGTTGGCTCCCGGACCTGCCGTCCAGACCCAGTCCTGCGGGCTGAAGGAGGGATGGCTCAGCGTGGTCCGGGTTGTCAGTTGGCGGGCTGGTTGGCCCGGAATCATCGAATACAGGGTGGTTCCGGCGCCGTTGAGGAAAGCCACGGCCTGGGACGTCGGGGACTCCGCGGGAGCGCTCGGGTTCAGTCCGGCTACCGGCTGCATGTCCGGGAGGGCCGAGACCCTGTTGTTCTCGTAGCGCACGAGTTCTTCGTTGCTGACGGCGATTTGGCGCGCAGGAGCATTCTTTTCAAGCACGGGCGGCAGGACCGAACCGTTGTCCTCCACCCGGACAAGATCCTGGTCAGCCCGCAACTGGACGTTCACCACGTCCGGCTGGCTACGGAAGGTCAGGGTCAGTTGGTTTTGCATGCGCTGCCGGTCCTCGGCAGAAGCATCCACGAGCTCCTTCGCGGAAAGGTCCACTTGGGCTGCTCCCGACACTACCGGCACCGACTCCCGGGCCAGCTTCATGCCCGAAGGAAAAGCACTGACGACCGCACCCTGGAGGTAGGGCGCAGGACCGTCAAGCAACGCGCTGGTCATCGCCTTGACAGTGTTCTTCTTGATGAACCACCGGACATCCGGAACCGCATACGTGAACGAGGGGTCGTAGAAATAGATGGGCTGGGCCGCGTAAATGACTTTGAACGTCTCTTCCGGGATCGCGGTGCCGTCCGGGACGGCCGAGATCCGCCATTCGCCGTCAACCTGTTCCAGGGTCACCGGAATTGTCTCGGTGGTTCCTTCCTGGAACTGCGTCGCAACGCCGTCGGCGTCGACCGAGTAGGCGAGGTCCAGCTGGTACTTGAACTCGTTTTCCACACCGGTCTTGACGACGGTCGCCTTCCGGAAAACGAGCGTGCGTTTGTCGGACTTCCAGCTGACGGACAGCGCCTGAGTGAGGTACTGCCGGGCCACGGCGTAGTCGCCTTCGTAACCGCTGCCTGCACCATAGAAGTCTTCGATGATGGACTCCGGGGTGGCGCCGGAGTGCGGCGGCGGAGGGAAGAAGACGGGAGCGTTCGGGTTGCCCGCGCTTTCGTCCTTGCTCTTTCCCACCGGACCGGACCGCGGGATCTGCGCGCAGGAACTCAGGACCACCATGAGGACGGCAAGAACGGCAATCACGGCCCTTAACAAGTACGGGCGCCGTGACAGGAAAGAGCGTCGGGAACTCAAGGTGCCGTCCCCCCTTGGGTTTTGTCGGCGTCGTCGTTTCCGGCCGGAGGCAATAGAGGAGGCAGCACGGGAGGCAGTGCAGGCGGGTGTGCCGGAGGCAGTGCCGGAGCGCCTTCAGGCCTCGGGTCCTCGGCGGAATCGCGCTCGAGTTGCGGCTCGCCCGCATCCAAAACGAGCATCTGGCGCTCAGGAGTTGCGCCCGGTAGATGGATGTCTGCGGGTTCAAGCTGCAAAGGCGACTTCACGATGGTGCCCCCCTTCTTGAGAGGCAGCGTCAGCCGGAAGTTGGAACCGGATCCCTTGCGCCCCCAAGCCTGCAACCAACCGTTGTGGAGCTTGGTGTCCTCCGCGGCGATGGAAAGTCCCAGTCCGCTGCCGCCCGTGGTCCGCGCACGCGCGGGATCGGCGCGCCAGAAACGATCAAAGACCCGCGCGGTTTCTGCCGCGGTCATCCCTATGCCGAAGTCACGCACAGAGATGGCGACTGCCTCCTGGTTGGCAGCAACGGAAACGTGGACAGGTTTCCCCTCGCCGTGTTCGACGGCGTTGAGCAGCAGGTTCCGCAGGATGCGGTCGATCCTGCGGGCGTCCATTTCCACGATGATGCGCTTGTGGCGTGACGCAAGGCGCACTTCGGAGCCATACTCGGCTGCAACGGGCGAGGCGCCGTCGATGACATGCGAAACCACCTGGAAGATGTCCGTCGGTTCGGAGTCCAACACCGCGGCCCCGGCGTCGAAGCGCGAAATCTCCAGCAGGTCCGAAAGCAACGACTGGAAACGTTCCACCTGGTTGTAAAGCAGTTCGGCGGAACGCTTGTTGATGGGGTCGAAGTCATCGCGGGCATCGAACAACACCTCGGCTGCCATCCGAACGGTCGTGAGCGGTGTCCGCAGTTCATGGGACACATCGGAGACGAACCGCTGCTGCATCTGGGACAACGTGGCGAGCTGGGTAATCTGTTCCTGCAGGCTCGCGGCCATGTGGTTGAAGGAGGCGCCCAGCCTGGCCACCTCGTCTTCGCCCTTGACCACCATCCGCTCCTGCAACTGGCCTGCGGCCAGCTTTTCGGAGACGACGGCGGCGTGGCTCACCGGACTCACGACGTTCCTGGTCACATACCATGCGATACCGCCGATCATCAGGATGAGAGCGGCACCGCCCGCCCACAGCACGTTCTGGATTTCGTCCAGGGTTTGTTGGGCGGTATCCAGGTCATAGAGGAGATAGAGCTCGTAGACCGTGCCGTTGAACGTGACCTTGTTTCCGACGGCGATGCCGGGGTGGTCCTGGTTGCCGACGGGGAACTCAGTGGAAGCCCAGTACTGGTCCTTGCCGGATTCCTGCACCGACTTGCGGAGTGCCGGAGGAATGACGCGGACCGTCAACTGATCCGAGGCCCGCGATTCCACCCAGCGGTTGCGCGGCTTGGTTTGTTCGGGCATCGCTTCGAAGACGTATCGCCGCTGGATGACCGAGCCGTTGCCCTCCACCGCTTTGAGCGTGTCGTAGACGAGGGTGATGACGCTTGACTGGTCGTTGGCCTGTGAACCGTCGAAGGTGTCCTGGACTTGCTTGACGTAGTAGCGGCTCTCGGATTCGGCTTGCTTCAAACGCTCCTGGAACAGGTTGTTCGCTATTTGGTTCGAGAGGTACGCGCCGACCACCGCAAATGACACCATCGACAGCACAATCGTCACCGCGACTGTCCTGAATTCGAGCGAGCGGCGCCAACGGCGCAGCAGTGCGCGCCACAAGTACCGGATTCCCGGCCGGATGTGGCGAAGTCCGGTCACCACAAGGCGGGAGACACGCAGTGCCAGGATCAGGGCGCGGCGCGTCCAGATGCGCGCGCGCTCCAAGATCCACGGGAGGTTCAGTGCCCGGGCGTCCGTGTGTTCCGGGACAGGATGTCCTGAAACGGGATGTTTGACCTTGGCCGCCGGGGCCTCTTGGTCAGTGCCGGGCTCGCCGGTGGAAGACTCAGGCGCCTGCTTTATATCCGACACCACGAACCGTCAATACAACTTCGGGAGCTTCCGGGTCACGCTCGATCTTGGACCGCAGGCGCTGGACATGGACATTGACCAGCCGGGTGTCGGCAGCGTGGCGGTAGCCCCATACCTGCTCAAGGAGCAGTTCGCGGGTGAAGACCTGCCAGGGCTTTCGCGCCAGCGCGACCAAGAGATCGAATTCCAGGGGCGTCAATGAAATCCGCTCTCCGCCACGGGTCACCAAGTGGCCCGCCACGTCGATGGTGACGTCGGCGATCCGCAGGGTCTCGGGCGCCTTCTGGTCTCCCGGGCGCAGCCGGGCGCGGACCCGCGCAACGAGCTCGGCCGGCTTGAAAGGCTTGGGCACGTAGTCGTCAGCACCGGATTCAAGGCCGCGTACGACGTCGGAGGTATCGGATTTGGCGGTGAGCATGACGATGGGGACGTCCGACTCCCCGCGGATCTGGCGGCACACTTCGATGCCGTCCGATCCGGGCAGCATCACGTCAAGCAGTACCAGATCTGGCTTTGAGGACCGGAAGACCTCCAGCGCTTGCCCGCCGTCCGCGCAAAAAACCGGGTCGAAGCCGTCGTTCCGCAGCACGATGCCGATCATTTCGGCCAGCGCTTCGTCGTCGTCTACTACCAGGATGCGTGCCTTCATAGTTATATATTCCCTTATCCCCAAGCCTTTGTCCCGTTGAGCCCAATCACGGCATGGCGCGCTGCAGCCGGCAAGCAAATGGGCTATGAGGCACGACGGCGGAACTATAGGCTGGTGCGAACGGCCCCTTTTGGGGTCCGTGCATTGCCGCGGACGTATCTTTTGGGGAGGAAAACGTGTCACAACCCGATCCGGGTTACCGGCCTGAACAAGGACCGCGGCCACCATGGGGCGCCCAGCCACAATGGGGCGCACCGCAACCCGGCGCCCAGCCACAATGGGGCAGCCAGCCACAATGGGGCGCACCGCAACCCGGCGCCCAGCCACAATGGGGCAGCCAGCCGCAATGGGGCGCGCCACAGTATCCGGGGCAATCGTGGGGCGCGCCGGTCGATCCGCGCTGGCAGGCAGGCGGTCCGCCGCCCTATGGCCAGCCCCGCTATGTGGCTCCCCCGAAGCCCGGAATCGTGCCCCTCCGGCCGCTCTTCTTCGGGGAAATCATGGACGGCGCGTTCCAGACCATCCGCCGGAACGCCAAGACCATGTTCGGCTCCGCCCTTATCGTCCAGGCCATCACAAGCGCACTGAGCGAGGTGGCCGCTCTGGGCATGGTCGCGAACCTTCCTACCGGAGGAAGGTTCGCGAATCAAGCCGAGGCGACGCGGTATCTCGGCCCGGTGTTTGGCGCCTTTGCCGAGATAATGGGAATTTCGTTGCTCGCCCTGGCACTCGCGGCCATCCTGCAGGGAGTCATGGCCATTCCCGTCGCCAGGTCCGCGTTGAACCGGCCCACCGGGTTCAAGCAGATGTGGTCCCTGGCCCGCTCGCGTCTCTGGCCCCTTGTAGGCTTTGCCTTCCTCTTCCTTGCCGGATCAGTGCTGTTCATACTGGTCGTGTTCTTGCTGGCGGCCCTCATCTTGACCGGGTTGGGACCGGCCGGGTTGCTTTTGCTTTTCCCGTTGGGACTCGGCGCCTTCGTCGTATATGCCTGGATCTACACGAAGCTGTTGGTGGCCCCGGCCGCCATCACCGTAGAAGAACTCGGCGTCTTTGCCGGTATTCGGCGCTCGTGGACCCTGACGCGCCGGAATTGGTGGCGGATCTTCGGAATCACACTGCTGGTGTCCGTCATGGTGACTATCATCGGACAGGTCATCCAGATTCCCCTGGGCCTGGCTTCCGGTGGAATAAACTCCGTGTTCGCACCCCATGCCGGGGCCTCGCAAGTGACGACGACGGCGATTGTCCTGGCGGTGGTCTCGCTGGTCGTAGGGGTTCTCGTCAGCTCAGTGGGCTTCGCCTTCCAAACCTCCGTAGCATCCCTGATCTACATGGACCTGCGGATGCGACATGACGGACTTGACGTGGAGCTCCTTCGGCTTCTGGAGACCGGAGAAGATCCCGGCGGCGTTCCCGGCCGGCGCAGGGCACAACAAACCGGTGCGCAACCATGGCCGCCGAACACCGCTCAGGGTTCCCCCAAAGGATGACCCCGGTCTCCGCGTCCCTCGCTCTTCTCCTCCCCGCCTCCGGGCCTCCCGTCGATCCCGATCGCGGGGAGGCCCAACGGTGGGCGGTCGAGGAACTGTCCAAACCGCAATACGCATCGGCCAAACCCAGTTGGATCAGTGAGATGTGGAATCAGTTCATCGACTGGCTCCGCTCCTTGAACGGCGATTCCATCGGCGGGGCAAATATCGGCGTGCCTCTGATCGGCGCCCTGGCCGTGGTCCTCATTGTGGTTGTCGTGATAGTTGTCAGGCCGAGGCTCAACGCGCGGAAGAAGATGTCGGCGAAGATCTTCGACGGCGAGCCGACAGTTGATGCCGACACCTTCCGCGGCCGGGCATCTGCCGCGGCAAGCAAAGGGGACTGGCAAACGGCCGTCGTCGAACAGTTCCGCGCTGTGGTTCGCTCAGCGGAGGACCGTGCAGTCCTTGATATCCAGGCTGGCCGGACGGCGGACGAGGCGGCTGCTCAATTGGGGCGCGCGTTCGGGGCAGCCAGTACACGGTTAGAGGAAGCGGCCAGGATTTTCGACGGCGTGAAATACGGGAAGGCCACCGCCACCGCTTCCGACCATGCTGCCGTGCTCGCATTGGACAACGGACTATTGGCCATGAGACCTGATTTCGCCGGGCAGTCAGCCAGCGGTTTGGCGGTGCCGCGGTGACTGCTGACACTCAAACACTTCGGTGGTCCGCGCAGTTGCGGAGCTGGTCGCGCCGCCAGATGGCCTGGATCATCATCGGGGCCATCGTGGCGGTACTGGTCGCTGTCACCGTGGTCCAGTCCCCCACGAACACGGACACGGCACCCCTCTCTGCCCGCAACGCCGCTCCGGATGGCGCCATGGCCGTAGCCGAAATCCTCCGGCGGCACGGAGTCACCGTCACGGAATCCGATTCGTTCGCAACGACAACCTCGCTGCTGGCCGGGAAACCACGCGCCACCGTCTTGTTGTATGACCGCAATGGCTATCTCGATTCCGCCCAGTTGCACAGCCTGCTGCAATCGGCCACCCGCGTGGTGGTCGTCGCTCCCGGCTTCCGAACCCTGACCGGGCTGGGCCGCGGGATCCATAACGCTGGAGTGGTTCCCAACGGGACGTCGACGTTGGAAGCGGGCTGCGGGCAAGCGGATTCCCTGGTTGCGGGGCGTGTGTCCGGCAAGGGCGCATTCCTTTACACGGGAGCCGAGGTGACCTGCTACCGGCCTGGCAGCAACGACGGCGGTATGTACGCTGCCAGTGCGGACGGTCGGCTGGTGGTTCTCGGCAGCACAGCCCTTCTCAGCAACGATCTCCTGCAGGTGGAGGGCAACGCCGCATTGGCCCTCCGGACCCTCGGGCCAACATCGGATCTTGTCTGGTATCTCCCGGGCCTCGGTGACGTACCGAATGATGGCACACCGCCAACCCTGGATGAATTGGCGCCACCGTGGGTTGGTTTTCTGGGATTGTGGTTGGCGGTGGTCGCATTGCTCGCTGTGCTGTGGCGGGGCAGGCGGCTTGGGCCGCTCGTGTTCGAGCCACTGCCAGTAGTGGTCAAGGCGGTAGAGACCGCCGAAGGCCGCGCCCGTCTCTACCAGGATTCCCGCGCTGTCGGCCAGGCGGCCGACAATCTCCGGGCCGGCACTTTGACCAGGCTTGCCAAGCATTTCCGGCTCGGCCCCGAGGCCGGCGCAGATGCCGTCCTCGATGCCGTGTCCCGAAAAATCAACCGGCCGGCACATGAACTCCGGACGCTGCTGCTGGACCACCGGCCACGCACCGAACCAGAACTTGTCCAATGGGCACAAAGCATCGAAAAACTCGAGCAGGAGGCAATAGCCCCATGAGCAATCAAGCAGACAGCTACACCGACGGCAGCTATGGCTACTCGGGGGGCCCGGCGTCGCAGGGGCAGCCAGCCCAGGCAGCTACGCGGTCCGACCCTGCCCGCAAAGCTTTGTTGGACGTCCGTCACGAAGTGGGCAAGGCCGTCGTCGGGCAGGATGCAACGGTGACCGGCATGCTCATCGCGCTGCTCTGTGGGGGCCACGTACTGCTTGAGGGTGTTCCGGGCGTCGCCAAAACCCTGCTGGTACGGGCCTTGTCCACTGCGTTGAGCCTGGATACGAAGCGCGTCCAGTTCACTCCGGACCTCATGCCGGGTGACGTCACCGGCTCCCTGGTCTACGACTCGCACACCTCGGAATTCACCTTCCGCGAAGGACCGGTATTCACCAACATCATGCTGGCGGACGAGATCAACCGAACGCCGCCCAAGACCCAGGCGTCGTTGCTGGAAGCCATGGAGGAGCGCCAGGTATCGGTGGACGGAGTCTCCCGGCCCTTGCCGTCGCCGTTCATTGTTGCCGCCACGCAGAACCCTGTCGAGTATGAGGGCACCTATCCCCTGCCCGAGGCGCAGCTGGACCGCTTCCTGCTCAAGCTCTCCATGCCGCTGCCCGGACGTGCCGAAGAGATCGAAGTGGTCCGCAGGCATTCGGAAGGTTTTGATCCGCGGAATTTGCTGGCTGCGGGAGTCCGGCCAGTAGCGGGCGTCGCCGAACTCCAGAATGCCCGTGATGCGGTGGCCGAAGTGACAGTGGCCCCCGAGATCCTCGGCTACATTGTGGATGTCGTGCGAGCGACGCGGGCGGCGCCGTCGTTCCAACTGGGAGTCTCCCCGCGTGGCGCCACGGCGCTGCTCAACACCTCGCGTGCCTGGGCATGGTTGTCCGGACGCAACTTCGTCACCCCCGACGACGTCAAAGCACTCTCCCTGCCGTGTTTGAGGCACCGTGTGGGTCTTCGACCCGAAGCCCAAATGGACGGCGTGAACGTCGATGATGTCCTTGGCAGCATTCTGGCCTCTGTTCCCGTGCCGCGCTGATTGGCCTCGCCTCATGACTTTCCACCTCTGGACCCTCTACTTCGGGCGGCACTGAATGGCTATCACGGGCCGCTTTGTGCTGTTGGTTTTCGCCGCATTGGCCCCGTTGCTGCTGTTTCCCGCCTGGGGTACGGTCGTCCTCACCTCCGCGGTGCTGCTGGCCTTGGTGTTGTGCGACCTCCTGCTGGCCGCGTCGCCAGCCAAGATCGCCCCGCAGCGGAAGGATCCCGGGAATGTCACCCTGCACGCGGAAACGGAATCCCTTCTGACGCTGGAAAACGGCAACCGGCGGACCTTCCGCGGACTGGTGCGTGACGCCTGGCAACCCTCCGCAGGGACCGTCGCCCCCGTCCAACGCATCGAGATCCCGGCCGGTGAGCGGCGGCGGATGTCAGTGCAGCTGAGGCCCACTCGGCGCGGCGACCTGACGGCACCGCACGTCACGCTGCGGTCCTTCGGCCCGCTTGGCCTGGCCGCCAGGCAACGCACCGTGGCCCTCCCCGGCCGTCTTCGCGTCCTGCCGCCGTTCCATTCCAAGCGGCATTTGCCGTCCAAGCTGCGGAAACTGCGGGAGCTGGACGGCAAAGCGGCCGTGCAGATCCGCGGGGCCGGCACGGAATTCGATTCCCTCCGCGACTACGTGCGGGGCGACGACGTGCGCTCCATCGACTGGCGGGCAACCGCCCGGCGCACCGCCGTCGTCGTCCGGACCTGGCGACCCGAACGGGACCGCCGCGTCGTCATCATGCTCGACACATCGCGCACGGCAGCAGCCCGAATCGACGACGAGCCCCGCCTGGACACCGGGATGGAAGCGGCTCTCCTGCTGGCCGTGCTGGCGGAGCGAGGCGGAGACCGTGTGGACTTCTTCGCCTTCGACAGGCGCGTCCGCGGGCGCGTCGATTCAGCGGCCAAAGGCAATGTCCTCGGCTCGTTGGTCCAGGCCATGGCTCCGCTTGAGGCGGAACTGATCGAGATGGACTGGGCGCAGGTCCCGGCGCAAATACGGGCCATTTCCGCGCACCGTTCCCTCGTGGTCCTGTTGACCTCGCTCGACAGCGGCGCCCCCGAGGAAGGGCTCATTCCCTTGGTGGCGCAACTGGTGCGGCAGCACGTCGTGCTGCTTGGATCGGTCCGGGACCCCTTGCTGGGCCGAATGAAGCAAGAACGCACGACGGCGAGCCAGGTCTTCCGTGCCTCGGCCGCCGAACGTGCCCTGCTGGACCGTGAGGCCGTCAGCGCCCAATTGCGCCAGCTTGGCGCGGAGGTAGTCGACGCAGAGCCGTTGGAACTGCCGCCGCTCCTGGCGGATGCGTACATTCGGCTGAAGGCTGCGGGCCGCTTGTAGCCTGGCCAGCCGAGTCCAGATATCAACAACCCCGGATCCGAGGAAAGCACATGAGCACACCCATTTACCAGTTGGCGCTGGGCAGCAAGTTCCGGCAGTTGCAGCCCGAACTTCAGGACTATTTCTCCCTCGCCCCGGGTTCCGGATCCTACGGAATCGGCGAGGGCGTCTTCGACGTGGTCGGTTGCCGGCAGAAATGGCTCCGCCCGCTCCTTGCCACGGTTGCAGGGGAAGAGGCCTTCTTCCCCGAGTACGGCGAGCGCATCCCGTTCCGCATCGAAAACCATGCGCACCTTGATCCGTTCGGACGGTCCAGCCTCACGGCCCGGCGTGAAATTTTCTTTCCCGGGCACACCCGGCTGTTCCATGACACCACTGTTGCGGAGACCGCCAACGACGGCGGTACCCGTCTGGTCGACTATGTGGGCCGGTACCGCAGGCTGGCCACGGCATTGGATTTGGATGTCACAGCGGAAGGGCGTCTTCGCGGCGTCTCGGGAGCCTCGCGTTTGTTCCTGGGTCCGCTGAGGCTCAGCTTGCCGGCTTCCCTTGATGCGAAGGCCTACGCGGAGCAGTGGTGGGATCCGGCAGAAGGCAAGCATCGGATCCAGGTGAAGGTGCTTCAGCCAGACGTCGGCTTGGTCCTGGTCTACGCCGGTTCCTTCGACTATCGTTTGGCACCTTCACTGCCCGCGACGGATGGTGCCGCGCCCGCGCGGACCGCCACTGCCGCCGTCGGGCTCCCCCGCTATGCCGAGCCGGACCGTTGGGAACCGCGCGTCTAGAAGGCCCGAAGCAGGCTAGCCGAGCCCGAGCTGGTTCAGCCCGTCCGCAATCTGGGTCAAGCGGTTCAGAACCTCTTTGGCTCCCGACGGCGAGAATCCGGCCAGCCCGTCCGAGGGCGTGACACGCACGGCCCCCAGGCTCGACGCCGGTAGGCCGAGTTGGCGCCAAGGCCGCCAGACGGTGTCCACAAGCTCAGCGGTACGTGGCAGGGTTGCCCGCGGAATGTCTACCGGCAAAGCGCCGGCCCACAGGCGTTTGCCGGCTTCCACAGCGGTGGCAATCTGTTCCCATTGGCGCGTGGTGAGCGCTTTGAGCGGCAGGGCGACGCCGTCGGCTCCGGCGGAGAGGATCTGCTGGATCGGGGCTTCGATTTCCGGAACGGAAACCACGGTCTCCGCCACTCCTGCGGCCCGCAGCGCGTCGATCACCAACCGCCAGGCTCCCGTGACTTCCTCGCCCGGGATGGAGCGCAGGGTGCGGTAGCCGCTCGCCGTGGGAATTGTGCCGGCCAACACGGAGGAGATGTCCGGTTCGTCAAGCTGGACCACTATCCCGGCGCCCGGAACCGCAGCACGGACGCGGGATATATGCTCAGCGACGCCGGCGGCCAAGGACTCCGCAATGTCCCTCCGGGCACCATAGTCAAGAAGAGCACGTTCCCCGTTGTGCAAGTAGAGGCCCGCCGCAAGGCTCAGCGGTCCGCGCAACTGGATCTTCAGTTCCTCAGCGGAGGATTCTTCCGAGCCGGCAACGTCAGCCAGGACGTTGATGTCCGTAGCAAGGGCGGACTTCGCACGCCGGAGGTCTTTACCCGGCCGGTCTACCAGGCGCCAGCCGTGCGGCTGCACATCGATGGCCAACTCAACCAGAAGGGATGCCGTCCGGCCGAGGGCGTCCGAGCCGACCCCACGGTCCGGAAGCTCGGCCAGGAACGGCAGGTGCGGGCTGCCCAGCTCGCCGCGGATGATCCGGGCGGCCTCAGCAGGATCCGTTCCGGGCCAAGGACCCAATGCCGTGGCGATGACCTGGTTCTGCGCGGTTTCGGCGGCCACGTGTTCAGGCCTGCGCGATGGAAGCCTGGTGGCCTTCGGCGATTGCCTCGTGGTGCCGGATGACCTCACTGATGATGAAATTCAGGAACTTCTCGGCGAAGGCAGGATCGAGGTGCGCCTCTTCGGCGAGCCGGCGGAGCCGCGCAATCTGGGCGGACTCGCGTCCGGGGTCCCCGGCTGGAAGCTTGTGCGTCGCCTTGAGGACGCCCACTTTCTGGGTGGCCTTGAACCGTTCCGCGAGGAGGAAGACGAGGGTGGCGTCGATGTTGTCGATGCTGGAGCGGATGGAGAGCAACTCGTCCATGACGGCCTGGTCCACGCGGCCGGCGAGGGAGCTGGCGGAAGGATCGAAGGAGTCGGCGTCGGGGAGGGCGTGGTTCTGCTCGGTCATTCCTCCAGTCTAGGGTGTGCCGGCCGGGCCTAGAGGGGCAGAATGGGCATGTCCGCGCCGATGATAAGGAGAGCACGCATGAAAATCGCAGTTCTTGGCACCGGAATGGTGGGGCACACTCTGGCCGGAAAATTGGTGGCAATAGGCCACGAGGTCATGATGGGTTCGCGGGAGGCCGGCAATCCCAAGGGGATGGAGTGGGCGGCGCAGGCAGGTCCGGGAGCAAGCTCCGGTTCCTTCGCGGAGGCCGCAGCCATGGCCGAGATCGTGGTCAACGCAACCCCCGGGATGGTGTCCCTCGCCGCGTTGAGTGAAGCCGGGGCGGCGAACCTGGCGGGCAAGGTCCTGGTGGATGTGTCCAACCCGCTGGACTTTTCCGCCGGCTTCCCGCCGTCGCTCTCCGTCTGCAATACCGACAGCATTGCCGAAACCATCCAGCGTGCCTTCCCCAAGGCCCGCGTGGTCAAGGCCCTCAACACGTTGGAGGCTCCGCTGATGGTTGACCCGCTCAAGCTCGCCGATGGCGCCCACGACGTCTTCGTGGCCGGTAACGACGACGACGCGAAAGCCACCGTCGTCGCGCTCCTGCAGGAGTTCGGCTGGCTCCCGGAACACATCCACGACCTGGGCGGGCTCGACGTCGCCCGCGGCCTCGAAATGTGGATGCCGCTGTGGCTCCGGATCTTCATGCGCCAGCCGAAGGACAAGCTCTTCAACATCAGCATCGTGTCGGAATAGCCGCAGCCAACGGGACATGCCCGCCCTTCGCGGAGAAGGGCGGGCATGTCCGTTGTTGCGGATCGTTGCTTGGATGGCGGGCTAGATGCCCAGCAGCGCGCGGTTCTCCTCCCGGCGTCGGGCCTGTTCGTCAGGATCCGGCACCGGCAGCGAGGCGATGAGCTTGCGGGTGTAGTCGTGCTGGGGATTGCCCATGATCTGGCTGCCGATCCCCTGCTCTACGAGCTCGCCCTTGTACAACACGCCCACCCAGTGGGAGAGAATGTCCACGACGGCGAGGTCGTGGCTGATGAACAGCGCGGCGAAACCGAACTCTTCCTGGATGTCCTTGAACAGTTCCAGGACCTTTGCCTGCACGGATACGTCGAGGGCCGAGGTCGGCTCGTCGGCGATCAGGAGGCGCGGGTTGAGCGCGAGCGAACGCGCCAGCGAAGCGCGCTGGCGCTGCCCGCCGGAGAGCTCATGCGGGAAGCGTTCAGCGTACGACGCCGGCAGCTGCACCGATTCGAGCAACTGCGCCACACGCAGGCGTGCTTGAGCCGGGCTCGGGTGGGTATGGATGAGCAGCGGTTCCGCCACGCACTCACCGATGGTCAGGTGAGGGTTGAACGAAGCGGCCGGGTCCTGGAAGACGAAGCCGATATCCTTGCGCAGCGGCTTGAACGTGTGTTCCTTGAAGCCCAGCATTTCGTAGCCAAGGACCTTGAGGCTGCCGCCGGTTGCCCTGTTGAGGCCTGCGATGGCGCGACCGATGGTGGACTTGCCCGAACCGGACTCGCCAACCAGGCCAAAGACCTCGTTCTCGGAAACCGTGAAGCTGACGTTGTCCACGGCTTTGAACCCTGGCTTGCCGAGGCGGCCCGGATACTCGATGGTGAGGTTCTTTGCCTCAACCAGGATCTTTCCGGTTTGGTGCAACCGTTCGGTGGCCCCTTCGGACGCTGAGTTGCGGCCGAGGTGCGGCACGGCGGCCAGCAGCTTCTTGGTGTAGTCCTGCTTGGGCTCGGCGAAGAGAACCCTGGCAGTGGCCTCTTCGACGACGTCGCCTTGGTACATGACCACGACGCGGTCGGCCAGGTCGGCCACGACACCCATATTGTGCGTGATGAGCACAATCGAGGTGCCGTACTTGTCCCGCAAGTCCCGGAGCAACTGAAGGATCTCGGCCTGGACAGTGACGTCCAGGGCCGTCGTCGGTTCGTCCGCCACGATCAACCCGGGGTTCAAGGCGAGCGCAGCCGCGATGACGACGCGTTGCTTCTGGCCACCGGAAAGCTGGTGGGGATAGTAGTTGACGCGGGTTTCGGGATCAGGGATTCCCACCTTCCGCAGGGCTTCGGTGGCCCGTTTCTTGGCCTCCTTGGCCGAGATGCGGTGTCCGTCCGAGGCGTGTGCCCGGATGCCTTCGGCGATCTGCCAGCCCACCGTGAACACCGGGTTCAGTGCCGTTGACGGTTCCTGGAAGACCATGGCCACGTCGCGGCCGCGGATCTTGCGCAGTTTGGACGCACTGACGCTGATGACGTTGTTGCCGTTGATCAGCACGGCTCCCGAGCTGATGGCCGTTTCAGGGAGCAGGCCGAGGATGGTCTTGGCCGTGACAGTCTTGCCGGAGCCCGACTCCCCCACGATCGCCAGCACTTCGCCGGCTTTGACCTCGAGGCTGACGTCCTTGACCGCGTAAACGTCGCCGCTGTCGGTGGCAAAGGTGACTTTGAGCCGTTCGATGTCCAGGACGGGCTGCCCGGATGTCAGCGGCTGGTCCGAAATGTTGCCGATGTTGGTGGTCATGCCTTACCTGCTTCTGGGCTGCCTGTTTCCGGTTTGGGAGCGGTAGGGGCCCCTGTGTTCGTGCCGTCGGTTCCTGCCGCGGCCTTGGAGCGGGAGGCCTTGCCTCCAGCACGCTTTCGGCCACGGAGACGGGGATCGTTGAGATCGTTGATGCTTTCGCCGACCAAGGTCAGCCCCAGCACTGTGAGGACGATCGCGATACCGGGGAAGACGCCGGTCCACCAAATGCCGGAGGAAGCGTCCGCCATGGCCTTGTTGAGGTCGAAGCCCCACTCTGCGGCCGAGGACGGTTCAATGCCGAAGCCCAGGAAACCAAGGCCGGCAAGGGTCAGGATCGCTTCGGAGGCGTTCAGGGTGAACATCAGCGGAAGCGTCCTGGTGGCGTTCTTGAAGATGTGCCGGGTGATGATCCGAAGGCTGGACGCGCCCAGGACCATGGCCGATTCCACGAACGGCTCGGCCTTGAGCCTGATGGTTTCGGCCCGGATCACGCGGAAATACTGCGGAACGAACACCACGGTGATCGAGAAGGAGCAGGCGAGGATGCCGCCCCAGAAGCTCGATTGGCCACGGCTGATGACGATCGACATGACAATCGCCAGGAGCAGGGAAGGAAAGGCATAAATGGCATCGGCGATGACTACCAGCACCCGGTCCAGCCAGCCACCGAAGTAGCCGCTGAGCAGGCCCAGCGCCACGCCGAGGAAGATGGACATCACCACGGCGACGACGATCACGGTCACGGCGGTCTGTGAACCCCACAGGACGCGGGAGAGAACGTCATAGCCGCCGACTGTGGTGCCGAGCAGGTGCTTGCTGCCGGGGGCTTCCTGGGTCGGGAACGATCCGGAAGCGTCACTCAGTTGGGAATAGCCGTACGGTGCGATGAACGGCGCGAGCACGGTCGAGAGAAGGAAGATCCCGGTCAGCACAAGCCCGGTGATGAGCATGCCCCGCTGGAGGCCAACGCTCTTCTTGACGTGGGAAATGACAGGAAGTCCGGACAGGAAGGACTTCTTCCGTCCTGAAATTGTTGCAGTGCTCATGTCAGTACCTCACTCGCGGGTCGATCAGCGCGGCGACGACGTCCACGACGAAGTTGGTAAATGCGACGATGACGGCCAGCAGCACCACGATGCCCTGGACCGCCACGAAGTCCCTGGCGTTCAGGTACTGGACCAGCTGATAGCCAAGTCCCTTCCATTCGAAGGTGGTCTCGGTGAGCACGGCTCCGCCGAGCATCAGGGCGATCTGCAAGCCCATGACGGTGATGATGGGGATGAGCGCCGGCTTGTAGGCGTGCTTCGTCACGAGCCGGAACTCGCTGACGCCGCGGGAACGGCCGGCCTCGACGTAATCCTTGCCCAGCGTTCCGATGACGTTGGTCCGGACGAGGCGCAGGAAGACACCGGCGGTCAGGAGACCCAGGGCAATAGCGGGAAGCACCGCGTGCGACACGACGTCGCCGAGAGCGGTGAGATTGCCGCTGCGCAGCGCGTCGAGCCAATAAATGCCGGTGGGAGCGGCCAGTTGGCCCATGGTCAGCTCAGTGCGGGTGGACACTCGCCCGGCCACTGGGAGCCATCCGAGCCAAACCGAGAACGTCAGCTTGAGCAGGAGTCCGGAGAAGAAGACCGGAGTGGCGTAGCAGAGGATGGCAAAGCAGCGCAGGAAGGCGTCAGTCGCCTTGTCGCGCCGTTGCGCGGCGATCATGCCCAGCGGGATGCCGACCGCGAGCGCCACGATCAGAGCGTTGATCGAAAGCTCAAGGGTGGCTGCACCGAAGGTCGACAGCATTTCGACGACGGGGCGCCGGTCCGTGATGGTGGTGCCGAAGTTGCCGGTGACCAACTGGCCCAGGTATTCGAAGTACTGGAGGATGATCGGCCGGTCGTAACCGGCGTCGTGGATTCGCTGCGCCAGGACATCCGGGGGAAGCCGGCCGCCCTGTGCTGCGGTGATGGGGTCTCCGATGACCCGCATGAGGAAGAAAACCAGAGTCACGAGGATGAAGATCGTCGGGATGATCAGGAAAAACCTGACCACGATGTACCTGCCGAGACCCCCGCCCGCCGATTTGCTCTTGGGAGTGACCGCGTCCGGTTCGACGTCGGGCACCTCTATAAGTGTTGTCATTGCTACCTAAGTTCATTGCCCGCGGATCGCGCGGGGTTTTGCTCATATGTGAGGCAATCAGCAGTAAGGGGAGGCAAAGCGCCTGTTGGCACCCGCCTCCCCCGACCGGCTGCTTACTTTGAAACGGTTCCCAATCGGAACTTGAAGGATGCGTCAAGCGTCTTGTCGACGCCGTTCACGCCCTTCGCCGAGATGGCAACTTGTGCACCCTGGAGCAGCGGCAAAGTGGAAATGTCCTTTGCCAATGCGTTCTGGGCGTTCTTGATGGCCGACTCGCGGGCCGTCTTGTCCGTAGTGGTCAGTTGCTTGTTGATCAGATCCGTCACGGCGGGGTTGTTGTAGTGGTTCTTCAGGAAGCCACCGTTCGGGAAGAAGGGACTCAGGTAGTTGTCGGGGTCGCTGAAGTCAGGGAACCAACCGAACTGGAACAGCGGGTACTCGTCCGCACGGCTGGCCTTGCTGTAGGTCACCCATTCGGTGGACTGCAGGTTCACCTTGAAGAGGCCCGACTTCTCGAGCTGGTCCTTGATCATGGCGTACTCGTCGCCCGAGGACTTGCCGTAGTGGTCCGGGTTGTACTGGAGGTTCAACGTCACGACGTCCTTGACACCGGCATCGGAAAGAACCTTCTTGGCTTTGTCCAAGCTCGGCTTTCCGTTGTCGCCATAGGCATCCTTGAACGACTCGTTGGCGCCCAGGAAGCCGCTGGGGACGTTGGAGTACAGCGGCAGGTAGGTGCCCTTGTAGACCTGGTCCGCGATTGCCTGGCGGTCAACGAGGTTGGCGATCGCCTGGCGCACGGCAAGTGCCTTGGCCGGGTCGGCGCCGGCTGCCTTGGCGCCGAACGGCATCGTGTCGAAGTTGAACGTGATGTAGCGGATCTCGCCGCCGGGACCAACGTTGACCTTGACCTTCGAGTCCTTCTTGAGGTCGTCGACGTCGGTGGCGCTAAGGCTTCGGTTCGCCACGTCGATGTTGCCCTGCTGGATGTCCAGCTTCATGTTGGTCGGCTCGGCGTAGTACTTGATCGTGGCGGCGTCGTTGGCCGGCTTGCCCAGGACACCCTGGTAGTCAGGGTAGGCCTTGAGGCTGATGAGCTCGTTCTTCTTGTAGCTGTCGATCGTGTACTGGCCGTAGAACGCCTTGGCCTTGATGATGTCGTCATCGGAAAGCAGTTTGTCGGCCGGGAAGACCTGGTGGTCCACAATCGGCGCGGCCGGGCTGCTGAGGATCTGCGGGAACGTCTGGTCGTTGGCGAGCTTCAGCTTGAAAACGGCCGTGTCGGCGTCAGGGGTGGTGACGCTGTCCAGGTTGGCGAGCAGGCTTGCAGGACCGGCGGGGTCGTTGATCTTGAGCTGCCGGTCGAACGAAAACTTGACGTCGGTGGAGTCCAGCGTGTGGCCATTGGCCCACTTGAGTCCGGGCTTCAGCTTGACGGTGTACTCGGTGGGCGACGTGAACGACGCCGACGCTGCCAGGTCCGGAACGGGGTCGGCACTTCCTGGCTTCGAGTTGAGGAGGAAGGAATAGACCTGGTTCATCACCATGAAGGAACCGTTGTCGTACGAACCCGCGGGATCGAGGGCGGTCACCTTATCGGTGGTGCCATAAGCGATCGGACCGCTGGCAGCTGAGGAAGCTGAACCGCCGCCGCCTGCCGGGCCCGTGCAGGCCGTCAAAGCGAATACGGAGATGCCCGCGAACGCGATAGCGCTTCGCAAGGCTTTTTTGTTCAATGCCATCAGTGAACTTTCTGTTCGATGGATACGGCGAACCGCCGTCGGTAATTTCCTAGGAGCACACACTCCCAACTCCACGATTCAATCAGAAGCTTTTCTGGTGAAACGTTTGATTTTGTGAGTTGAGACACAAAATTTACTTTTGACTGTCCGTTCGGTCGGCTAGGACGACCACCGCGCGCCGGTCCGAACGTGGCGAAAGGACTTAGTTAGCGCTCACAATTTCGTGCTCGGCTTCCCGGAGAACAAATCACCGGAAATTCGCGGGCCTAGAGCTCCGCGCGCTGAAGGGACCGAGCGGCGTCGATGGTTGCCTGGCCCAGGACACGGGTGCCTTGGTACAGCACGATCGTCTGCCCGGGGGCCACGCCGCGGAGGGGATCGACAAGGGTCACCACGAGGCCTTCGCGCTCAATGCCGGCGTCGTCGACGTGCCGCTCGACAAATGCCTTGGCAGGAACGGGGTCGCCATGGGCGCGTACCTGGGCATAGCAGTCGAATTCGGCGCCGGTAGCCACCTCGGCGATAGGCAGGCCAGCCCAGGAGACCTTGATTCCGCGGATCTCGTCGATGGCCAGCAGGGCTTCGGGCCCGACGACCACCTTGTTTTCCTTGGGCCGGATTTCCAGCACGAAGCGCGGCTTGCCGTCAGCGGCAGGGGTGCCCAGCTTGAGGCCGCGGCGCTGGCCTACGGTAAAGGCGTTGGCCCCCGGGTGCTCCCCAACCTTGGTTCCGGCCTCGTCCACGATGTCGCCCGTGGTCATGTCGATCTTCTCGGCGAGCCAGCCGGCGGTATCACCGTCCGGGATGAAGCAGATGTCGTGGCTGTCCGGCTTGTTTGCCACGGACAGACCGCGGCGCTCCGCCTCTGCACGGACCTCGGCCTTGGAGGGAGTCTCTGCCAGCGGGAACATGGAGTGCTTGAGCTGTTCGTGGGTCAGGACGCCGAGTACGTAGCTTTGGTCCTTGGCCCAATCGGCGGCACGGTGGAGTTCGGGATTGCCGTCGGCGTCTTGGATGACCTTGGCGTAGTGTCCAGTGCAGACCGCGTCGAAGCCCAGGGCGATGGCCTTCTCCAGCAAGGCGGCGAACTTGATCCGCTCGTTGCAGCGCATGCAGGGATTAGGAGTTCGGCCCGCGGCGTATTCATCGATGAAGTCCTGGACAACGTCTTCCTTGAAGCGTTCCGAGAAATCCCAAACATAATAGGGAATCCCCAGTACGTCGCAGGCGCGCCAGGCGTCGCGGGAGTCTTCAATGGTGCAGCAGCCGCGGCTGCCCGTGCGCAGTGTTCCGGGCATGCGGGACAGCGCCAAGTGGACGCCGACGACGTCGTGCCCCGCCTCGACGGCGCGGGCGGCGGCAACGGCGGAGTCGACTCCGCCGCTCATGGCTGCAAGAACTCGCATGCTGGCTTTCTGTTGATGTGTGGGGAGAAGAATTGCGCTCAAGAGAGGAAGCGCGCCCAACTATTCTAGCGCCCGCGGGAATCCGCCCCAAAAATGCCTTGACCACCGTCGCGGACGATTCTAAAGTCAAAACTAGCAGTTTTAGATGAGGCTGTTCGCGCGTTCACGCGCACCCGGACTGCCCGCGCTAACCGCCCACGCCCCGCGAATCGAGTCACCATGGACACTGAACACATCGTTATTGCAGGCGGCGGGCTGGCCGGCGCCACGGCGGCCAAGACCCTCCGGTCCGAAGGCTTCGAGGGCCACATCACCGTGGCCTGCGCCGAGAATGAACAGCCCTACTTGCGGCCTCCCCTCTCCAAGGAGTTCCTCCTGGGCAAAGCCGGCGAGGATGCCGTCCCGGTGCTCGCAGCCGGCTGGTACGGGGAGAACGACGTCGAACTCCTCCTTGGCGACCCTGTTGCGGCTGTCGATCCTGCTGCCCACACGGTACAACTGGAATCAGGAACCGAGCTTCGGTTCAGCAAGCTCCTGATCGCCACAGGGGCACAGCCGCGTCGGATTCCGCTCCCCGGTTCCGATCTTGCCGGTGTCATGACGTTCCGGACGTTCAATGATTCGCGCCGACTCAAGGAAGAGCTGGCCGGAGGAGGCCGGAATGTGGTGATGATCGGCTCCGGTTGGATCGGCATGGAGCTTGCCGCCGCGGCGAGCAGCTACGGGAACACAGTGACCCTGCTGGGACTGGAGGACGTGCCGCTCAGCATGGCCATCGGCCCGGAACTGGGCGGCTTCTTCCGCAGCGTGCACGAAAAGCACGGCGTGCAGTTC
Source organism: Arthrobacter sp. 2MCAF14 (assembly GCF_052115645.1). NCBI lineage: Bacteria > Bacillati > Actinomycetota > Actinomycetes > Micrococcales > Micrococcaceae > Arthrobacter > Arthrobacter sp. 2MCAF14. The sequence continues at coordinate 90,904 of NZ_JBFRHB010000001.1, read as the reverse complement.
CGGCTCCCCGCGAGCGCGGCGGAAATCACGGGCACCGGGGGCAAGGCGAGCGCCGTTGTCACCAACTCCGCCGAAGTCCTTCCCGCTGACCTCGTGGTGGTGGCCGTCGGCGTCGTTCCGGACACGGGCCTGGCCGAAGCCGCAGGGCTGGATATCCGCAACGGGATCTTGGTGGATTCTTCGCTCCGGAGCAGCAGTCCGGACGTGTTCGCAGCCGGAGACGTAGCCAACGCCCTCCACCCCTTCACCGGTGATCACCACCGCAGCGAACACTGGTCCAACGCCCTCAACGGCGGCAAGGTCGTGGCCAAAGCGATGCTGGGACAGGACGCGATGCTGGACGGGGTCCCGTATTTCTATACAGACCAGTTCGACGTCTCGATGGAGTACTGGGGATATCCCACGCTCGCGGCAGGTTCCGTGCCCGTCATCCGCGGCATGTTGGAGGACAACAGCTTCCTCGCCTTCTGGCTACGGGACGGCGCCGTCGTGGCGGGCATGAGCGTCAACCAGCAACGGGTCCAGAAGCCGGTCAAGGCACTCATTTCGGGGCGCTTTCCGGTGGACGTGGACCGCCTGACCGATCCTGCCGTTCCGCTGGATCAGTTGTTGCCCGGTACCTAATCGCTCGCCGAGTTGCCTGCAGAACCGCTACCGTGGCCCCGGGCCACGGTGCCCGCGGTCTGGATGCTGGACTCGTGACCGGCCATTCCGGCAAGCTTCGCCCGGGCATACGCATCGGGCAGGGCCTTGAGCAGGGCGTCGACGTCGGCGTCGTTCGAGGAGTGCCCCAGGCTGAATCGCTGTGCACCCCGAGCGGTGTCCTCATCAAGCCCCATGGCGAGCAAGACGTGAGAGGGTCTGGGGACCCCTGCGGTACAGGCGGATCCCGTCGAGGACTCAATACCTGCGAGGTCCAGCAGGAACAGCAAGGAATCGCCTTCACAGCCAGGGAAGGTGAAGTGCGCGTTGCCCGGAAGCCGGGCGTCTCCAGGCGCTCCGCGCAGCACAGCCTCGGGAACGGCCGCGTGGACCCCCTCAATGATCCTTTCCCGCAAGGCACTGATTCGCTCGCGCTCCGCGGGCAGGTTCCGGGCAACAGACTCTGCTGCGGCGGCGAAAGCCGCGATCGACGCCGTATCCAGGGTTCCCGAGCGGACGTCGCGCTCTTGCCCTCCCCCGTGCTGGACAGGAGTGACCTTGGTGGACCGCCCCAGGAACAGGGCGCCCACACCCACGGGTCCGCCGATTTTGTGGCTCGAGACCGACATCGCAGCGAGCCCGGATTCGCGGAAGCTGAGGGGAATCGAGCCGAACGCCTGGACAGCGTCCGAGTGCACGGGAATGCCGTGGGCGGCGGCAATTTCCACTATTTCCTTGATGGGCTGGATGCTGCCCACCTCGTTGTTTGCCCACATGACGGTGACGAGGGCCACCGATCCCGGATCACGCTCGATTTCCGCCCGCACAGCGTCCAGCCGCACGACGCCCTGGGAATCGACGGCGAGCCACACCGCTTCGGCCCCTTCGTGCCGTTCTAGCCATTCAACCGTGTCCTGCACGGCGTGGTGCTCGACGGCGGAGCAAAGGATCCGCTTGCGGCGGCCGTCGTCGTCGTGGCGGGCCCAGTACATCCCCTTGACGGCGAGGTTGTCTGCTTCGGTGCCTCCCGACGTGAAGATGAGCTCGGAGGGATGCGCCCCGGCCGCTGCCGCAATCGCTTCCCGCGCCTCTTCCACGGATCGCCGGGCACGCCGTCCGGAAGCGTGCAACGATGACGGATTGCCGGTCCGTACCAGCTCGCGGGTCATGGCGGTGAGGGCGACGGCGGCAAGGGGCGTGGTGGCGGCATGGTCCAGGTAAACAGGCACCACCCAAGTCTATCGAGGCAGGCGGATCCAAGCTTCGGCGACGGAGGGTGCCTCCAGTGCCGCTTCCCTAATCCGCGGGAAGGATCCTTGCGCAGCAATGGCCTTCGCGGTTGTCGTCAGCGATCCGGGCCTCGGCAATTCCGCAGGCGGCCGCCGCTCCGCTCAGGAAGGCGCCGTTCATGGCGCAGACGACGCTCGTGTGGCTTTCGGCCAGCCGGTGGAACGGGCAATTGACCAGCGAGTACCCGCCGCCGTCGTCAACTTCCGGCCTGTAACCGTAGTTCGCCAAGACATCCTCGAAACGGGGCTCCGCGCTGCCGGCCTCGCGGCCCCGGGCGTACGCGGTTTCGAGGAGAGCTTCGCGGGGGGAACCACCCTTCGCCATCAGGTCCTGGATGGCAGAGGCCATCACTTCCCCGGCGAGGTCATAGTGGCGCTCCGGAACCGAGACGCCGATCTCTTCAATGACGGGCGTGTACAGCTTCGCAGGCCGTCCGGAACCCGGGCCGACCTTGCCGCCGAGCTTGCGGAACTCAACATTCAGGAGCCCGTCACGGACCAGCCGGTCGAGGTGGAAGGAGGCCGTGCTGCGGGGAAGCCCCAGGGCCATCGCGGCGTCGTCGCGACTGACTGCATCGCTTGCGCTGCAGACGTGCTCGTACAAGCGACGACGGTTGCCGTCGTCGAGGGATGCCAAAGCGGAGAGCCGACGCAGCCACGGAAGTCCGGTCATGGATCCAGCTTAACTCTAAAATCAACACTCATTGCTTAATCCTTCGGAATTTTCTAAAATCAGATTATCCATTTTTAGAAAGAAGGCATTATGAACACCGCATCATCCCCGGCCCAGGCGAAAACCGGATCGCTGATGTCCATGGATCCGCAACGGCAGGCTTTCCTGCTCCTTCGGACCGTGTTCACCGTGGTGCCGATCCTTTTCGGCCTGGACAAGTTCACCAACCTGCTCACCCACTGGACTATGTATCTGGCGCCCGTGGCCACCTCGGTGATTCCGATCCCGGCCCAGACCTTCATGTACATCGTGGGCGTTGTGGAGATCGTGGCCGGCATCGCGGTGGCGGTCCGTCCGCGCTTTGGCTCGCTCCTGGTGGCCGCGTGGCTCCTGGGCATCATCGTGAACCTGCTGGTGCTCGGCAACTTCTTCGACGTCGCCCTCCGCGACTTCGGACTGCTCGTGGGCGCACTCGCGCTCAACCGCCTGGCCGTCGCCTCGCGTCGCTGAGCGGCCAGGTTAGGCCAATACCCGCAGTGCGCCCGGAACCACCTCGATGTCCAGTGGAAGGAGACCGATCCGCTCGCCGTCGGCGTAGGCCACCACGTTCTCGGCGGCAAGGCGCACTGAGCGCACCCGGCGGATTTCCACGGCCGGGTGCCGGGTGTGCCGTCCGGAGAAGACCTTCGGGAAGACCGCAAGGAGGGCCAGCCGGGACAGGGGCTTGACGATGAACAGATCCAGCAACCCGTCGTCGGGCGCGGCATCCGGGACGATGCGCATGCCGCCGCCGATCGACTGGGCGTTGGCCACGGAGATCAGCATGGCACCCTCGTGCGATGCCACGCCGTCGGCAGTCACGGTGTAGTTGATGGCCCGGAACGATCCGAGCTCCCGGAGCATCGCAAGGGTGTAGCGGAGGGCGCCGCGGGGCCATCTCCAGGAGTTGGCCCGTTCATTGACAGCGGCGTCGAACCCCGCAGATACGGCCCCGGTAAACCAAATGGTCCGCCCGCCAGTGGTGATGCGGCCTGCATCGAGCACCCGGCCACCGTCGGCGAGCGCCGAAATCACGCGGGCGCAGGAGCCCTCGACATCCTGCAAAGGCAGCCCAAGCATCCGGGCAACGTCGTTTCCCGTACCCACGGGAACAATCCCGAGCGGCAACCCGGTCCCGCTCAGTGAGTTGACGCCCAAATGGACCATGCCGTCGCCGCCCACCACCACCAAGGCTTCGGCGCCGGCGCGAATCGCTTCGTCTACAGCTTCCCGCAGGGCGTCCATGCTGTCGCGCCGAAGTACGACGACGTCGAGGCCCGCCGCGCGGAGGCAACGGGCGGCGTCGTCCCCGGCAAGGGCGTGCCGTCCAAACGCTGCGGTTGGATTGACCGCCAGCACGACCCTTCGGCGGGAGGACCCGTCCAACCCATCAGGGCCGGTACTTGGTTGGTCAAGGGGATGGTCGGGGCCGGCCGCGGAGTTCACAGCATGAATCATGCCATCGGCAGGGGCGTGATCAGGGGAACTAAAGCCCGGGCCGCCGTCGTTCTCATGGTGGGCTGGCTAGACTTGCCAAGATCGCCGCTCCGCACCGGGACGGCGGGAACCTTCAGAATCCCAGAGAAAGGCCCGTGGTTGGCTCAGGGCAGCAGTTCCCACTATCAGATCCTCCGGGTTCCCGTCACCGCGACGGACAAGGAGATTAAAGTGGCCTACCGGAAGGCCGCGAGGAACGCCCACCCGGACCATGGCGGGGATCCTGAGGTTTTTCGACAGGTCACGCTCGCGTACGAGACCCTGATTGACCCCAAACGACGCGCGGAGTACGACCGCCGCTACGCGAGCGGCGGTTCCGGCAGGGCGAACCCCTTCCCGGCGCAAAGACCGGACTACGGCGCTCCCGGACCAGAACCCCGCACCACCGCCGGTGTCCACCGGCCGAATGCGCCGCGCAACACAGCTGGCGACGCCCCCGTCTACGTACCGCCCTTCGATGATCCCCACGAGGTGCCACTGCTGTCCAAGGGCGAGGCCGCCCTGCAGATCCACGGGATTCCCCGGAAGCGTGGAATCTTCGGCGCCGAAGCCCGCATTCAGCGCGAAATGCGGACAGTCCAGCTCATCAGCCGCCAGATTCTGCCTGCCATCCCGTCAGCACGGCTCGTGAACGGGCTTCGCTCCCCCTCGGACGACAGCCACATCGATCACGCCCTTCTTGCCGGCTACCGACTAGCGCTCATCGGTTCCATGCTCCTGCCCAAGGGTGCCTACGCCTGGGACGGCGTCGCGCTCAAGCACGGCGGGCGTTCGGTGCCTCCGCCGCAGCTCGAGCTGATCGTTCGCCACATGCAGGAGATCTTCCCGGAACTGAATGTGACGGGTTGGGTGGTAATCCATAGCCCGGACGGCAACCCGCACGAACCGGTCATCGACCATTACCGGCGCACGGATGGAGACTTCGGTTTGGTGCAAATCGTCAACGCCTCCGGGCTGGCCCGCGGCCTCAAGCAGTTCCTGAGTTCGGGTCCCGCACCAAACACCGTGGTTGTTCCGGTCCTGGCCCGGCTGCTGCGCGGCATGCACTGAGCCTGCAGGAAAAACCCTGTATTTTCGCTGGCTAGGATTGATACGTGTTCCGCATCCTCTTCCACACCCCTGAAATCCCGGGCAACACGGGAAACGCCATCCGGCTCGCCGCCATCACCGGCGCGGAGCTGCACCTTGTGGAGCCGCTGGGCTTCGACTTCTCCGACGCGAAGCTGCGCCGCGCGGGACTTGACTACCACGACCTCGCGGTGGTCACGGTGCACAAGGACATCGAGGCCGCCTGGGCGGCCTTGCAGCCCGAGCGCGTCTTCGCTTTCACGTCCGACGGCGAATCCTCCTACACGGACATTGCCTACGAGGAGCGCGACGTATTGCTGTTCGGCCCCGAGTCCGTCGGGCTTCCGGACTGGCTGAAACAGGACCCTCATGTCACGGCCCGCGTCCGGCTCCCCATGCTGCCATCCCTCCGCTCGCTGAACCTTGCCAATGCCGCCTCCATCGCGGTGTATGAAGCCTGGCGCCAACACGGTTTTGCGGGCGCGAAGCTCTAGCAAGACTGCCTGGCCGCCGGGCACCCCCTAGCTCACCTCCGCGGGTCACCCATCCAAAGCTCCCCCTGCGCCGAATACCCTGTGCAGGCACCAACAGCCTGGGCAGGCAGCTGGCCTGCGTGGCAAGGTGCCGGTGAAGCGACGGCCGCGGAAGGGGCGCAGGTGACTACCCTCAAGAGTGCTTCTGGTACTGCCAGGGTCACGAGCAATCTATGCTGGACGGTGATGGATACACCGAATGTGCGAGGCCCCGAGGCCCCCAGCGTGATTGCCGGCTCGAATGCGCAGCTTGCGGAATTGCTGGGGTTGATGGCCGACGGCGATCGTGTCGCCTTCAGCGAGTTCTACCGCCTCACTGCGCGGAGGGTCTTCGGCATGGCCAAGCGTGTCTTGGTGGATGCGGGCCTGAGCGAAGATACCACCCAGGAAGTCTTCATCCAGGTCTGGCAGAACGCGGGCAAGTTCAATCCCGAGGCAGGCAGTCCCCTCGCGTGGCTCATGACCATCACCCACCGGCGCGCCATCGACCGCGTCCGCTCGGCCCAGTCCGCCACGGACCGCGAAGCGAAATATGGTGCCGCGAGCCAACTCCTTGACCACGATTCGGTGGAGGAAGAAGCGAGCAGCCGGCTTGAAGCCGAGGCCGTCACCCGTTGCCTTGGCACCCTGACGGAAACGCAATTGGAATCCGTGCGGCTCGCCTACTATGGCGGGCTCACGTACCGGGAGGTAGCTGAACAACTCGGTGCCGCGATTCCGACCATCAAGTCCCGCATCCGCGATGGACTTCTCCGACTCAAGACTTGCCTGGGGGTGAGCTGACATGACCGAACACGATGACAACAAGCAGAATGCCGGGAAGGAAGGCCTCCGCAGGATGTTCGCCACCGATATAGCCACTGATCTCGCCGAAGGCCGCGTCCTGGAACTCGCCGAGATTTACGCCCTCGATGCCTTGAGCGACGCCGAGAGAGCGGAAATCGACAACTACATTGCCACCGCACCTGTTCGTTCCGCGTTCCTTGAGCGGGTCAGGCAGTCACGCGAGACTCTTGCCGCTTCCTTCACCGACGAGGCGGAACCGCGGCCTGGGCTCTTGGAGGACATTCTGCGGCAGCTCCCGCAACAACCACGCACTGCACAAACCGGCACAGCTTCCGCGCCGTCGTCGGTTCCCGAGGTGCCGGCTGGCCCCGCAGCGCACGTTTCCCCCGACGTCGTCGACCTCGCCGCCGCCCGGAACCGGCGTGATCGCCGACGCTTCGGCGGCGTCCGTGGTTGGGTGGCAGCCGCTGCGGCGGCCGCGGTTATTGCGCTTGGCGGTATCGGCGTTGGCGTCTACGTGGCCGGGCAGAACGATCCCGTGAACCAAGTACTGCAGGCCGGCGATGTCCGTCAAGCCACGGTCGACGTCAACGGCGGCGGCACGGCCACCGTGTCCATCTCCAGCTCGAAGAACGCCGTGGTGGTCCGGATGAACGGAGTTCCCGCTCCCCCGGCCGGCAAGGTTTATCAGATGTGGCTTATTCCCAAGGATGGCTCCGACCCTGTCTCCCAAGGACTCATGGACGCCCAGGCCTTGAGCCATCCGGCGGTTGTCTCGGGCATTGCCAGCGCGGCGTCCATCGGCATCACGGTTGAGCCCGTGGGCGGCTCCAAGAAGCCGACACTCCCGACGGTCGCAGCAGCGCCCCTCACGTAAAGCGAGGGGCCCTGCCCCGCCGTGGGCTCTTAGCGGCGGGGCTTGACCTTGACGTAACGTCAACTTCTACGCTGGACACATGAAGCAGGACAAGGCAGGTACCTGGACCATTTCCGAACTGGCCAAGGCCAGCAAGGTTTCCTCGCGGACCTTGCGCCACTATGACCAACTCGGACTATTGGAACCTGCCCACACCGGACACAACGGCTACCGGTACTACGGCCAGCCTGAGCTGCTGCGACTGCAGCGGATCCTCCTGCTTCGTGAACTTGGCCTTGGGCTCGAGACCATCGGCGAAGTTCTGGATGGCCAGGCCGATCCCGTGGAGGCACTCGCCGTGCACAGGAACTGGCTGCTGGCCGAGCGCGACCGGCTGGACCGGATGTCCCGGACGGTCGACGCCACTATCGCAGCACTACGTCAAGGAGAAACCATGACCGCGGAGAACATCTTCAAGGATTTCGACAACAACCCCTACGAAGCCGAGGCGCGCGAGCGCTGGGGCGATCGCGCCGTCGACGCGAGCAAGGCCCGGCACTCGGCAATGACAACGGCCCAGAAACAGGCCTTCATGGAGGAGTACGCGGCGCTGAACCAGGATCTCGCCCGCTGTTTCGACGCCGCCCTTCCGGCGGATCACCCGGACGTCCAGGCAGCTGTCGGCCGGCACTACAAGTGGATCTGCGAGAGTTGGACCCCCAACGCGGAATCCTATGTAGGCCTGGGACAGATGTATGTGGACGACCCCCGGTTCGCCGCCAATTACGACAAGGTCAGGGTCGGCCTGGCGCCCTACCTACTGGAAGGCATCAAGGTCTACGCGGCAGAAATGCTCAGTTAGGGCATTCCTCAAGAAAAGTACGACGGCGGCCCGTCCCCTTGGAATCAAAGGGGACGGGCCGCCATCGTACTGGCTGCCAAGCAGCCGACGCTAAATGATCAGCGAGAGCACCATGATGAAGCCGAAGCCGACCACCGAGATGAGCGTCTCCATCACCGACCACGTCTTGAACGTCTGCCCGACCGTCAGGCCGAAGAGTTCCTTCACGAGCCAGAACCCTGCGTCGTTGACGTGGGACAGGAAGAGCGAGCCTGCACCGATGGCCAAGGCAAGGAGCGCGGCATGCGTCGGACTCAGGCTGCTTGCCAACGGAGCCACGATCCCTGCAGCCGTCACGGTGGCAACTGTCGCCGAGCCCGTGGCCAGCCGAAGCGCCACAGCCACAAGGAAGCCCAGGACCAGCACGGACATGTTGGCGCCTTCGGCCCATTTCTTGACCGCGTCACCGACGCCGGCACCGATGAGGGTCTGCTTGAAACCGCCGCCCGCGCCCACGATCAGCAGGATCGCGGCAATCGGCCCGAGGCTGTTGCCGAGCTTCGCGGTGATCTTGCTTCCGGTGAAGCCGACGGCGTAGCCGAAGGTCACCATGGCGGCGAGCACAGCCAAAGTCATCGCAACGAGGGGCTGGCCAATGAAGTCCAGGACTGTGCGGATCATCGGGGCATGGGCGGCGTCAGGCCAGACAATGTCCGCAACGGCCTTCAGGAGCATGAGCACCACCGGGAAAATGATCGTCAGCAAAGTGACAAGGAAGGTCGGTTGGCGCTTGACGTCGCTGAGATCGACGGCGTGCTTGGTGTCGATACCGCCCGCCACCGCGGGGGCATCCACGGGAACCCAACGCGCGGCCAAACGGGAAAACAACGGTCCACAAATGATCACTGTGGGGACGGCCACCAGGAGCCCAAGAGCCAGGGTGGTTCCTAGTTCAGCCTTCACGGCGCTGATGGCGATGAGTGGGCCGGGGTGCGGCGGGACCAGGCCGTGCAACACGGACAAACCCGCGAGCGCCGGAATGGCAATGCGCATGAGCTTCATCTGCGAGCGCTGGGTGACCAGGACGATCACCGGAAGGAGCAGGACGAGGCCAATCTCGAAGAACATTGGGAGGCCGATGATGACAGCAACCAAGGTGATCATCCAGACCACCTTGTTGCCGCTGGCTTTCTCCAGCAAGGTGTCCACCACGCGGTTTGCGCCGCCGGAGTCCGCCAGGAGCTTGCCCAGCATGGCGCCGAGGGCAATCAGAAGCCCGACCTCTTTGAGGACGCCGCCCACGCCGTCTTCGAAGTTGCTGACCACCTTGTCGAGGCCGACTCCCGATGCCAGGCCGACGAAGGCCGAACCAAGCACGAGGGACAAGAACGGGTGGACCTTGAATTTGGCGATCAGCAGGACGATCAGCGCAATGCCGATGGCCGCGACGACAAGGAGTTGGGTATCGTGCCCGGTCCAGTTCACGCTGCATCTCCGGTTGTGTGTGCGGTCTGTGCCTCAAGGCCGAGCCGTTCGATGATTTCGTCCGCTTCTTCAGCCGGAGAAGCGGAGACGCACAGTGAGATGTGGTTCTCGTCCTCGGTGGGCGCCTCCAGTGCATCGAACTGGGATTCCAGCAGCGAGGCAGGCATGAAGTGTCCGTGACGCGAAGCCAGCCGGTCGGAAATCTTGTCCTTGCTCCCTTGGAGGAAGACGAACACGACGCCCTCCCCGCGGAGGACATCCCGGTAGCGCTTCTTCAAGGCCGAGCACGTGATGATGCCCGGCTTTCCTGCTGCGGTACGCTCCTTGATCCAATCGGCAATGATGTTCAGCCAGGGCCAACGGTCCTCATCGCTGAGTGCGTGCCCCGCCTGCATCTTTGCCACGTTCGCTTCCGGGTGCAGGTCGTCGCCCTCGGCGAGGTCCCACCCCAGCCGGCCGGCCAATACGCCGGCCACTGTCGATTTACCGGAACCGGAGACACCCATGATCACCAATACCGACTGTTGTGCAGTCTTCGCCATCAAAGTCTGCCTCTCTCAATTAAATATGATTTAAACGAGACTAAGCATATGACACAGGTTACACATCAGCAATTTCAGAAACCGGCGATGGTTTGGGAACCGTTGACTTCCACCACATGGAACGCCTCGGCGCTGCGCCCGTCGGGCATGCCGGCGCGCGAGGCATTGTGCCGGAGCATGCCTCTGACAGCCCGTTCCATGCCCCCCAGATCGGGGTGCTGGCTTGCATGGATCCGGATAGCAGCCAGTTTCGCGTCGATGTGTTCGGTCACATCCACGAAATAGTTCTCACGGGTTTCGGGACCGGCGAAGAGCCACAGCCATGGCAGTTTGAAGGCCTCGAGACCCGCTGCGGCCAGTTCCGGGTAGGCGAAGGGGTTCTCAACCGCGGGGTACACCGCCCGGGTCACGATCTCCCCCACTGCGAGGTGGTCGGGATGGCTCTTCTGTATCCTGTCCCAATTGCGTTCCGGGTGCATGGCAAGGACGACGTCGGGGCGGATTTCGCGGATGAGCTTCACCACTTGCTCGATGACCCCATGCGTCGGTTCCAGGTATCCATCGCGCTCATGGAGGTAGTGCACATCCGTCACGCCGACGAGGGCAGCGGCTTGTCTCTGTTCCTCTGCGCGCATGGAAATGATCTCTTCGCGGTGCGCAGGATCGAAACCTCCGGCGTCGCCGTCGGTCATGACGCAGTAGCTGACCTCGACGCCGGCAGCGGTCCAGGCAGCGATGGTGCCGGCCGCGCCGAAGTCAATGTCGTCCGGATGGGCGGTAAAACAAAGCACCCGCTCGACGCGCTCCGTGGAGGCGTTGAACGGGCTCTTCGCTGACGTGGCGTCAGAAGACAAAGGGATCAGCCTTTCCGCTTTTTGATCTCTTCGGTGGCCTGCGGAACAACCTTGAAGAGGTCGCCGATGATGCCGAAGTCCGCGATTTCGAAGATCGGCGATTCAGCATCCTTGTTGATCGCGACGATGACCTTGGAGGTCTGCATACCGGCCTTCTGCTGGATCGCTCCGGAGATGCCCGCCGAAATGTAGAGCTGCGGGGACACGGTCTTGCCCGTCTGGCCAACCTGGTAGTCATGACCAATCCAGCCTGCATCCGTGGCGGCGCGGGAAGCCCCGAGTGCGCCGCCCAGCGCGTCGGCCAGTTCTTCCAAAGGACCGAAGTCGCCGTCGACGCCGCGTCCGCCGGCAACCACGATCCGGGCTTCGGTGAGCTCGGGACGGCCGCTGACCGGCTTTTCTGCACGCCCGGTGACCCGTGCGGCATTCGCAGTGGCATCGGCCCGGACGTCGATAGTGACGGTTTCGGGCGTGCTTGCCGCGGCCGGGGCCCCGACGTCGACGCTGTTCGGCTTGACTGTGAGCACGGCGACGGCGGTGCGCGCCTTGGCCGTGGTGGTGTACGAGCCTGCCAGGACCGACTTGTGGGCCGTGCCGTCGGCGTCGACGCCCACGACATCGGTGATGACCCCGGCGTTGAGCTTCACGCCAAGACGGGCCGCGATTTCCTTGCCGTCGGCGGTGTTCTCCAGCAGGACGGTCTGGGCTCCGGAGGCCGCAACGGCCGCAGCAAGATATGCGGCTTTCGGCGCAACCAGGTAGTCGTCCAGGTCCGTAGCGGACGGGCGGTAAAGAGCCGAAACTCCTTGCGTACCCAGGGCGGCCGCGACGTCGTCGTGCAGTTCGCCGTTGACGGCAGCCACTGCTTCCCCGAGGGAACGTGCGATCGTCAGGAGTTCCAGGCTGCTCTTCTTGAGCGCCGCGCCCGGGTTGTCAATGAATACAAGTGCTTTTGCCATGTGTCGGAATCCTCTTAGAGCAGCTTCTGGGCGGCCAGGAACTCAACCAGCTTGATGCCGGCGTCGCCTTCGTCGGTGATGATGGTGCCGGCAGTGCGCGGCGGCCGCGCTTCGGCGGTCTCGACGGCGGTCAGCGAACCCGCGGCGCCCACCTGCGCGGCATCGACGCCGATATCGGCCAGCGTGAGTGCGGTGATTTTCTTCTTCTTGGCTGCAAGGATGCCCTTGAAGTTGGGGTATCGCGGCTCGTTGATCTGGTCCGTCACGGACACCAGCGCGGGCAAGGTTGCCTCCACGGTGTCCGCGTGGGCGTCACCGTCACGACGCGCTACGATGCGTTCGCCGTTGACCTCCAGGGAGGAAGCGAAAGTCACTTGCGGGAGTCCGAGCCGCTCAGCGAGCTGGGCCGGAACCAAGGACGTTTCGCCGTCGGTCGAGGCCATGCCCGTCAGGACGAGGTCCACGGGCGAGTCGGCGCCAAGATACCGGATCGCCGCGGCGAGAGCCAGCGAGGTGGCGGCGGCGTCGGAACCGGCCAACGCGTCATCGCTCAAATGCGCTCCCGAGGAGGCACCGATCTGCAGGGACTTCTTGACGGCGTTCACGGCACCGGCGGGACCCATGCTCAAGGCGATCACCTCGTTGCCGGCCTTGGCACCTCCGCGCGCTTCGCTCAGCTGCAATGCGGCTTCAAGCGCATATTCGTCCAGTTCGGACAGAATGCTCTCGTCGCGGTCCGTGGTGTTGCCTGGGCCGGTGAGGTGTCGGTCGAACTGCGCGTCCGGGACGTGCTTGACCAGAACAACAATCTTCAATGTATCTCCCACTGTGTTCGAGGCAGCCTTCCATACTCGGGGATGGCCAGCAACTAGGCGCATGGCCAAGAGTGCCCGGCGTACGGGCTCGTCCTAGCTAAGCATATTGCGGGACAAGTCGGACAACGGCGCCGCGTTAACTCCTGTTTCGCGGATCGCATCGCTTACGGCAGCAAGAGCACGCGACGACGGCGGGCCGCACCGGTGGTGCCGCCCGCCGTCATCGACTGCTTGTTGGTTTCCGTCCTGGAATCCGTTGCTACTGGGAAGCTGTTACGGCGCAGCATCCAGTGTCACGTCGAGCTCCTGCGACTGGCCGCTGCGCTGGATGGTCACCTTGACCGTTGCTCCTGCCGGCTGCTCACGGACAGCCGCGGTGAGTTGCTCGGGATCGCTGATGTCGATGCCGGCGAACTTGGTCACGACATCGCCCACCTTGAGCCCGGCCTTCTCAGCTGCCGAGCCCTTGGTAACAGCCGCAACCTGCGCGCCCACCGAGAACCCGGAGCTGCTCCCCGTGGCAGACTTAGGCTGCACGCTGACGCCGAACTGCCCATGGGTGGCCTTGCCGTTCTTGATGAGTTCCTGCGCAATACGCTTCGCGTTGTTGATGGGGATACTGAAGCCCACACCAATGTTGCCGCTGGAGGAAGACGAGGAACTGTTGCTTCCGGCGGAAGCGATCGCCACGTTGACGCCAATGATCTCGCCCTTGGTGTTGACAAGCGCTCCACCGGAGTTGCCCGGGTTGATCGGCGCGTCGGTCTGGATCACGTTGAGCGAAACGGTGCCCTGGCCTGCACTGCTCTGGCTCTGGCCACCGCCTGGAGGGGCGAATTGGAATCCGCCCTGGCCGCCGTTTTGCGAATTGTCGGAGCCGCCGTTGGGAACAGCCGAGGACGCCACGCTGATGGTGCGGTTGAGCGTGGACACGATGCCGTCGGTGACCGTGCCGGGCAGGCCGAGGGGAGCGCCGATGGCAATTGCGTTGTCCCCGACGTTGATTTTGCTGGAATCACCCAGGGTGGCCGGCACGAGGCCGGAGGCGTTGTCCACCTTGATGATGGCGAGGTCCGAAAGCGGGTCCGTCCCCACTACCGTCGCCTTCAGGACGCGTCCATCGCTCAACCGCACTTCAATCGCGGCGTTGGCGCTGGCACCGTCGAGGGTTACCACGTGGGTGTTGGTCAGGATGTGGCCCTGGTCGTCGAGGATGATGCCCGAACCGGTGCCGCCCTGGTTTCCGCTCGAGGCCATGATGGTCACGACGCTCGGCGAAGCCTTGGCCGCGGCTGCGGTGATGGCGTTGACGTTGTCCGTGTTGTTGACAATCACGGTTCCCGTCTGGCCGCTAGTGGCCGCCGCCGGGGTCCGGCTGTTCAACAATTGATCGCTGGCGGCCACAACGCCTCCGCCGACGAGACCGGCTGCCAGGATGCAGGCCACCAAGGTCCCGACGCCGAAGGCCGGCTTGCGCTTCGGGCTAGCCGCCGGACCGCCCGGGTGGGCCGGAAACTGCTGCGTGGGATAGTGCTGCGCAGGGTTCGGTCCGCCATAGAAGGGCTGGTGCTGCGGGTAGGGGTGTTGCGGTCCCGCGCTGTGCTGGGGCGCTCCGTATTGGGGCGCTCCGTGTTGGGGTGCGCCGTGCTCCGGAGCGCTGTGCTGTGCCTGGATCTGCTCGGTGGCGTTTTCGGCCCGACCCTGGGCCCACGGTGCCGGAGCTACCGGGCCCTGCGCTGTGTGAGCCGGCTGCGCCGTGTGATCCGGCTGCGCAGTGTATTCGGGCTTCGCAGTGTATTCGGGCTTCGCAGTGAAATCCTGACCCGGCTGGTATGCCGGCAGCGGGGCCGTAGGCTGGGAATTGCCTTGCTTGTCCGCCTCCGCCTGGCCGGCGCCCTCAGGACCATGGTTCTCGGGGCCATTGTTCTCAGGCGCGGCGCCCTGTGCTGGGTTCTCCGTCATGGGACTTCCTTTCTTCCTCGTCCCCTTAACTATCGTCGCTCTTGCTGGATCAAGAGTCGACGTTCGCTGGGAGCTTGCTGAACGCCGTCATCGGAATGGCCCTGTGCCCTCGAATGGCGCCGACTAGCCCCTCAACGCTGGAGAAGGGAGGATCTCTCCCCGTTTCGCTGGCGGCATATTTGCCGCTGTGGACGCTCCAAAAGGTGCACCATAGTATCAAGTGGAATTGCCACAGCGACCTGCGGCTTGATAACCATGCGTGGGGGCGCTGACGCATTCTGTTTCGATTGTTCCGGCCCGGACCAATCGCAGACGTGCTGAAGGGTTGCACATGCGGTCAATGTTGAAACGTGTACTCGCCGTCATCGGCCTGGCCGGAATGCTGGTCCTCCCGGCCACCGCAGCCTGGGCCGAGGGTCCAGTGACAATCCCCTCCGGCCAGAACATCGTGGACAAGGCGAATGTTCTGGGCAACCGCAAGGGCGAGGTCCAGGATGCCATCCAGAAGCTCCTGAAGGACCACAAATACAACTTGTATGTGGTCACCGTGGATTCCTTCGACAACCCCTCATCGCCCGCAGACTGGGCCATGGCTGTGGCCAACAAGAAGGGTATGGGCAAGGCTGACGTCATTCTGGCCATCTCCACGGCCGGTCAGTACTATTTCGCACCCAACTCTGCAAGCGCGATCTATTCCAAGAGGTCAACCATTTCGTCCAATGCCATCGCGGCCAACCTGGGCGCAGGCAAGCGGGACTTTGCCCAGGCAGCCATCGACACTGCGGCCGCCGTCGGCGACGCCGCCGGTGGGGGCAGCGGCACGGTTCCGAGCGGCAACTCGGGTGCAGCCGTTTTGATCGGCGCGGGTGTTGTTGCGGCGGGCGGTGTGGGCACGTACTTGTACTTCCGTAACCGCCGCAAGAAGGGCCAGGCATCCGGAACGAGCTACGGCCCGCAGGGAGAACAGCTCGATCCCCTGGCCTCGTTGAGCATCCCGGACTTGCGGCGAAAAGCCGGTTCCCTGCTCATCGAAGCGGATGACACCATCAAATCCAGCGAACAGGAACTCGGCTTCGCCCAGGCGCAATACGGCGATGCCGCCGTCGGGAACTTCACCAAGGCATTGCTGGAAGCCAAGAACCACATGACCGAATCCTTCAAGCTGCAGCAACAGCTCGATGATCACATCCCGGACACCGAAGAGCAGCAGCGCAGTTGGCTCGGCGAAATCATCCGACGCTCGGAGGCAGCGCTCGAGTCGCTGCGCGAGCAGAAGGCCGATTTCGACTCCCTGCGCGAACTCGAGAAGAACGCGCCGCAGGCTTTGGCCACTGTTGCCGCCGGCGCCAACGAAGCCGAGGCAAAGATCAGCAGCGCGGAGCAATCGCTCAATGGCCTGCGCGAGAAGTACGCAGACAGCGCACTTGGCCACGTGAGCGACAACATCACCCAGGCCAAGGACCGGCTTGCCTTCGTCCACAACGCGACAACGACGGCCCAGGAAAAGCTCGCCGCAGGTGAGAGCAGCCTTGCCGCAGTAGCAGTCCGCGCTGCGGAAGAGGGCCTGCACCAGACCAACGTGCTAATCGACGCCATCTCCAAGGTAGCGGGCAGCCTCGACGAAGCCCGGAACTCGCTGGAGGGCGCCGTGGTGGAGACCAGCCAGGACCTGGCACAGGCCAAAGCGATGATCCAGTCCGGCGAACACCAGGAGCTGGCTGGCCCGGTTGCTGGAGTCGAAGCCGCACTGGCGCAGGTCAAACTTGAAATCCAGGGCGGGAAAATCGATCCCATTGCCACCTTGGACCGCGTGGAGAAGGCGCACCAGGCCTTAGACCAGTCCCTCTCGGGTATCCGTGACCAGCAGGAACAGGCAAGGCGTGCACAGGCCGCGCTCCAGCAGACCATCATGGCTGCCCAGTCCCAGATCAGCGCCACTTCGGACTACATCGCGGCGCGACGCGGCGGCGTGGGCACCGAGGCGCGTACCCGGCTGGCCGAAGCCCAACGGAATCTCGACTACGCCCTGTCCATTTCCCGCAATGACCCGGTCACCGCACTGACGTACGCCCAGCAGGCCCAGTCGCTCGCTGCACAAGCCGCGCAACTGGCACAGTCCGACGTCGATCAGTTCGGTGGCTTTGCCAACCAAGGCTACGGCCGTGGCGGCATGTTCGGTGGTGGAGGGAGCGGTGGCGGCCTCGGCGGAGCGATCCTCGGCGGCATCCTCATCAACTCCATCCTGCACGGCGGCGGAGGCGGCTGGGGCGGCGGAACCAATGACGGCGGAGGCGGAGGCTTCTTCGGCGGCGGCGACGGCGGTGGGGGCGGAGGCTTCTTCGGCGGCGACGGCGGTGGGGGCGGAGGCTTCTTCGGCGGCGACGGCGGCGGCGGAGGTGACTTCGGCGGCGGCGACTCCGGCAGCTTCTAGCTCACGAAGACTAGGTGGGGGCCTCTCCCCCGCGTAGAAGGATACAAAAACTGATCACTGGATTCAGTGGGCACCACTGAGCAGGACGAAAGGCAACACCATGGTTAAGCAGTCCATTTTCGGGCGGATCGCACAGCTCGCCAAGGCGAATATCAATGCCTTGCTCGACCAGGCTGAGGACCCGCAGAAGATGCTGGACCAGATGGTCCGCGACTACTCGAACAACATCGCCGAGGCCGAGTCCGCCGTGGCGCAGACCATCGGCAACCTCCGCATGCTCCAGGCCGACTACAGCGAGGACATCAAGAACGCCCAAGACTGGGGCAACAAGGCCCTCGCGGCCTCCCGCAAGGCGGACGAGTACCGTGCTACCGGTAGCGCGGCCGACGCCGTGAAGTTCGACAACCTTGCCAAGGTGGCCATCCAGCGCCAGATGTCGGCGGAGAACGAGGCCAAGGCCGCCGAGCCCAACATCGCGTCCCAGTCGGAGGTCGTGGACAAGCTCAAGAGCGGTCTCGACCAGATGAAGGGCAAGCTCAACGAGCTCACCAGCAAGCGCAATGAGCTGGTTGCCCGCTCCAAGACGGTTGCTGCCCAGACCCAGGTGCACGACGCCCTCAAGAGCATCGACATCATGGACCCCACCAGCGAGGTGGGCCGCTTCGAAGAGAAGATCCGCCGCGAAGAGGCCAAAGTCCTCGGCCAGCAGGAACTTGCGGCCTCCAGCCTGGACGCGCAGTTCAACCAGCTTGAGGACCTCGGAGAGCAGACGGAAATCGAGGCCCGGCTGGCGGCGTTGAAGTCGGGCGGTTCGAAGGCTGCGATCGGAGCCGGCGCCGCCGCTCCGGCAGATGACACTGTGGACGAAGCCGACTTCGACAAGCTCTAGTCCCACCAAACGAAGGGCCGGACCTCATGGGGTCCGGCCCTTCGTGCTTGCTGCGTGCTTTATGCGCCTACAGCGAGTCGTCCAATGATGAGCCGCATGATTTCGTTGCTGCCTTCCAGGATTTGGTGGACGCGCAGGTCCCTGGCAATCTTCTCGAGGCCGTATTCCGACAGGTATCCGTAGCCGCCGTGCAGTTGGATGGCCTTGTTTGCGACATTGAACCCGGCGTCCGTGGCGACGCGCTTCGCCATTGCGCACAACCTCACGGTGTCCGGGGCGCCGCGGTCCAAGGCGTCTGCGGCACGGAGGATCAAGGTCCTGGCAGTTTCGAGTTCCGTATCCATGTCGGCGATTTCAAACAGCAAGGACTGCTGGTTGATGAGCGGGCCACCGAAAGCCGAACGTGACTTGAGGTAGGCGATGGACTTCTCCAGGGCCGCCTGGCCGCCTCCCAAGGAACAAGCGCCCATATTGACCCGGCCTCCGTTGAGGCCCTTCATGGCGATGCCGAATCCGCTGCCTTCCTCGCCAAGCCGGTTCGCCACCGGGACCCGTACGTCCTCGAAGATGACCTGACGCGTGGGCTGGGCATTCCATCCCATCTTCTTTTCATTCGGGCCGAAGGACAGGCCCGGCGCGTCCGAGGGCACAACGATCGCGGTGATGCCCTGGCTCCCCGTGTCGGCAGTCCGTGCCATGACCACATAGACGCTGGAAACTCCTGCGCCCGAAATGAACTGTTTGGTGCCGTTAAGAACGTAACTGTCGCCGTCGAGCACTGCTTTGGTGCTCAGGGCAGCGGCGTCCGAGCCTGCTCCCGGCTCCGTGAGGCAATAGCTGCCCAGTGCTTCCATGGACGCAAGCTGCGGCACCCATTGGGCCCGCTGCTCATCGTTGCCGAAAGCATCGATCATCCACACCACCATGTTGTGGATCGAGATATAGGCCGCGATGGTGGGGTCTGCCTTGGAAAGCTCCTCAAAGATCAGCGCAGCATCCGTGCGGGAAAGCCCCGAGCCGCCGAACTCTTCCCGGACATAGATGCCTCCCATGCCGAGGGTGCCCGCTTCGCGCAGGACATCCACAGGGAAATGCTTGGTCTCGTCCCATTCCGCGGCGTGCGGCGCAATGGCCGTTGTGGCGAAGTCGCGCACCATCTCCACCACCGCTTGCTGGTCCTCTGTGAGCTCAAACATTGGCACTCCTTTGCAGTTCTTCCCAGTTCTCCGGGTTGTCCGGTATTTCTGGCTATTCGGTGCGTTTACTTGCTGACTTTGCCCATCAGCGAAGCGACAGGGCGAAGGAACAGCGGCCTCGCGAGGAACCACGCGCCCACAATCACCAGGAGGGATACGGCGAAAATGCCGAAACCAACCCAGTTGATATCGTCGCTGCCGCCATACATGTGGTTCAGGTTGCGCAGCGCCCCGGTGGCGAGCACCAGGGTGACGTGCACGATGGTGAAGAGCACGAAGTACACCATCACCGGGAAATGCACCGCTCGGGCCAGTTCGATGGGATAGATCTTGTTCACCGTGCCGGCCTTCTTCGGCCATGCAGGGGACGTTCGCAGGCCGGTGATGATGGCAAGCGGGGCGGCGATGAAGACCGTGACGAAGTAGGTCAGCAATTGAAGGGCGTTGTAGTTCACCCAGCCGTCCTCAGTGGGCCAGTTCAACGATGCGTACTGGAGGGCGGCGGAAAGGGCGTTCGGGAATACATCCCAGCTGGTCGGAATGATCCGCATCCATTGCCCGGTGGCAAAGATCACGATGACGAAGATGATGCCGTTCAACACCCACAGGGCATCCAGGGTCAGGTGGAACCACAGGTCCAGGCTGATCTTGGTTGGCGCGTTCTTGGTCCGGATGAATCCTTTGTTGTTTCGGGTCCATTGGGCCGGAGGCCTCTTGGCTGTGCGGACCTGCCAACCGGATCGAACGATGAGCACCATGAAGAAGACGTTCAGGAAATGCTGCCACCCCAGCCATGCCGGGAAACCTACAGGGGCGTTCGCCGGGAGGCTGGATGCGCCTGGGAACTCGTGCAAGAACGACTGCACACCCGACAGGCCCGTCAACCATTTGGCAAACAAGACGATGAGCAAAAGTGCGAGCAGCACGCCTGGAACCACCCAAAGGGGTTGGGACCATTTGCTTTTGGCTGCTGTCGACTTTTTGGCGGGGGTGGACATCTTCTCAGGCACCTCTCGGAAGAACTTTGCAATCAGGGACGCATCAAGCTAACAGGCTTTGGACCGAAGCGGCCAAAGCCTGTTACGCCGTCAGTTTGAACGGGCCTTGACGGCCTCGATGAGTTTCGGGACCACCGTGAAAATATCGCCCACGATTCCGAAGTCGGCCACCTCGAAAATGGGCGCGTCCTCGTCTTTGTTGATGGCCACAATGGTCTTGGCGGTCTGCATGCCTGCGCGGTGCTGGATGGCTCCGGATATTCCCAATGCGATGTACAGCTGCGGGGACACGCTCACACCGGTCTGGCCCACCTGGGCCGTCTGGGCAATGTACCCGGCGTCGACGGCTGCGCGTGACGCACCGATCGCCGCGCCCAAGGTGTCGGCAAGCTGTTCCACCAGCACGAAGTTCTCGGACGAGCCCAAACCCCGTCCCCCGGAAACCACCGTCGACGCAGTCCGAAGCTCGGGCCGGGCCGAGACGGCGGCATCGTCGTTGAACTGGTCAATGATGGCGGCGCCTTCTTCTCTGGCATCGAGGGACACCGTCTGCAGGTCTGCCGTTGCTGCAGGAGCCTGGCCTTCGATCGCCCCCTGCCGGATGGTGAGGATGGGCAGCCCGCCTTCCACCACGGACTCGACGGTGTAGGCCCCGCCAAACACCGAATGCTGGGCAACAACGGTTCCGTTGTCGCTGCGCACCTGCACGACGTCGGCGAGCATGCTCCCGCCGACCCGGACAGCAAGCCGGGCGGCAGCTTCGCGGCCGTCCACCGAATTCGCGGTGAGGACGGCAGCCGGCCCGTAGGCTTCGACGGCCCCGCTCAGGGCATCCACGGCGGGTGCCACCAAAACAGTGCCGGCGGCAGCTGTCACAGCCGAGTAGATCCTTGCCGCGCCCAGCTCACCCAGGCGCGCGACGTCGTCGTCCGCCAGCGGTGCCGAGGACACGACGACGGCGGCCGGTGAGCCCAGCGTGGCTGCGGCAGCCAGCAGCCCGCGGGCGGATGCGGCAATCTCGCCGCGGTGGGAAATTTCAATGAGCACCAAGACGTTCGACATTTCTTTTCCTCCCTCAGACCAGGCGGTTCGCAACGAGGAACTCGGCGAGCTCGTCGGCCGCGGTCCCGTCATCGATGAGTTTTCGCCCGGCCGCGCGCGGCGGCCGCTCAACGGTGGAGACCACTACGGTGCGGCTGGCGCCCGCCGGGACGCCAAGCTCGGCGGCGGACAACGTGGTGACGGGTTTGCGCTTGGCCGTCAGGATGCCCTTGAAGTTGGGAAACCGGGCCTCCGGGAAACGCTCGGTCACAGTGATGATGGCGGGCAGTCCGGCACGGACAGTGAGGGTTCCGCCCTCGCCCTGGCGAACGCCGCTCACGCCGTCGTCGGCGATTTCCGCGGAGATCAACGAACCCAACAGTGGCAACTGGAGATGTTCGGCAACCATGGCGGGCACGACGCCGGCGCGGCCATCCGTCGATTCGTTGCCGGCCATCACCACGTCGAACCCGGTAGACCTCAGTGCAGCCGCCAGCGTTGCGGCCGTTCGAACGGTGTCGGCGCCGGCCAGGGAATCATCCACGATGTGAACCCCGGAATCGGCTCCCATGGAGAGGGCCTTGCGCAAGGACTGGGTGGCGTCATCAGGACCCATGGTCATTGCCACTACTTCGGTGCCTTTGTTGGCATCCTTGATGCGCAACGCGGCTTCGAGGGCGCGCTCGTTGATTTCATCGACCACGGAGTCGGCAGCCTCACGGTCGAGCCGGCCGGTTGCCAGGTCGAGCTTCCGTTCCTCAGCCGTATCCGGCACTTGTTTGACGAGCACGACGATCTTCATTCAACAGCTCCCTCGATGCAAATGGCTGACGCTTGGAATCGAGAATACTAGGAACTCCTAGTATTTACCATGGAGCGAGGGAAGGAATGCTTGGAACTCCTATTGATTCTGCCGGGATTGGGGATTCTCCGCGCCGGGCACGGCGATCCGGCCCGGCGGCAGGTTGCAGGCTTTAGAAGCGATCGATCTAGCCCTGGCGGATTCCGAGGGTGTTCCCGTCGGGATCACGGAACCAAGCGCCGCGGGCCGGGCCGAGCTGGGCGATATGCCCTGTCGTGGCGAGCGGACCCTCTGTGTAGTCGAGAAACTCAACGCCCTTGGCGGCCAGGTCTTGGACGACCGCCTCGATGTCGTCCACTTCGAAGTGGGCAAGGGTGTGCTCCGTAGTGGTAGGCGGACGCTTGAAGACCGAGATCTCACTGACGGGGCCGCACCGGTACCGTACGCCTACCGGAGTTTCCCAGAGGAAGGTCAGCCCCAGGATGCCGCCGTAGAACTCTTTCGCCCGTTCCAGATCCGTGACCGGAATTGTCGCCACGACCATGCTTGCGCTGATCATCTCGGCCCTCCTCAGGGCGGCCCATTCCGTCAGGATGAACAGGCCATTCGGCCCAAGTGTGGTCCTCGAGGAACTGGACTGTCAACGCTTGAAGCGTTCGGATCGGCGTGGGTCACGCGGCCGGACTTGTCTCAGCGCCACGCGGAGCATGCGCCCGTCGCCGTCATCGCGAAGCAGCGCCCATTAGTTGCGTCCTGAGAGCCCAGGGGACACATTGTTGCTTTGCACGGCCATCACCACGCGGACAAGCACCGACAACGCTGTGACCACAAGGATTCCGGCGAAGTTGGGCTGGAATTCCAAGACCAGTGCCCCGTTTTCGGTTCCGGCGGTCGCGGTAAACAGACCCGGAAGGGTCGCCGGGGAGCCCGTCGAAATGGCGATCACGCTTGTGGCCACACACAGAATGAACGACAGTGCCAATCCCCCGGCCATTCCGCCCATGGCCGTACCAATAATTTTCGATGCCGTATTCATCGAAGCTCCTCCTCAAGTCGGTCGACGCTGAGCCCAGCCTGAAATCCACTGATGAAGCTTTGTTCCCTCGCCCAAGAAAGTAGCCCGATATTTCGCCTCTCAGGGGTCGACCTGGTCAAAATCCGTACAGATTTGCCAAAAATCAGTGTGTTTTGGGCAATCTCAGTGTGGATCTCGCCGCTTCTACGTGTGGAAAAACGATTCACCCTGATCGGCCCGCATAGCCTTCTGAATCCGTGTCCAAGACCATGTCCAGATCGACAGCATCTGCGCACACCGTTGGATTCTGCTGGATCATTCTCTTGGCTGAGGTTGCCGGTCCCGTGATTCCGCGGGCCCGGAATTTGTCCATTCGAATGATTGAGCAGAATCCGGCATCCGGGCGAAGACAAGCCCGGGCGGACATGACCCGCTCGGGATATACACACGTTTTGTCCTATAACCCTTACTTCAGGATTCAGAAGGCTGCAAAAAGGGAGTTAAACCAAAGAGTCCGCCCAGCCGGGCGGACTCTTTCGTTTATTTGGTTGCGGGGACAGGATTTGAACCTGTGACCTCTGGGTTATGAGCCCAGCGAGCTACCGAACTGCTCCACCCCGCGTCGCAAAATCAACTCTACCGCACATTCACGGACACCCTTGACCACTCGGGTGTGGGCTGCGGCACGATGGGAACTGAGGCCTCAAAGGGAGCCCTCGGGATGAAAGTAACAGGCCCTGAGAGGCGGGGCTATTGTCGCCGGTGCTCGGCGCCGTCCTGACCCTCTTTGCTTTGGGAAAGCGCTTGCGACACGGCGGGTCGCGTCATTTGGGCGCCCAGGCGGCTCAAAGAAGGTCAGGACGGACGTGACAGGACTGTGGTCAGGCGCTGGGACGGAACGGAAAAACGGCCGCGGGCAAGCAGCGCTACCGGTGCCCGGTCTGCGGGGCTAGCCGCTCCGGTGAACGCCCGGACGTCAGCCGACGCTCAGAGCCCGAAGGGTTCCCTGACTGGCTGAAGGGCACCTCCGGTCAGTCTTCGCCCACCTCATTCGGCGCCGCCCGGTCATTCCGCCGCCGCACGGCCTGGTGCTGGAACGTTACCCCGCGGATCCCGGTGACCGGGGAGGTCCATGACCAGATCCAAGTCGACGGGAGCTACGATCGATGGACATTGTCGGATTCTGCTGGATCATTCTCTTCGCCGAAGTTGCCGGTCCCTGATTCCGCGGGCCCGGAATTTGTCTATTCGAATGATTGAGCAAAATCCGACATCCGAGCGAAGACGATCCCTGGGCGGACGTGCCAGGCCCGCACCGCCCGCGCGTTCTACCCATCCCGCACTCCACCACCCACAAATCGGTGGAAAACAAAAAGATCCGGCACAGTGTTTCCACTGTGCCGGATCTTATCTCCAGTTGCGGGGACAGGATTTGAACCTGTGACCTCTGGGTTATGAGCCCAGCGAGCTACCGAACTGCTCCACCCCGCGTCGCAAGAACTACTTTACCTGCAGGTGAATGTCAGGCCAAATCGAAACGACGTGACCTCCGTCTCCCCGGCCCTGCGGCCAAGCTGCAGGGGCCACCAGATCAAAAGGAAGACCGGGCCAGCCCTGGTTCAGGGCCGGCCCGGTCTTGCAAAAACCCTCAGCTATGCCGAAATCGGCCAGCTGGAGTCAGCTATTTGCTTGGCGAGGGCGACGGGCTCGCCGACGGGCTCGCGGACGGACTCGCCGAAGGGCCGGCACTTGCCGACGGAGCCGGGGTGACACCAAGCCGGGACTCGGCGTCGAGCGCTTTCTGTATTGCCGCGGACAGGAGGCTCTGCTGGGCACCGTATCCGGCGAAGTCGCCCTTGGCCAGCGCAGCCTGGCCATCCTGGATGGCCTTGTTGGCCTGGTCCAGCGCAGCCTTCAGCTGGGCCTGTGCATCCGCAGCGGCCGGTGGCGTGGTGGTCCCCGGCGGAGTGGGGGTCTGGCCGTTATTTGCCGAGTCTCCCGCCGAGGCCCCCGAGTCGCCCCCGAACAAAACCTTCAGCGCGGCATCCAAGGTGGAGGCGAACCCTACCTTGTCGCCGAATGCTACGAGCACTCGCTGAAGCGTTGGATAGGACGTTTCACCCGTTGACTTCACGTACACCGGCTGCACGTACAGCAGGCCGCCACCCACAGGAAGCGTCAGAAGGTTGCCGTTGAGCACATCCGAGGCTCCTTGCCTGAGCAGGTTGAGTTGCTGCGACACCTCAGGATCAGAGTTGAACTTGTTCTGGGCCTGGCCCGGGCCTGGAACCTGGGTATCCGTGGGCAACTGGAGCAATCGCAACTGGCCATACGAGTCTGCCTTCACCCCCTTCTGGTTACCGGCGTCGGAGTCGGCAGCCAGGAAGCCATACAAGATGTTCCGAGCGTTACCGTTGACTACCTGTGGAATGAACGAGGAGGTCAGCTGAAACGCCGGCTTGCTCTGGCCAGGCATCTGCAGGGACAGGTAGTACGGAGGCTGCCGGACGGGATCAGTGACGGTGGGGTCGTTCGGGACGCTCCAAGCGTCGTTGTTCTGGTAGAAGCTGTCCGCGTTGGTCACGTGGTAACGGCCAAGCAGCTCCTGCTGGACCTTGAAGAGATCCTCCGGATACCGCACGTGGCTCATCAGCTGTCCGGACATCTCCGAGATCGGTTTGATGGTGCTGGGGAAAATCTTCTGCCAGGACTTGAGGACGGGGTCCTGGTCATCCCAGGCGTACAGTGTCACTGAGCCGTCGTAGGCGTCAACAGTGGCCTTGACCGAGTTCCTGATGTAGTTGACGGAGTTGTTCGGCAAGACCGCAGTGCGCCCGGAGGTCGTTTGCGAGTCAGCGGTGGCGGTTTGCAGTTGTTGCTGCTGAGAGTAGGGAAAGTACTGGCTGGTGGTGTAGCCGTCCACAATCCACTTCACCCGGCCGTCAATAACCGCGGGATAAGCGCTGCCATCCACGGTCAGGTACGGAGCGACCTTTTGAACTCGATCGCGCGGGGAGCGGTCGTAGAGGATCTGGGACTTCGCATTGACGCCGTCAGACAAAAGCAGATCCGAGGACTGGAACTTGATGGAGTACAGGAGGCGGTTGAACCAGTTACCGACGTTTGGGCCACCATTGCCGGTGAAAGTGTACTGCGTCTCGGTGGTGCTGTCCGTGGCGGCAGGACGGTCCTGCTCGCGCTGAGGAGCACCGTCCGGGGCGCCGACAACGGAGTAGTCAGGCGAATCTTCGCCGAAGTAGATGCGGGGCTGGTAGCTCGCATCGCTGCCGAGGCTACCCATCGACGGGATGCCGGACAACAGGAAGTCCGGCTTGCCGTCAACGGTGACCGTGTTGCCCTTGGCCGCCACGACGCCGTAACCGTGCGTGTAGACGATATGCCGGTTGACCCAGGTCTGCTGGCTGGCGTTCAGCCCGTCCTGGTTCAACTCGCGGACAGCGATCACGGTGTCCTGGGTCTTGCCGTCCACGGTGTAACGGTCGACGTTCAGGGCCTTGGGGAACTGGTAGTACGGACGGTACTGCTCCAACTGGGAGAACGCAGAAGAGACAAGGTTCGGGTCCAACAGCCGGATATTGGCGGTGGTCTGCGCATCCTTGGCAAGCGCCCCGGTCTTGGCATCCGTGGTGGCGTTGTAAGGGGATACCTGGATCTTATCCAAACCGTAGGCGGCCCGGGTCATCGAAATATTGCGATCGATGTACTTGTTTTCCAACGTCTGCTCGGAGGGACGGACTTGGAACTGCTGGATAACCCAAGGGTAGACGCCACCGGCAAGGATGGACGTGATGATCAGCATGGCCGTGCCGATCACGGGCAGGCGCCAACGCCCGATCACAGCGGCCACAATGAAGAGGATAGCCACCAGACCCGCGGCAACGGCCAGGATTGTCTGCGTTGGGATCACGGCGTTGACGTCGGTATACAGGGCGCCCGCCCAGTGTCCACCTTGGTTTTGAACGGTGTCGTAGACGTTAAGCCAGAAGTTGGCTCCAAGCAGCAGCAGGAAAACGGCCCCGGTCACGGCGAGGTGGATTTGGGCGGCACGGCTGGTGAAGATGCCGCGTTCCATGAGCCGGATGCTGCCATAGAGGTAGTGGGTGAGGATTCCCGCGATTCCGGCAATCACCACAACGCTCATGAGGAAACCCGTGACAAAGCCAAGGAACGGCAAAGTCATGAGATAGAAGCTGATGTCCAGGCCAAACTGGGGATCGGCCTGGCCGAAGGGTACCTGGTTGAAGAACAAAAGCACCGATTGCCACTGGCTCGCGGCCGCGCTGCCTGCAAAGAGGCCGAACAGCACGGGGATGCCGATCATGACCACGCGTCGCACGGGTTCGAGTTGGGCCTGGTACCGGTTCAGGTTGTCCCTGACCTCGGAGTCCGGAGCGTAAACGGGCCGTGCGTGGTAGGCAACGCGGATTGCGTAGAAGACCGGCACGAACATCAGGACGAAGCCGGCGAGGAAGTTCAGGATCCGGGCCAGGTTCTCCCTGAAATAGACTTCGAAGAAGCCCAACTGCTGGTACCAGAGGACGTCTGTCCACACATTGGCGAAGAAAATGAATCCCACCACGGCGACGGCGACGATGATCAGAGTTGGAGTGAGTGCACCCCGTCTCCGCTGCGGTCTTCCGGGCGGGCTGGTGCTGGCTGGACGGGACAAACTCGATACCTCATCGCTGGTCGTCAGTTAACGGTCATCAGTGCGTGTGTTCGTCGGCCCCGGTGCCGGGTGCTAATGGCGGAGGCCGTCATTAGTGCCACGAGTGGCGGTGGAGCTAAGTTCCATCATCAGTCTAGTTGTTGGAGCATGTCGGGAGGCGGGACACATTCTGGCCCGAGGCGAGTCGCTCGACGGCTGATTTTGCGTCCGCCAGAGTGTCCACTTTGACTACCTGCAGCCCGTCCGGAACGTGCCCAACGACCTCGTCGCAATTGGCGGCAGGCGCGAGGAAAAGCGTGGCGCCGCCGTTGCGGGCTCCGCGCATTTTCTGGGCGATTCCACCAATGGGTCCCACGGTGCCGTCCGGCGAAATGGTGCCGGTGCCGGCCACATGCTTGCCCCCCGTGAGGTCGCCGGGGGTGATGCTGTCGATGATGCCCAGCGCGAACATCATGCCGGCGCTCGGTCCGCCCACCTGGTCCAGGGAGATCTTGACGTCGAACGGGAAGGTGAACTTGTACTGAAGCAGTACGCCCAGGATGTACTTGCCGTTCGAGCCCTTGCCCGGAGTGATGCTCACCGTCACAGGCTTGCCGTTCCGATCGACGACGACGGCGGCGGGCGCGCCCGCGCCCTCGGCCAGTGCGGTTTGGACGACGTTCAGGGACGTGACCGCCTTCCCGTTGATCGACGTGAAGACATCCCCTGTTTGGAGTTTGCCTGCCGAGGCCGAGCCATCGGACAACCCTGCGACTGCAAGCTTCTGCCCGTACGGAATGTTCTCTTCCTTGAGGGCCGAGGCAACTGCGTTCTCTTGGGAGGTAGTCATGGCAAGCGCGCTTTCCTGTTCGGATTGCTGCTTGGTGACGCCCTTGGGATAGAGAAGTTCTTCGGGGTATACGGCCTTGGAACCATCCAGCCAGGCTTGGAAGGCCTCGAAAATGTTGACGGGTCCGTTGGGGCCGCCGTTGATGTAGACGGTGGTCAGGTCCAGATTTCCTTTGGCAGGATACGTCGCGTGCCCGGAGATGCTAATGACCGGCTTGTCGTGGTCCGTGCCCAAGGTGTTGAACGTCGGTCCGGGAGATTCCACGACGTAAGGAACAGGGAGGACAGCCGCGGCGATTCCCAACACAATGGTCAGGGCGCCGGAGACGAGCATCGCGACGTACCGGCCGTCACGGCGCCGTGGCGGTTGGGGCGCGTCGGGCGATTCCTGCCCTGGCTCCTGCGATGGTGCGGTGTCCCGCTCCGGGAAATGCCCGTCCGACGTCGGGACGTCCGGGGAGTTGGAGGGGCCGAGAGGCTGTCCGGGTTCCCCGGCCGCTCCGGGGCTCGGCAAACTAGTCAATGGAAGACCTCTCCGCGCCGGGAACCGTGTGCCCAGCACTACCGTTTCGACCCCCTCATGGTGGAGGCCAGTAAACATACCAACGATCCACCCTACTTTGCTGTGCCCGCCTGGGGTGCTTTGCCTAGAGCGAACGACGCGTTCCTGAGGCAGACAGCCCCGGGGCATCGCGGTACCTTGAAAGTGATCACCAGTCACACCGACGATCGGCGGCACCATGACCTCCAACCCCAATACCCCTCCCAACGGAGACGATTCACCCGTGGATCCCTTGGCAGAAATGCTGAAGAACCTGATGGGCGGGCAAGGCATGGGCAATATCGACCCCGCCGAACTGGCAAAGGCCGCAGGGCTGCCGAACGACCCCAACATGCTGCAGCAAATGTTCGCCCAGGTGCAGGCCATGATGAGCTCCACTTCAGAGGGTCCCGTCAATTGGCAGCTCGCCCACGAGAATGCACGCCGTGTTGCCGCTGCCGGCACGGATCCGTCCGTGAATGCGGTGCAGGCCCGCGAAGTCGACGAGGCGCTCCGGCTCGCGGAACTCTGGTTGGATCCGGTCACCGATCTTCAGGCAACGGGCCTCATCGGCCGCGCGTGGTCCCGCGCTGAATGGGTGGAAGCTACCCTCGCTACGTGGAAACGGCTCACGGAGCCGGTGGCCAACAGCATCGCCAACGCCCTGTCGGACGCACTGACCCAGCAAATGCCGGAAGAAATGAAGGCCATGATGGGTGGCACCTCGTCCATGTTGCAGAACATGGGCGGAGCCATCTTCGGCATACAGCTGGGCCAGGCGATCGGCGCCTTGTCAGCCGAGGTGGTCAGCTCTACCGACATCGGCGTTCCACTGGCTGATCTCGAGATGGCATTGCTACCCGCCAATGTGGCGAAATTCGGCGAAGGCCTAAGCGTCCCTGAGAATGACGTCCGGTTGTTCCTCGCCGTCCGCGAAGCCGCGCATGCCCGCCTCTTCGTGCAGGTTCCATGGCTGCGAGGCCATCTCCTCGGAGCGATCGAAGCTTATGCCCGAGGCATCCACATCGACCTGTCCCGCGTCGAGGACCTCGCCCGGGACCTGGATCCCGGCAACCCCGAGGGCATTCAAGAAGCCCTCTCCCAAGGGGTGTTCACACCCGAGCGCACTCCCGAACAGTCGGCTGCACTGGAGAAACTCGAAACGGCCCTGGCGCTGGTTGAGGGCTGGGTGGACGAACTCACGGCTGCTGCCACCGGGAATGTGCTGCCATCCGCCGTCGCACTCCGCGAGACAGTGCGGAGGCGCCGCGCCACGGGAGGACCCGCTGAACACGCGTTCTCCTCCCTGGTGGGACTCGAGCTGCGCCCGCGGCGCCTGCGTGAAGCCGCCACGCTGTGGGCTGCCCTGAAGGACGAGCGGGGAATCGCCGGGCGCGATGCCATCTGGCAGCACCCCGATTTGCTCCCCACGGCGCATGACCTCGACGACCCGGCGGGCTTCACTGAACGGCGCCGCCTGGCCGAAGCCAGCGACACCGAAGTGGACGATGCGCTGCAGAAGCTCCTTGAAGGTGGCTACGACGCTCCGAAGGATGAGGAGAACACAGAGGGGAGCCCGGAGGCTCCGAAGCCTGAAGACGGAGACTCCCCTGAAAACACGGAGCCGGGCGAGCCGAAAGCTTAGCCGCTCCTTGAACGCCTAGTCGGCGTCGGCGTCCCAGCTTCCGGCTGGAGCGCCGGCGCCTTCTTCATCCGGTCCAAGCCCACGGGACGTCGCAAAGGCGACGCCCTCCAGGAAGGCCTTCGCCCGCTGTGTTTCGGGGTACGCCTCCAGCAAGCGCCAAAACGCGGCGTTGTGCCCGGCCACCAGCAAATGCGCGAGTTCGTGGAGCAACACGTAATCGATCACCCATTGCGGCATCGACTGGAGCTTGTCGGAAAGCCGGATGGTCCCGTCCGCCGGAGTTGCCGAGCCCCACCGTGACTTCTGGTTGCTGACCCAGCGGACCGACGTCGGGATGGCTCGCCCGCCCAGATACTTTGAAGACAATTCCGCGGCATGACCGGCAAGGGCTGCATCGCTCGCGGGTTTCCGCCTGCCGGCGCCCTGGGCGCCTCTCTGCCCTTGGCGCTTGAGCTTGTCCAGCATCCGCCGGACCCATTCGCCTTCTTGCGCCTTCGTGAAGTGGGCAGGGATCGCAACAACGGCGTTCCCGTCCTCCCAGAAAGCCGCCACGGTACGACGCCGGCGGGCAGAGCGGCGAACGACGACGGGTATGCCGTCATCGGTGGTCAGCGGCAGATCGGGCTGGCCTGCCACCCGGGGCACTAGGCAGACCCGTTCTCAACCAGAACTGCCAGCACGGCTTCGCCGTACTTTTCCAGTTTGGAAGGTCCGACGCCGGCGAGTTTCGCCAGTTCCTCAAGCGAAGTGGGCCGGGCCTCGGCGATGGCCGTCAACGTCGCGTCCGTGAAGACCACATAGGCGGGAACCTCGTTGCTCAAGGCCTCTTCCTTGCGCCATTGCCGCAAAGCCTCAAAGGTCTGGTCCTCGTACGTGGGCGGGCACTGGCTGCAGCGACCCACTTTGCGTTCAGCGCCAGTGGCGAGCATCGTGCCGCAGACCCTGCACGACGCCGGTGCTGCCGCCTTACGCCGTGGCGTCGGGCGGCTGCGCGCGTTGGCCCCGAGCACCGAATCGGGGCGGAGCCCGTCGAGGAAACGCGAAGGCTTGCGGTTGGCACGGCCACCAGGCGTGCGTGCCGTGGACCAGGACAGGTTCAGGTGCTCGCGTGCCCGCGTGATCCCGACGTAAAGCAGACGGCGTTCCTCGTCCACGCTCTCGGGAGTGTCGGCGAAGGAAATGGGCATAAGTCCCTCGCTCAAGCCCACCAGGAACACAGCGTCCCATTCCAGGCCCTTCGCGGCGTGCAACGATGCGAGAGTCACGCCCTGGACCGTCGGGGCGTGCTGGGCCACCGAACGTTCCTGGAGCTCGTTGACGAATTCCATCAACGTGAATTCCGGCCCGCGGCTAATGGCCAGTTCGTCCGCGAGGGCCACGAGCGCGGCCAGCGACTCCCAGCGTTCGCGAAGGGCACCGCCGCTATGCGGGGCGGCATCCGTGTAACCGAGCGAAGCCACGATGTCCCGGACCAGTTGGCCCAGCGGCTCCTTGGCGGAATCCTCGGCCACCGCACGCGTGGCGGCGCGCAACTGCAGGATAGCATCCCGGACTTCCTTGCGCGCGAAGAACCGCTCACCACCCCGCAGCTGGTAGCCGATGCCCGCCGAAGCAAGGGCTTGTTCGTACGCTTCCGATTGGCCGTTGGTGCGGAACAGCACGGCAATCTCGCTCGCCTTGGTGCCGGCGTCGATCAATTCCCGGATCCGGCCTGCGACCACCGCCGCCTCGGCCTCGTCGTCGGGGCATTCCATGAACCGCGGCTCCGGACCGGCCGGGCGCTGGGCCACCAACTGCAGGGGTTTGGCCCAGGCGGCGTCGGCAACCGTTCCTCCACTGCGGCGGGATCCGAGGAGATCGTTGGCGAGCTTCACCACTTGAGGCGTGGAACGGTAGTCACGAACCAGTTTGACGACCGTCGCCGAAGGGTAGTGGCCCTTGAATCCCAGGAGATGCTTGGGAGAGGCTCCCGTGAACGAGTAGATGGTCTGGCTGGAGTCGCCCACCACGCAGAGTTCGTCGCGGCCGCCAAGCCACAGCTCAAGAAGCCGCTGTTGCAACGGCGAAACGTCCTGGTACTCGTCCACCACAAAGTGCCGGTACTGCTCGCGGACCGTCGCTGCGACTTTCGGGTCTTCCTGAAGGATGCCTACGGTGATCAACAAGACGTCCTCGAAATCGATCACGTTGCGGTCCGTCTTCACGTCTTCGTAAGACTGGAAAACCCGTGCGACGGCGGTGAGGTCAAAACCTCCCGGAGTGCCGCGGTCCTGGGCGTTCTCAAGGTAGTTTGCCGGCGTCAGCATGGAAACCTTGGCCCACTCGATCTCCGCCGCAAGGTCACGGATGGAAGCTCGATCGGTACTCAGCCGGAGCCGCCGTGCGGCTTCGGCGATCATGTTCGCCTTGTGGTCGAGCAAGTTCGGCAGGACGCCGCCGACCGCCTGCGGCCAGAAGAACTGCAGTTGCCTGAGCGCAGCGGCGTGAAAGGTGCGTGCTTGGACGTTTCCGACGCCGAGATCCCGCAGCCGGCTGCGCATCTCGGCGGCGGCCCGGGAGGTGAAGGTGACAGCCAGGAGGCGCTGAGGGCTGTAAACGCCGGAGTGGACACCATAGGCGATGCGGTGCGTAATGGCCCGGGTTTTTCCCGTACCCGCTCCCGCGAGGACGCACATGGGACCAGTGAGGTTGCTGGCGACTTCCCGTTGCTCGGCGTCAAGTCCGCCGAGAATCCGGTCCTCGAGTGAAGCGGTGTCGCTGAAAATACCCTCTGTCACTGCTGGAGATCCTCGATGACGCCGCCGTACCAGTGCTCGATCAGGGAACGGGCAATCGAAAGCCTTGTGGAGATCGTGATCTCGCCGCTGAGCACGGCTGCCTGGAGTTCCGCACGGCTGAACCAGCGTGCCCGGGTGACCTCTACGCCGTCGGGCCGGGCCTCGACGTCGTCCGTCGTTGCGGTGAACCCGAGCATAAGCGAGGCCGGAAACGGCCACGACTGCGAGCCAAGGTACTGGCAAGCGGTGACCCGCACACCCACTTCTTCCCCGATTTCGCGAACCACGGCCTGTTCGAGCGATTCCCCGGGCTCAACGAAGCCGGCGAGCGTGGAGTAGTTCTTGGCGTCAAGCGGCCCTCCCCCGCCCAGGAGCAGCCTGCCGTCGGAACCGACCACAGTGACGATGATGGCCGGATCGGTCCTCGGATAGTGTTCCGATTTGTCCCGCGGGCACCTGCGAACCCAGCCGCCGGCTTCGATTTCCGTGGGAGTTCCACACTGCGGGCAGTGGGTATGGGTGGCATGCCAATTGGAAATGGCGCTGGCCTCAACAAACAAGGCTGTGTCCATGGCACCAAGGCGCGCGGCGACCTCCCGGAATCCCGCCCAGGAGCCGTCGGCCGGAAGGCCCGCGGCCCGAGGCGAAACCGGCTCGGTGGGCACAAAGAGGACGATTGATGTTTGCTCCGGGACAGAGGAAGCAGCGAGCGTCCGGCCGAGATAAATGGCAGTGAGCGGTCCGCCGGCGGCTTTAAGGTTTTCGAAGAGCGGCGCGGCGTCGCCCAGCCACAGCTTGTCACCCACCACGAGGGCCTGACGCTGGGACACCACCATCGCCTTGGCGGATCCTGAGGAGATCACTTCGTCAAGCATGCCTGGCTTCAGGCGCTCGGCAGATCCGCGGTCAACCATGGCAGGGCGCACTGGAAGAACGGTATCGATAAGGTGGTTTGCCGGCGCCTGGAACTCGGTGAAACTCATGTACCTACCGTACTGACTCGCACCGACAATTGACATTTGGATCTTTCAGCGATCCACGCCCCTGGATGCTGTTTTCCAGCGGATCTCAAGACTCGCCGCACTGCATCGCTGCCAGAAGCGCTTGTCAATCTACCGTGGAAGGCGTGAGAAGAACACCGTTCGAACTGGCCGCTGTAGCTACTGCGGCGGTGCCCGGCCTGACGCCGATGGCTGCCGCCACCGCCCCGGATGATGCTGCCGATTTCGATTCGGCGCTTCTGCTGGACTCGGAGGGCAAACGGTGGCGTGTCCGTTCGCCGCGCCATCCGGAAGCCAGCACCCGGCTGGAAACCGAATTCATGATTCTGCGGGCTTTCGCTCCGGCGATCCGGGCCGAGCTGCCTTTTCTGATGCCCACTGTGGCCGGAACCGTTCGCCAAGGTGCGCTGAGCACATTTGTGTACGCCCACTTGGCTGGTGCCACGCGCAGCATCGAAGAGTTGTCGACCTGCAGTGATGCCTTGGCCAAGGAGATCGGTGTGGCACTGGCCGCCGTCCACGATCTCCCCCAATCGCTCGTCAATAACGCCGATCTTCCCAGCTACACGGCCAACGAATTCCGCCAGCGCAAGTTGAACGAGCTGGACCAGGCCGCCACCACGGGCAAGATTCCGCCCGCGCTGTTGCGTCGCTGGGAGCACGCACTCGAGGACGTGGCGCTGTGGCGCTTCAACCCGTGCGTGGTCCACGGCGATCTCCATGAAGACAATCTGCTGGTCGACGGCGACAGCGTGACGGCGGTGACGGGGTGGACCGATCTGCGCATCGGCGATCCCGCCGATGATTTCGCCTGGCTCGTGGCCTCAAACGAACAGCGCTTCGTGGAGTCCGTATTGCGGCACTACACGGAAGCCCGGCGGGACACGCCCGATGGCCATCTGCTCCGACGCTCGGCACTTCTCGCCGAATTCGCCCTGGCCCAGTATCTCGTCAAGGCCTTGGCAGCCGGTCACAGCGAGATGACGGCAGAGGCCGAGGCGATGCTCAAATCCCTCGCCGACGACATCGAGGAGCAGAACGCGTTGGCAGCCGAGGAGGCAGATGCCGCGGCGGAACTTGCAGCTGCGGAACTTGCCGCCGCGGAACTTGCCGCCGCGGAAGGGCCGGCAGCACCGGCAGTCGTTATGGCTTCGGAAGAGAAGGCCCCCGAGGGCGACTCCGCAAAGCCGACGGTGAGTGTTACAGCTATCCCGGAGCCTTCGGGAGATTCAGCAGACGGGATCAACCCGACGCCGGAGGCGCCGTCCGAAGCTGACGACACCTCGACGACGGCCCTCCAGATAGTGGAGCCCGCGCCGCTCCAAGACGCCAAGGACCACTAGTCCTTCCCGGCTTGGCTGCCGTGGTTTCGGCTGCCTAGCGGCTTCGGCTGCCTATCGGTTCGGCTACCCAGCGCGGAAGCGATGATCTTCTCCAGTTCTTCGGCCGTGCCCAGGTCATGGGGCCTCACGACAGCGTCATCGGCAACGTAGTAGAACGCTGCACTGACGTGATCCAACGGAACACCCTTGAGGCGCGCCCATGCCAGCCGGTAGACGGCCAGTTGCACCGCACGCGTCTTGAGTTGACTCCCGGCCGGGCGTTTGCCCGTTTTCCAGTCCACCAGTTCCCATATGCCATCGGCGCTTTGGAAGACTGCGTCAATCCGTCCGCGAACCACGACGTCCCCGATCCTTGTTTCCACGGGAACTTCAACGAAGGCCGGGGACCGGTGTGCCCATTCTGAATTGCTGAACGTCGCCACCATGTCGTCAAGTCCATAGGCTTCGTCAATGTGGGAGTCAGAGCCGGGGGCTTCGTCGATATCCAGCATGCCGGTGGTTCCGTAGTATTCCTCCACCCAGGAATGGAAAGCGGTGCCTTTGCGTGCCGAGATCCCGGGTTGCCGGGGCACCGGGCGCCGGAGCTGGGCCAGGACCGCGCTGGGGTCGTCTCCCAGGTCAACGAACATCGATGCCGAGATGTGTCCGGGCAAATGGACGTCCTGGACGGGCTTCCGCCGCAACTGCCGTTCCAACAACAACTCCGCTTCGGCGGCCCAGCCCGCTGCGGCACCGCGTAGGGAGGTCCCCGAGGCATCGACGACCAGCGGCGAATCCGTCCGCAGTCCCTCGATGGCCTCCCTGACCCGGGTTGCTGCCGCCTCCATGGCGGCCCGCCGCCCCGGTACCAAGCGGAGCCGTTCCCCTGTGCGAGGGTCGCTTGGACCTTCGAGCGGATCATAGGGGAAGATCGCCACCTCGGCGCCGACTGTCAAGGGACTCTCAGTGGGCAGCGCGTCTTCGCTGAGGGACTGCGGGTGAATGGCAGCCGATGCTCCGCCCTCGCTGTCTCCTGCCTCACCGGCAAGGCCGGCCAGCTCTGCAAGGAAAGGTGACGTCTCGGCAATGCCTGCCCGGGAACCATTCCACGCGGCGCTCGATGCCCACAGGACGAACTTTGCGCGGGTATAGGCAACGTAGGCGAGTCGCCGCTCTTCGGCTTCGCCGTGGTGCTGGACTTTCGATTTGAAGTCCTTTTCGGCGTCCAGCCAGCCCTTTTGGTCCGGCTGGTCCAGATCCCATTGAGGGAGATCCGCCCGGTCGCCACGAAGGGGCCATGGCAAGGCAGCGGTACCGCTGCTCCACCGGGAGTCCCGGTTGCTCGGAAAGGCTCCGGCGTTGAGACCGGGGACGAAAACAACGTCCCATTCCAATCCTTTGGAGGCGTGGACTGTCAGCAATTGCACGGCTTCGTGGTTCACCTCGGCGTCGGCCATGTCCAGTCCGCCTTCTTCCGATGCGGCCGCTTCAAGCCAGCCCAGGAAAGCCAGAAGGTCCACGCGCTGCGAAGTCTGCAGGAAACCCGCCGCGGCATCGTGGAATGCGTCCAGGTTCCGGCGGGCCTGGTGGATACTCGTGCCGGGCTTCGCAGCGACCTCAATGTCCAGCAGCATGGCACGTTCCACCTCGCCGATCAGCGTGGTCAGATCGTCTCCGATGAATCCCCGCAGGTTCCGAAGTTCCGCAGACAGCCGGCCAAGACGGTCCAAAGCCTCCGCGCTGAGCGAGCGTCCGTGGCCGGAAGTCCACCCCGGGCGTGGCAGGAAGTCCAGCGCTTCCACAAGGCTGGCCGCATCAGTAATGTCGCTCTCCACGACCGTCTCCATCGGGCTTTCGTCCGCGATTGACGCATCGTTTGGGGCGCCGCGGTCCCCCGCACCGCCGTGGGATCGCCGCCTTGCGAGGAACTGGGACCAGTCGCGGAATGCCATCAGATCAGCAGTTCCGATCCTCCACCGGGCGCCTGCCAGCAAACGCATCAGGGCATCGGAACGGCCGGGATCGGCGAGGACCCGGAGCGCGGCAACGAGGTCCACTACTTCAGGGGTGTCGAGGAGCCCGCCGAGGCCGACTATTTCGTAGGGGATCCCCTGGACCTCGAATTCCCGCCGCAAGCACTCCATCTGCGCCCGGCGGCGGCATAGCACCGCCATGGTGGGAGAAACCGGCGTACCGTCGGCCGCGGTTTCAAAGACTGTGCGCCGGTAGCGCCGGACGTCCCGCCCAATCGCTGCGGCTTCGTCTTCGTCGGTGGCAAATCGTCCGAGAACGACGTTGCCGTCCACGGCTGCCGGGCTCGGCTGCAGCGGAGGCACTGCGACGGAACCGTCGTCGGCCCTGGAGCCCGGGGCTCCGTCATTCGCGGCGGCCTTGTTCAGAGGGGCGGAAATGACATTGGCGGCGGCCAGGATGTTGCGCCCGTTCCGCCACGCGGTGGTCAGGTACGAG
Organism: Arthrobacter sp. 2MCAF14; assembly: GCF_052115645.1. NCBI lineage: Bacteria > Bacillati > Actinomycetota > Actinomycetes > Micrococcales > Micrococcaceae > Arthrobacter > Arthrobacter sp. 2MCAF14. The sequence continues at coordinate 52,418 of NZ_JBFRHB010000001.1, read as the reverse complement.
GTGGGTGCAGTTGTAAGGGATGCCGTTACAAAACCGTCTTCCACCCGGACGGGAAATTCCTGGACAAAGTGGAACAGTTGGCCGGCGGAAGCACCCCTGAACCCATAGATGGACTGGTTCGGGTCCCCCACCGCCGTCACAGCGTGCCCTCCCCCGAACAGGCGGGAGAACAGGACCAGTTGCGCGTGCGAGGTGTCCTGGAATTCATCCAACAGCACCACCTTGTAGCGGGCCCGTTCGGTGGCAGCGGCCAAGGGTATGTCCTGGGCGATCTTCGCGGCGAGCGCAACGAGGTCGCCGAAGTCGAGGACGCCGCGATTCCTCTTGGCCTCTTGGTATCGCCCCACCATGTCCGCGACGCTGGCCCTGGTACGCAACATGGCGCCGAGATCACCGGCAGCTTGGCTCGGGTTCTTTTTCGCCGCGGACACATAGGGCAATTGCGCGAATTCGGACACCCGGTCCATCAACCAGCACTGGACCTCGGCTGGTTCTCGCAAGTGTTCGGCGCACTCGCCGGCCAACTGCATCACGGCATTGACCAACGTGGACTTGGCAGCGGTGAAGTGCTCGTAGTCGCCGTCGTACGCTTCGACCACTTCACTCGCGAGCTGCCAGGCCTGGGCGCCGCCGAGCAGCACCACATCGCGCTCGATGCCCAGGCGCAGGCCGTAGTCGGATACGATCCCGCTGGCGTAGGAATGGTACGTAGACACTTTGGGTTCAAGCTCATCGGAGCCTGCAACGCCCTCCGGGAAGCCGTACTGCCCGTTGTCCGAGGACGCGATGCGCTGCAGGGTGGCCAATTTCGCGCGGATACGGCTGGCCAGCTCCCCTGCGGCTTTACGGGTGAAGGTGACGCCAAGGACCTCTTCGGGGCGAACGAATCCGTTCGCGACGAGCCATACCACACGGTCCGCCATGGTTGCGGTCTTTCCCGATCCGGCGCCGGCGATGACCAGCCGGGGGGTCAACGGTGACGCAATAATCGCGGATTGTTCGTCCGTGGGACGGTTCCGTTCGCCGAGGATATCGGCCAATTCGCCGGGCGAAAATCGAGGTTCCGGCAGGACCGCGGCATCTTCGGCGGCGTCTCCGGCCTCAATTCCCGCGAGTGTCTGGACGGTCATTCCGTGACCTGCTTTCCCCTGGCGCACAACGGGCAAATATCGGGCAGTCGGCAGCTGTGGCCTCCATGGCTCCCTTTCGAGGGATCGTGACGTGCTTCGAAGCTTGCTCCGGCCATGAGCACGGCGGCCTCGCTGACAAGGTCCTGTGCCCAGTTATCTCCCGGGTCCAGGGGCTCCTGCACTTGGACCGCAGGCGTTTTTGTCTTGGTCCCCAGCTGTGCCAGCACGGCACCGCCGGGAACAAGCCCCGGAACAGGCAGATCCTGGAACGCCCCGTGCAGTACCGCCGCCTGATACGCACCGAGCTGGGGGTGCCTGGCGAGTTCGGCTTTGCCCGGCTGGCGTTTGCCCGTCTTGAGGTCGACAATCACTAGCCTGCCCTCTGCATCTATTTCCAAACGATCCACTTGTCCCCGAAGGACGGCGTTCCGGACAACATCGGAATCCTCGGCAACGTGGCCCAGACGCACCTCCGGAAGAGGAACCTCGAAGTCCACTTCCACCCCGGCCAGGCTTCGGCCTTCGCTCCGCATGACAAGGACGTATTGGGCGAGTTTCCGGACCATCTGCTCTGCCCGTTGGAAGTCCAGCCTGCCCTCCCAGTTGTCCTTCATGCCCAGGGTCGGCCAGCGACGCACGAGCTCGGCGACATATTCCGCGCCGGAAGCATCGGGCAACTCCTGGGCAATCGCATGAACCAAGGTGCCCAGGCTGCGGGCAAAGTCGGTAGCGGCTTCGCCCCCGGCCGCCTGGACAAACCAATCCAACGGCGATTCGTGCACAGTTTCCACCTTCGAAGGAGAAACGAACACCGTGCCTTCCGCCGGGACCACCGGCGCCTCGCTGCTAAGCGGTGCCAGACCCCACCAGGAATCCGGATGCGCGCCCGGCACTGCGGGCTCTGCGGTGGCAAGGTGTGCCAGCACGCGCGCAGCTTCAGCCGCATCCTCGGCGACGCCCGGGCGGGCAAGCGCGGCGTCGTCCGGCTGAACGCGCTGCCTCAGCTCTGCCACCAAGGCACGCAGCGTCATGGGCCGGCCAACCGGTGTGTACTCACGTTGGTACTGTCCCGGTTCCAACGGGGCCACGTAGTCGAGAAAGGCAGACTGCTGCTCGTCTTCGGAAGAAACCGCGGTGCAGATGAGGACTTCCCGGGCCCGCGAAACTGCTGTGGAGAAGCTGCGCAGTTCGTCGTAGCGGATATCGCGCAGCCTGCTGAGGGGCCCGCGTTGCAGGGCATGTTCGACTCCATGCTCCACGGCATCGGCGAACAAAGTACTCCCGAGGAGTTCACCACGGAGCCTCGTATTGGGCCAGACGCCCTCCTGTAGACCCGCCACGATGACCACGGCCCACTCCCGCCCGGCCGCGCTGGCCGGCGTCATGAGCTCCACCGCTTCCTCCAACTGTGCCCTGGCGGCAAGGGTGTCCATGGGGAGTTCCTGGCTGAGCAGATACTCGAGGAACTGTTCGGGACCGGAGCCTGGGAGCTGGTCGACATAGCGCTCGGCAGTGTGGAACAGTGCCATCATGGCGTCAAGGTCCCGGTCCGCCCGGGCGCCGGCCGCGCCGCCGTCGAGCGCCATTTCCGTCCAGCGCGAAGCCAGGCCGGTGGCTTGCCACAACGCCCACAACACCGTCTCCGCGTTAGCTCCGGGTTCGGCGGCCGCCGAACGTCCCGCCGCGATCATGCGGGCCAAACGGCGGGCCGAATTACCCTCGATGCCCAAAGAACCCAGTGCCCCAGGCTCCAGCAACGCTTCAACCAGCAACGCATCGCTGGACCGTCCACCACCGCCCAACAGTTCCTCACGGCGCAGGGATTGCCGCAGGCGGCGCAACTCGATGGCGGTAGCCCCGCCGATCCTCGACGTGAGAAGCGAGACGGCAGACTCAGGCGTCAGCTTGGCAGCATCCAGCACCACGCCGTACACCTCAAGCAGGGGACGGACAGCCACTTCGTCGCGGACAGCCGAGTCCGCGACGGGGACGCGGACCGGGATTCCCTGACCGCTCAGATAGCGCTGGAGCTGCGCCAATTGCCCACCGTTGCGCACAATCACTGCGATGTCGCCGAACTCGTGGTTTTCGCGCAGCTGTGCTTCAAGGATGCGTTGTGCCACGTAGCGCAATTCGTGGACTGTGGAGGGAAGGACATGTGCTTCCACCCGACCCATGGCCTGGCTACCTCCGGAACGAGTCTCCTCTGCCGATGCAGGAAGTGGGTCCAGACGCCGGGCCAACTGGCCTCCCGCACGCTGCGAGATGCGGGCAGCCACGCCCGTCCACGCTTTTGCGACGTCGGGGAGGTGCCGGTGAGTGTGCCATAGCGGAAGCTCACGCACGGTACCCGCAAGGCCTCCGAGAAGCCGCGGCAGTTCTGCGACAAGGTCCGGTCGTGCGCCGCGGAACCCCTGGACGACGGTGTCCGGGGAGGACGCCACCAAAACGTCCTTTCCTTCCGCGATGTCCGCGAGCAGTTCAAACACGGCGGGGTTTGCCTCTTGGACGTCGTCCACCAGGATCAACTGCAGCCGCTCGCGCTCTGCCGCCAGGAATCCGGGCGAGTCCTGGAAGATTTGGCGCGCGGCGGTAATGATTCCTGCCGGGTCAAAGGCCTCCGGCATGCGCAGGTCCAGGACATCCCGGTACTCCGAATAGAGGTCTGCGGCAGCGATCCAGTCCGGTCTGCCGCATTCATACGCAAGTGACGTGAGATCGTCCGCAGTGCGGCCGGATTCGATGATCCGGTCGAAGAGTTGCCGGATCTCCTGCCGGAAACCCCGAGTTGGCAACGCGGCGGACAAGTCCTGCGGCCAGGGAAGTTCGAAGCCCGGCCGGGCGTGCCCCTCCAGCAGTTCCTTGATGATGAGGTCCTGTTCCGGCCCCGAGAGCAATTTGGGCGGCCGCTGCAGCGGCAGCACGCCCTCGGCCTTGGCTCGCCGGATCAGATCGAAAGCGTATGACGCCCAGGTGCGCGCCGGCGTCGTACTCAAGCTGCGGTCCAGCCGCCCTGTAAAGGTGTCCCGCAACGCCGACGCCGCATGCCGGCCGGGTGCGAGAATCAGGATCCGTTCCGGATCCACGCCGTCACGCTGAACCCGGCGGACGGCGGTTTCCACCAGCACAGTGGATTTTCCGGTGCCCGGCGCCCCCGGTATCAGGACCGGCCCGGATCCGTGCGTGAGCCCGACGACGGCGGCCTGGTCGGCTGGCAACTCCGGCGCTGCGTAGCGGACCTCGCGCGGGGGAAGCAGGCGCAACCGGGCGGGCGCTTGCCGCGACTGTGCCTGCCGCGGTTGTGCCTGTGTTGCTTCCTGCGTTGTTGCTTGAGGTGTTGGTGTTGGACTCACACGGTCATTTCATCATCGGGTACCGACAATTTATGAAGCTGACGCTCGAGTTGGCCTGAGATCGCGTCGATACTGTCGAAATCGCGGTTCGTCGGAGCCCACCGGGCCAGGGACAGGTCAACCCGCCAGCGGCCCTCGCCGGTCCGCAGATACTCCGCGTAGGCGCCGTGCAGCGGCGTTCCCTCATCCAAGTAGTGATGTAGCGCTTCCGACTCAAGTCCTGGGGGCGCTTCCCCGCTTGCACGCAGTACGCGCCACCAAGCCACTGTGCTCCCATGGTGGCTCATGACCGATCCGATCTGCCGGGGACCGCCTGAGCCCAGAAGCTCGGCAACATCCCCATACGACACGGCGACGCCGGGCGGCATGAGATCCACGACGGCCAGTACCGCCGTCACAAACTCCATCCGCATGCCACCAGCCTATCGGCATGCGCCGCAGGATCGGCGCAGAAGGAGTGTCGCTCCGGTTCTTGTCGGAGGGCGCCGGTAGCGTTGAAGCATGAGCTCCTGGAACACCCTCCCCCGCGCCGCGTTCGACCTTGAGACCACGGGACGGAACTCCCGTTCCGCGCGGATCGTCACCGCTTCCGTCACGGTAGTGGACGACGACGGCGGCATCGTCAAGGAACTCGAATGGTTGGCGGACCCTGGAGTGGAGATCCCCCTGGAGGCCAGCGAGATCCACGGCATCACCACGGAAAAGGCGAAGGCCGAGGGCCGTCCGGCGGCAGAAGTGACGCGCGAACTCGCGGCAGCGCTCCAGGAACTTTTCGACGACGGCGTGCCGGTCATTGCATTCAACGCCAGCTATGACTTCACGGTCCTGTCGGCCGAATCCGCCCGCTACGGTGTGCCGCAACTTAGCCGTTTCCCCGTGCTTGACCCCTACGTCATGAACAAGCAGGTCGACCGGTACCGCAAGGGCAAGCGGACCCTGACCGCTTTGTGCGAGGAGTACGGTGTGAACCTCGATAACGCCCACACCTCCGCTGCAGACGCCCTCGCCACGCTGCGCGTCCTCGATGCCATGGCCGGCAAGTTCCCGAAACTGCAAATGCCCGCTTCCAAGCTGCACCACCTCCAGGTCGATTGGGCGGCTGCACAGGCCGCCGATTTCCAGAGCTACCTGCGCAAGACCAAACCGACAGCCGTCATCGAAGGCAATTGGCCGGTCCTTCCCCCGGAAGATGCCAGCCGGGGAGACTTCTAAAGCGGCCGGACTTTCATAGCGCCCGTCCACGTATCGGACGCTTTTCCAGAGTCCGCATGATGGGACGCACGTCACATGGCGCTTATTGCCTGAAAGCCAGCTGGACGTCAGTCACGAATTCACCTCGACGCCTGAGGGGCGCGGCACTTCAAGCGCAATTTCCATTCGATCTTGAATTTGATTCGGAGTTTCCGGGAATCCCACGTCTTATCGCCGTCAATTTATCGCTGAATGGGCGGATGACATAATTAAGTTTGGCGGGTCGAGTCCTGATATTGCGGCCCAAACCTGCTTTGGCTGCGTTCCCCGCCCGTCTCGATACGAACGCGTGTTCCCCGATGAAAGTGATTTGCTTGATGAAAATCAAAGCCCTGAAGTGGTTCTCTGCTGTCCCCGTGGCTGCAATCCTGGCGGTCTCCCTGGCCGCGTGTGGTGGCGGAGCGGGCAGCACCAGCAGCGCCTCGCCGACCGATGCCCTCCAAGGCAGCGACCAGAAGACTCTGGACAAGTACACCACCAAGGACGTCACTCCGCTGGACAAGATCGACAAGTCCAAGCTGGGCCTCATCACCGACGGCACCCTGCGCGTCGGCACCCTCTCGGACGCCCCGCCGAACATCTTCATCGATCCCTCGGGCAAGTTCACCGGCTATGACAACGAGCTGCTGCGCGCGGTTGGAGCCAAGCTGGGCCTCAAGGTCGAGTTCGCCTCCACTGACTTCTCCGCACTGCTCTCCCAGGTCAAGAACAAGCAGTTCGACGTCGGATCCTCCTCGATCTCCACCACGGACAAGCGCCGCGAGTCGGTCGGGTTCACGAATGGCTACGACTTCGGCTACATGGCTGTCGTGACCAAGTCCGACTCCAAGATCAAGGGCTTCGCGGACCTCAAGTCCGACGTCCGCATCGGCGTCGTTCAGGGCACCGTCCAGGACGACTACGTCACCAACACGCTCAAGCTTGAGCCCGTCCGCTTCCCGGACTACAACACGGTTTACGCCAACGTGAAGAGCGGCCAGGTTGACGCCTGGGTCGCCCCGTCGCAGCAGGCAACCGGCCAGGTCAAGGACGGCGACAACACCAAGATCGCCGAAAAGGTCGTGAACACCCAGAACTTCACCGCCTGGGCCGTGAACAAGGACAACCAGCCTCTGCTCGATGCCCTCAACTCCGGCCTTGACGCCGTGATCGCGGACGGTACCTGGACCAAGCTGACTGCCGAGTGGTACAAGGACCGCCCGACGACGGCGGAGCAGACCCCGCAGGGCTGGAAGCCGGGCAGCAAGGCTGTCCAGATCCCGGCCAAGTAACCCAGGCATTCCATGGATCTCCAGGAAATCCTCAAACAGCTCGGCGAGACCTTCCTCGACTGGAAGGCGATGGGCGAAGTCATCCCCAAGATGTTCGCGGTCGGCTTGCCGAACACGCTTGTCCTCGCCGTCACCTCCGGCATCATCGGAACGCTGCTCGGGATGTTGCTCGCCCTCATGGGGATCTCCCGGAATCCTGTCGCCCGGTGGATTGCCAGGATCTACACGGATGTCCTCCGCGGGCTCCCGGCAGTGCTCACGATCCTCGTGATCGGCCTCGGTTTCGGACCCATCATCCGGCATTTGACGGGCTCAACAAGCCCGTACCCGTTGGCTGTCGCGGCTCTGTCCCTGATGTCGGCGGCGTACATCGGCGAGATCTTCCGCTCGGGCATCCAGAGCGTCGACAAGGGGCAGCTCGAGGCAACACGAGCACTGGGGTTCGGCTACGGCCCTGCCATGCGGCTTGTGGTGGTTCCCCAGGGTGTACGCCGCGTGCTGCCCGCGCTCGTGAACCAGTTCATTGCGCTGATCAAGGAGTCCTCCCTCGTGTTCGTCCTGGGTCTCCTCGCCTCTGAACGGGAAGTCTTCCAGATCGGCAAGGACTTTGCGTCTACGAGCGGCAATCTGTCCCCCTACGTGGCGGCGGGCCTGTTCTACCTGGTCATGACGATTCCGCTCACGCATTTCGTGAACTGGCTGGACCGCCGCCTGCGTTCGGGGCGACCGGAAAAGAAGGAACCGGACGAGGCGGCCGCCGTCGTCGGGAAGGGAGCCCAGGCATGAGCGAGTTCGCTTCAGGAACACTGACGGCTAAAAACATCCATTTGTCCTTCGGGTCCAACCATGTCCTGCGCGGCATAGACCTGCACGTCGAGAAGGGCACCACGGCTTCCGTGATCGGTCCTTCCGGCTCGGGGAAATCCACGCTCCTGCGGGTCATGAACCGGCTCATCGAACCCGAGCAGGGTGACATTTTGCTCGATGGCCGTTCGGTGCTCAAGGACAACCCGGATGAACTGCGCCGGCGGATCGGCATGGTTTTCCAACAGTTCAACCTGTTCCCGCACAAGACCGTAGCGGAAAATGTCTCCCTCGCACTGCGGAAGCTCCGTGGCATGTCCAAGGAGCAGGCACGGGAGGATGCCCTGGCCCAACTGGACCTCGTAGGACTCAAGCACAAGGCCGACGCCCGGCCAGCCAACCTCTCCGGCGGGCAACAGCAGCGAGTGGCCATTGCCCGAGCGCTCGCCATGAAGCCCGAGGTGATGTTCTTCGACGAAGCAACATCGGCCCTGGACCCTGAACTGGTCAAGGGCGTTCTAGCGCTCATGACCGATCTGGCCAAGGGCGGCATGACCATGGTGGTGGTAACCCACGAAATGGGCTTCTCAAGGAACGTGTCCGACACCGTGACGTTCATGGACGCAGGCGTCGTCGTAGAGACCGGATCGCCGGAACAACTCTTCACCGAGCCGCGGACCGATCGCCTGAAGGGCTTCCTTTCGGACGTGCTCTAGGCCTTAACAACGAAGATCCCCGGTTTCCGCACGAACCACCCACAGTGGTGAATCGTCCGGAAACCGGGGATTTTTCACGTCCGCCCCGGCCTGTAACCGGGGCTACTGCCCTGCCTTCACTTGAAGAACAGTCAAAGCAGCGGCATCGACTGATTTGCGGAATTCAGGATCGGCCTGCGCACGTTGCAGGACCTGGGCGTACATCGCCGGAACTGAAGCGGTGTCTGCGCACAGAACCATGGTGCCGCCTGCCCCGATGAAGTTCGTTGCCCTATCCCCCATGCTCCAGGGCGACAGCTGCACGGCGTTGCAAAGGTCATCAGACACGATGATGCCGGTGAACCCCGCGTCCGTCCGCAACATGGTGCGCATGATCACCGACGAAAACGGGGCCACATGGTCGGGATCGATCTTGTCGTAGTAGGCGTTCGAAATCATGACCCACCGGAGTCCGCTGTCGATCGCGGCTTTGAACGGCATCAGGTACGGATCCGTCCGGGTGGTTTCGGCGTCGTGGACGTTCGCGCTGACGTCAGTGTTCAGGCTGACGCGCCCCATTCCTGGGAAATGCTTGACCACGGGCGCCACCCCCGCGTCCCGCAGTCCGGCCGCCATCGCGTTCCCGTGCTCGGACACCGCGGCCGGGGTGAAGCCGTATTCACGCTTGAACGCCCCAATGGGCTTGTTCGAGGGCGCAAATTCGGGGCTGGGAACCGTATCCAGTACCGGCGCCAAGTCAACATTCACGCCGGCCTGCAAGAGTTCGGCCCCCCAGTTCCGAGCGTCGGCGCGTAGTTGTTCGGGGCTCGAGTTGCCTTGGTCCAAGGCTGCGGGAATAGGCAGGAATCCAGGTCCCCGGAGGACTTGGACGGAGCCGCCCTCCTGGTCCGTCGCGACGGACAGAGGCAAGCCACGGCTTGAGGCCGGCGAAATCGCCGCCCTCAGCGTTTCCACAACTGATGCCGTCGCCGAGACGCCGGCCTGGCTGCGTCCGGCCAAATAGATATTGCCGACGTGGTTGTTCAGGAGATCGGCCACTGCGCCCGAATCGCTTCCGTCGGCCTTGGCCGCCACCATGAACAATTGCCCTACCCTTTGCTCCAGGGTCAGGCCCGCGAGCCGCTGTTCCGGCGTCGGGTGCGGTGGCGGCGGCAGCTCAGTAGGACCGGCCGGCGTTGCAGAAGCACTCGGCGATCCCGCGGACGGAGAGTTGGAAAACCGAGGCGTTGGGGCGGCCTGGGGAGTGCCTGGCGCCGGGGGCGGGTCTCCGACGGCCGGGAACCCGCGGTCAGGGGCGTCGGCATGCGCAATGCCGACAAATGCCCCGGCCATCAGGGCGAAGAGGATGAGCACTGAAATTCTGGACGGCTTGAGCAGATGAATCATCGCCTTGTAGATTCGATCGTTGCCCACAGCCTGCTCCCGGCCCGGCGGGGCGTGCAAGGAGCAGGCTGCGCAGCATCGGGAAAGTGGCGTTACAGGGCGGTGGCCTCCGCGGCCGCTTTGGCTGCTGCAGGGAGCGCGTCAAAGATCCGGTTCATGGCGACGTCGTCGTGGGCAGCGGACAGGAACCATGCCTCGAAGACCGAGGGCGGCAGGTAGACGCCGGAGTCCAGCATGGAGTGGAAGAACGGTGCGTAGCGGAAGACATCTTGGGCCTGGGCGTCGGCGTAGTTGTGGACGCCGTTGGCCGAAGTGCCGAAGGCCACGGAGAAGAGGTTCCCTGCGCGCTGGATCGAGTGGTCCACGCCGGCAGTGTCCAGCGCCGACGAGAGTGCCGCCGAAAGTTCCAGCGAGCGGGCATCCACGAAGCTGTAGACCTCCGGGGTCGCGAGCGTCAGGGTGGCGACGCCTGCGGCCATTGCCACCGGGTTCCCGGACAAGGTTCCTGCCTGGTACACCGGACCAAGGGGCGCAAGGTAATCCATGACGTCAGCACGCCCGCCGAGGGCCGCCGTCGGCATGCCGCCGCCGATGACCTTGCCGAAGGTCAGCAGGTCCGGCATCCAGCCTTCCTGGCGGCCAGTGAGGCCCCAGTAGCCCGCGTAGCCCGTGCGGAAGCCGGTGAGCACCTCGTCCAGGATCAACAGCGCGCCGTGTTCGCGGGTGATGCGGGACAGCCCTGCGTTGAAGCCTTCGTCCGGGGTGACGACGCCCATGTTGGCGGGAGCGGCTTCGGTGATGACGGCAGCGATGTTGTTGCCGTGCGCAGCGAAAGCGGCTTCCACCGCGCCGAGGTCGTTGTACGGCAGGACGAGGGTTTCAGCGGCGGCAGCTTCAGTGACACCGGCCGAACCGGGCAGTGCCATGGTCGCAAGGCCCGAACCAGCGGCGGCGAGCAGTCCATCGAGGTGGCCGTGGTAGCAGCCCGCGAACTTCACGATCAGGTTGCGGCCAGTGAACCCGCGAGCCAAGCGTACGGCGGTCATGGTGGCCTCGGTGCCCGTGGACACCATGCGGATGCGTTCGACGGCGGAGACGCGTTCCTTGACGATCGCGGCGAGGTTTGCCTCATCGGGCGTAGAGGCGCCGAAGGACAAGCCGCGGTCGACGGCGGCGTGGACGGCTTCGAGGACGGCCGGGTGCGCGTGACCCAGCAGCGCCGGACCCCATGAGCAGACGAGGTCTACGTATTCGCGGCCATCCGCGTCGGTCAGGTACGGACCCTGCGCCGAAACCATGAACTTCGGGGTCCCGCCAACGGAACCGAAGGCGCGCACCGGAGAGTTGACGCCGCCAGGCATCAGGGAACGGGCGCGGTCGAACAGCTGGTCGGAGACAGGGGTGTTTGAAGTCATGGTGTCCATTCTTTCAGGGATTCGGGACGGTTCAGGCGCCGGCAAGCTTCTTGGCCACCAGTGGGGCCACCACGGTGCCGAAGAGTTCTATGCAGCGCATCATGGATTCGTGCGGCAGGGTTCCATTGCTGTATTTGAGGTCGAAACGGTCAACGCCGAGGTTCCGCTTCAGCAAAACGATCTTCCGGGCGACCGTTTCCGGGGAACCCACGTAAAGTGCTCCCTCAGGTCCGCACATGGCGTCGAACTCGCCCCTGCTCGCCGGTCCCCAACCGCGTTCCGCGCCGATGCGGTTGCGCTGGGCCAGCCAATGCGGGAACAGTTCCTCCCGGGCCTGCTCGTCGGTGGGAGCGACGTAGCCGGGCGAGTGGGTGGCAATCTGCTGCATGTTGTGTCCGTATTTCCCCATTGCCTCGCGGTACAGGTCCACCAAGGGGGCAAAACGGCGCGGCTCCCCGCCGATGATGGCGAAGATAATCGGATAGCCGTATTGGGCGCAGCGCAGCACCGACTCGGGGGTTCCACCCACACCGATCCACGTTGGCAGCAAGTGGTGTTCCAGCGGCGGAAAAACGCTCATTCCGTTCACGTTCGGCCGGGTACGGCCTTCCCAATGCACGGGCTTCTGCGCCCGGACCTTGTCGAAGAGTTCCAGCTTCTCCTCGAACAGGACTTCGTAGTCCGCCAGGTCCAGGCCGAATAGGGGGAACGATTCCACGAAGGAGCCGCGGCCCAGCATCACCTCCGCACGACCGTTGGAGATCGCGTCAACGGTCGAGAAGCGCTGGAAGACCCTGATGGGGTCGTCGGAGCTGAGCACGGTGACCGCCGAACCGAGTTTGATCTGCGATGTCCGGGCGGCGGCGGCCGCCAGGAACACTTCGGGCGCCGAGACAGCGAAGTCGCGGCGGTGGTGCTCCCCCACCCCAAAGGCATGAAGCCCGACGGCGTCCGCCAGTTCCGCTTCCGCCAGCAGCTCCCGCAAAACCTGTGCATGCGGTTTCGGGTTGCCGCCGGCGTCCACCCCGGCGTCACCGAAAGTATTCAGTCCGAGGAGGATCTCCGTAGCTCCGACAGGGGCCGTGGGAGTGGAAGCGGTATCTGTCATCAGGACTCCTTAAGCCAGCCGGCAAGCTCGGAGGCCCAGTACGTCAGCACCATGTCGGCGCCGGCCCGCTTGATGCCGAGCACGGATTCTGTGATGGCGCCGCGGCGATCGATCCAGCCGTTCGCGGCAGCCGCTTCGATCATGGCGTATTCGCCGGAGATTTGGTAGGCCGCCACGGGAACCGGGCTCATGGCGGCGACGTCGGCGAGGATGTCGAGGTAGCTCATGGCCGGCTTGACCATCACCATGTCGGCGCCCTCTTCGAGGTCGAGTTCCACCTCGATGATGGCTTCGCGGCGGTTGGCGGCATCCATCTGGTACGTCCGGCGGTCACCCTTGAGCTGCGAGTCCACGGCTTCGCGGAAAGGGCCGTAGTAGGCGGAGGCGTACTTCGCCGCGTAGGCCAGGAGCGCGGTGTTCTGGTGTCCGGCCTCTTCAAGGGCCTGACGAATCACGGCGATCTGGCCATCCATCATCCCGGACGGCCCCAGGACGTGGGCACCGGCGTCGGCCTGGGCTACGGCCATTTGAGCGTAGATTTCGAGGGTGGCGTCGTTGTCCACGTAGCCGTTGGCGTCCAGGACGCCGCAGTGGCCGTGGTCGGTGAATTCGTCGAGGCACACGTCGCCCATGACAACCAGGTCATCGCCGACTTCCGCCCGGACGTCGCGGATGGCTTTGTTCAGCACGCCGTCCGGATCCAGGGAGGCGGTTCCTCGGGCATCGCGGACGGCCGGGACACCGAACAGCATGATGCCGCTGACACCGAGTTCCACGGCTTCCGCAGCGGCGCGCTTGAGCGAGTCGGTGGTGTGCTGCACGACACCGGGCATGGAGCTGATCGGAGCCGGTTCGCTGAGTCCTTCGCGAATAAAGGCGGGCAGGATGAGATCCGCGGGAGCCAGCCGGTGTTCGGCGGTCATCCGGCGCATGGCGGGGGTGGTGCGGAGCCGGCGGGGCCGGTGGTTTGGAAAGCTCAACTTTCGTTCCCTTCGGTGGCGAATACGGTGCGTAGGGCGGTCACGATGCCGTCGGGCGTGGGTTCTTTGGCGGTTGCCGCGACCGGGATGCCGAGAGCGGCAGCCTCTGCCGCCGTCGAGCGCCCGATCGCAATAAAGCGGCAATCCTGCAGCGGCCCCAGCGAGGCGTGGATGCGGCGTGCCGCACTGGGTGACGCGGCGACGACGGCGTGGAGCCGGCCGCCGGAAAGTTCGGCCTTGGCGGCTTCGGGGGTGAGCTCCGGCGCCCCGGATCCCGCCCCTGTCTTCCAGCCGTTCGCCGCTACCAAGGCAGCAGTCAGCCTGCGTTCGGGGGCCGCGGGGTAGTCCACGGTGTGGTAGGCCGTCACTGGCTGGACCGCGGCTCCCTTGGCTTCGATCCCCTCCGCCAACATCGAATCGGCGATGTCCGCTTGGGGCAACAGCACATTGGCCGGGCCTGTCGGCCAGACCGCCACGAGTCCCGCGGCCGACTGGACGTCTTCCGGCGCGAGGTCCACGGGAATGCCCTCCGCTTCGAGGACCCGCCGGCTTGACGGACCAATCGTCGCGATCCGGACGGAATCCGGAATCAGGTCCGTCAACTCCAAGCGACGCTCGGCCGCTTTCTCCTTCAGGGCGCGCACCGTCGTGATACTGCTGACCACCAGCCAGCCGTACGCTCCCGCGAGGAGGGCGTCCAAGGCGACCTCGAGGGAATGCTGGTCGCGGGCACGCTCAAAGTCGATCAAGGGCAACAAGAGCGGCTCCGCGCCGGCTTCCCGCAGGGCGCTGACGAGCGGGGCGGCACGATCAGGGCTGCGCGTCACAAGAACCCGGGCGCCTTCAAGGACCCGGGCCTCCCCCGACTTCACCGCGCTGTGCCGTCCCATCGTCTCCTGTTGGCTCCGGTTATCGGGAAGCTGCAAGATCTGCGATGTCCGCGGCACCCGCGGCAAGCAGGAGCTCAGCGACTTCGATGCCTAGCAACGTGGCGCCCACCTCAGTGAGCCCGTCCGTGGCCTTTTTCTCGCGTACGGACTTGCTCCCGTCCACGGCACAGACGACCGCTTCCAGGTACAGCAAGCTGCCCTTGCGGTAAGCGTAGGCGCCCACGGGCGCAGCACAGCCTGCTTCGAGGCGGGCCAGGACGGCCCGCTCCGCGGTGACGGCCAGCCGGGTGTCTTCATCATTGAGTGCGGCCAGGGCCTGGGCGAGAGCGCCCTGGGAACTTTCGGCCGAGCCGGATTGTCCTGGAGCGTCGACGGTGCGGCACTCGATCGCGAGTGAGCCCTGTCCGGGGGCGGGAAGCATGACGTCGGTCTCAAAGAACTCCGTCACGACGTCGAGCCTGCTGATCCGTTCCAGTCCCGCCGCGGCGAGGACGACGGCGTCGAGGTCGCCGGGTGAATCTTCTGCGTTGCCGGCGAGCCCCGGAACGCGGCCCAGCCGGGTGTCCACGTTGCCGCGGATGTCCACGACGTCGAGATCCGGGCGGGCGGCGCGCAACTGCGCAGCGCGACGCGGCGAGCCGGTACCGACCCTTGCGCCGGCCGGAAGATCCGCCAGCTTGAGACCGTCACGGGCGCACAAGGCGTCCCGGACGTCGACGCGCTTGGGCGTTGCGGCAATCGTGAGTCCCGGTGCCGCACCCGTGGGGAGATCCTTCAGGGAGTGCACCGCGACGTCGCACGCGTTCTCCAACAGCGCTTCGCGAAGGGCTGCGACGAACACTCCGGTGCCGCCCATCTGGGACAGCGAGCCCGTCCGGACATCGCCTTCGGTCTTGATGCGCACCAGTTCAACGGGAAAGCCACCGACGGCGGCCAGCTGGTCCGCGGTCTGCTGGCTTTGGGTGAGCGCGAGCTTGCTCGCGCGGGTGCCGATCCGTACGGTCATTTCGCGCCTTCTCCTACAGGGTAGGCATCATGGCCAGTGCCGACGGTGGTGTCCGCACCCGCAATCGTGGGCTTCTCTCCACGGAAGTTGGCACAGCAGCCGGGACGGCAGATGTCGTACCACGGTCCCAGCCCGGTCATGGCAGGGCGATCGGCGATGTTGTTGGCTGCAGTCCGCTCGCAAATGAGGTCCACCAAGCCGGAAACGAACTTGCGGTGGGTTCCCGGCGTGGGGACGCGGGTCGCGCTGAGCCCGAGATTCTTGCACGTTTCCAAGGCCTCGGTGTCCAGGTCCCAGGCCACTTCCATGTGGTCGGAGACGAAGCCGAGCGGAACGATCACGACGCCCTTGATCCCTTGGCCGGCCAGTTCCTCGATGGCATCGTTGATATCCGGCTCAAGCCATGGAACACTCGGTGCGCCCGAACGGGACTGGTACACCAAGGACCATGGCGCGGTGAGTCCGGATTCGGCTTCAACCCGCCGAACAACCTCGGCGCCGGCGGCCAGGTGTTGGGCCACATAAGCCGAGTCCTGCTCGAACTCGCGGGGCTCGGCGTCCGAACGCCCGGCGGCCTCAGCGTCGCGGGTAGGAATGGAGTGCGTTGCAAACAGGATGTGCACCGCAGCGTCCTGGAGACCGGCCGCGGCCAGTTTCTCCTTGACCTCCGCAAGTCCCGCAGCCGTTCCTTCCACGAATGGTTCGACGAAGCCAGGGTGGTCGAAGTACTGGCGGACCTTGTCCACCTCGAGTTTGCCGTCAAGGCCGGTCTCCGTCAGAGCAATGCCGATGTCCTCGCGGTATTGGCGGCAGCTGGAGTAACAGGAGTAAGCACTGGTGGTGACCATCAGCAGCTTGCGGTGGCCGGCGTCGTAGGCTTCCTGGAGGGTTTGCGGGATGTAGGGATCCCAGTTGCGGTTGCCCCACAGCACAGGCAGGCTGATGCCGCGTGCCGCAAGCTCTGCCTCGAGGGCGGCCTTGAGGTTCCTGTTTTGCTGGTTGATGGGGCTGATCCCGCCAAAGGCGCGGTAGTGGTGGGACACCTCTTCGAGACGCTCATCCGGGATGCCGCGGCCACGGGTCACACTGCGCAGGAAGGGAATGACGTCGTCCTGGCCTTCGGGTCCGCCGAACGAGGCGAGGAGGACGGCGTCGTACTCTTTGGGGGCCATGCGTCCGGCCTCGGTGACGTCATTGACCTCGGTGAGGCTGGCCGGACCGGCGGAGTGGCGGCCGCTCACGCGAGGACCTCGGCGATCTCCGCGGCGGTGATGCGGCGACCGGTGTAGAACGGGATTTCCTCGCGGACGTGGTTGCGGGCGTCCGTGGCCCGCAGGTGGCGCATGAGGTCGACCAGGTCAACGAGTTCGGGTGCTTCCAGGCCAAGGATCCACTCCCAGTCGCCCAAGGCGAACGAGGACACTGTGTTGGAGATGACCTGGGGGAAGTCGCGGCCCAGCATGCCGTGGTCGCGCAGCATCTTTCCACGCTCTTCGGCCGGCAGGATGTACCACTCGTAGGAGCGCACGAACGGGTAGACGCAGAGCCAGGTGCTGGGCTCGACGCCGCGGGCGTAGGCCGGAACGTGGTTCTTGGCGAATTCGGCTTCGCGGTGGACGCCCATGGCGGACCAGACGATCTCCGTGCCGGCGAACAGCGCGCTGCGGCGGATGTCACGGACGGCCTGTTGCAGGGCCTCGGGCTTGGCTCCGTGGAGCCACACCATGATGTCGGCGTCGGAACGCATGGCGGAGACGTCGTAGCTTCCGCGGAGCACAACGCCGTCCCCGGCCAGCTTGGCAGCCAGCTGCTCGAAATCCTGGACAGCATCGGCGCTGCGCAGGACATCGTCCGACCGCTTGAACACGGTCCACAGCGTAAAGAACTGCTCTTCGGACTCGGCAGTTTTAGTGACAGATTCGGCAGAAGTGTGGCTCATGGTACAAGTCTGCCCCGTGGATGCCGCTAAGTCGAAATGCAGCACTTCTACAAGACGTAGAAGTGCTGCATTTCACAATATTGCGTCTATTTGCGCTTGGGCGTCGGCAACCACAGCAGCCAGGCCGTTTCCCGCGAGCCAACCGCCTAAAACGGACAGACCCTCGGCTTCGGCACAGATGCGGCGCACCTCGGCAACGCGCTGTTTGTGACCGACGGCGGCGAACGGCAGAGCGCCCGCCCACCGGACGACGTCCCAATCGAGCACGTCTTCGCGGACAATCGGCACGGTCAGCAAGGTCGAGGCGTCGCGGAGCGCAGCCTCAAACAGGGCATCGTTATCCAGCGCGGCCGCCGATTCAGGGGCGTCCGCTCCCTCGCCCCGTCCATAGGACAGACGCAGCACGTGCGTGCCGGGGCCGGCTTCCTCCGCAAGCCAGTCCCATTTCGCCGTGGCATGCGTGAGCGCCTTCGCCTCGATGCCAGCGGTTTGCGGAGCGACAAGAATGCCGGTGCCGCGGGGGCGGCGGTCCAGTTCGGGCACGTCCACCACCAAGGTCACCAGGCTCACCAGCGGGCCCGCGGCGGGACGCAGCCCTGACAGCTCCGGAAGCGCCTCCTCCAGTAGCCCGACGGCGGCCGGACCGTCGAGCGCCACCACGAGCCGCCCGGCATCGTACGTTGTGTCCGCGGCCCAAACTTGCCAGCCGCTTTCAGTGCGCGTGATGGAATCCACTCGGGCACCGGAAATCAGGGTGACACCTTGAGAACGCAGCTCCGCGACGAGGGCGGTGATCAGGGTGTTCATCCCGCCTTTCAAGCCGCCGACGGCGGATCCGGCCTGCGCCGCCCCGGTTCCGTTTTGACTTGAACCGGCTGCGCGCTGGCTGGCCACCGCGGCGGCCAACGAACCGTGCTTGCGCAGTGCTGCGCGTAGTCCCGGGGCCACCATGTCGACGTCGAGCAGTCCGGGATCCGCGGAGTGCACTCCTCCGACGACGGGTGCCACAAGCCGTTCGAGCACCCGCTTGCCCATCCGTGCCCGGACCAACGAAGAGACGCTCGTGACCTCAGCTGTAGTGCCCACCGAGGCAGGCAGGTAGCGGTCGAGCGAGGCCCGCAAGGAGCCGGCGAAGCCCAAGGAACGCCGCACCTCGGGGTCCCAGGGGTTCGCCGGAATTCCGAGCACTCCGGTCTTGGGTAGTTCCTGCGGACCGTCGGGCAACTGAACCCAGGCTCCTCCAGGATGGGGCGCCACGATGTTGCCGCCAAGCCCGAGATCGCGGGCGAGATCGGCCACGGCAGTGGAGCGCGTGGCGAAGGACTCCGCTCCACTGTCCAGCTCAAGGCCGCCAACCTCGTGGCTTCCCACGCAACCGCCCCATGAGTCGCCCGCTTCGAGCACGGTGACAGCGATGCCCGCTTTGGCCAGTCCACGGGCGGCGAGCAAGCCGGAAATGCCGCCGCCCGCGACGACGGCCGTCAAGCCAGCTGCTGAATCGCCGGGAAGTGCGTGTTTGGGCTTGGTGTGTTCGGGCTGTGGGTGACCGCCGCGCATGCCGGCTACACTGCCGGGATCGAGTGGATGAGTTCCACTACCCGGGTCAGGACCGCGGGGTCCGTCTCCGGAGGCACGCCGTGGCCGAGGTTGAGGACGTGGCCCGGGGCTGCGGAACCGGCGGCGATTACCTCGCGGACATGGGCTTCCAGGACCTCCCACGGCGCCGAAAGCAGCGCGGGGTCAATGTTGCCCTGCAGGGGCACGGTTCCACCTAGGCGCCGGTTTGCCTCGTCAAGCGGCAGCCGGTAGTCCACCCCTACGACGTCCACGCCGACGTCGCGCATCGCGACGAGCAACTCGGACGTTCCCGTACCGAAGTGGACAAGCGGCGCGCCGAGGTGGCGGACGTGGTCGAGGGCGCGGCTCGAGGCCGGGGCAACGTACTTGGCGTAGTCGGCCAGGCCAAGGGAACCGGCCCAGGAGTCGAACAGTTGCCCTGCAGAGGCGCCCGCTTCCAGTTGCGCCCGCAGGAATATGCCGGAAGCGTCGGCTGCCCAGTTGGCCAGGGCGGTCCAGGTTTCCGGATCGGCGTGCATCATGGTGCGCGGACCGAGGTGGTCACGGGAAGGCTTGCCTTCCACCATGTACGCGGCGAGCGTGAACGGCGCACCGGCGAAACCGATCAGGGGTGTGGTGCCGAGCTCCGCCACCGTCAGGCGCACGGCCTCGCGGATCGGCTCGAGGGCTTCCCATGTCAGCTGCGGCAAGGCGGCCACGTCAGCGGCCGTGCGGACGGGCTTGTCCAGGACAGGACCGACGCCGGGAACGATGTCCACGCCGACGCCCGCCAGCTTGAGGGGAATGACGATATCCGAGAAGAAGATGGCTGCATCAACGTCGTGGCGGCGGACCGGCTGCAAAGTGATCTCGGAGGCGAGCCCGGGACGCAGGCAGGAGTCCAGCATCGCCACGCCTTCACGGACTTTGAGGTACTCCGGCAACGAGCGGCCGGCCTGGCGCATGAACCACACGGGACGGCGGGACGGCTTGCCTCCACGGTACGCCTGGATCAGCGGGGAGTCTGCGGTGCGGCCATCCATGAGCGGGTGGCTTGCATCAAGGCTCGAGGCGGCGGTGCCGGAAACGCCGTTGGCCGACACAGAATGAGGCAGTGCGGAACTGGAAGTCATGCCTTCGATTGTGCCGAAGATCGGGATCAAAAGATAACGACAGCCTGTCCCGCACATTGCGCGGTGACGGGCGTCACTCCGGACAGTGCGGAGAACCACTCGCGAGCGTTGTTCTACGTGGCGCCGAAAAAGCTATGATTGCTTTGCTGTGGTTCTTTTCTCATTGGTGGCTACACACGCCGACATCGATCTTGAAACCGTCGCTCAGTTGAGCAACGGTTCATCCGAGGTTGCCTCGTCCGCTTTGGCCGATTCCCAACTTGTCTCCGGCGCCGTGGTCCTGGCCACCTGCAACCGCTACGAAATCTACGGCGAAACGCCGCATGTCGAGAACCTTGAAGCTGCCCGCTCGGCGCTCGTCACGCAGATCAGTGGCTTGAGCGGACTCAACGAGCAACTCGTCTCGCGCGCCTTCAGCACCCGCACCGGCCCTGAGGTCAGCAAGCACCTCTTCGCCGTCAGCGCCGGACTGGACTCCGCCGTCGTCGGCGAACGCGAAATCGCCGGCCAAGTGCGCCGTGCCCTCATCACTGCCCAGCACGAAGGAACCGCGAGTTCCGGGCTGGTCCGCTTGTTCCAGGCTGCCTCCAAGACGGCCAAGGACGTCGGTGCCCAGACCGCGCTCGGTTCGCGGGGCCTGTCCATAGTTTCAGTTGCCCTGGACCTCGCCACGGACCTCTCGGAGAACGCCGACTGGAGCACCAAGAAGGTAGTTGTCTTCGGGACCGGGGCCTACGCCGGGGCCACTATGTCGCTGCTTCGCGACCGCGGCTGCACCGACGTCTCCGTTTACTCGTCTTCCGGCCGGGCCGAGGCTTTCGTGGCGACCCGCGGCGGAACCGCGCTCGACGCCGAAACCCTTCCTGCCGCCGTCGCTGCCGCCGATGTCATGATCGGTTGCAGCGGATCGGACACCCGCGTTGAGGCCGAAGAGCTCGCCAAGGTCCGTGCCCTGTCCACCCAGACGCTTATTGCGATCGACCTCGCGCTCACCCACGACTTCGACCCCGCGGTGGGCGAGCTCGACGGCGTCGAGCTCCTGACGCTCGAATCCGTGCGGCTCGCGGCGCCCCAGGAACAAGCGGAGTCGCTGGCGCAAGCGAGCACCATTGTTTCCGGTGCGGCAGACGCCTTCGAGCAGGAGCGCGAAGCGCGGTCAGTCGACTCGGCCATTGTGGCACTGCGCCGCCACACCATGAACGTGCTCGACGCCGAGATGGAAAAAGTCCGGGCCCGGCACGGCTGCACCGCTGCGGCTGAAGAAGTCGAGTTCGCGCTCCGCCGCATGGTCAAGCAATTGCTCCACATCCCCACGGTCCGCGCGCGCGAACTTGCCGCCAACGGCCAGCAAGACGATTATGTGGCAGCCCTCGAGGCCTTATATGGCATCCAGGTGGAGCAGCCGGTTGCCGCGGCTCCAGCAGCTGAATGCCCTGTGGACCACCAACAGGCATCCCAGCAGGCTGAAAGCGCCTAGCCCACGCGACCGTGACTGCTAGGTCCATCCTGCAACTCCCCTCAGAGCATGCCCGCCCCTGATCACCAAGACTGGACACAACAGGATCATGTCCAGCGGCAATGACCAAGAATGAGCATGTCCCTTTGTGATTGTTCTCGAAATCTGGTGGCGGTTCGCGAATCGCGGGGTCCTATGCGAAGGCGTTGACGCCCGTCATTTCTGCAGACACAGCCCACAGCCTTGTTGCGGCTTCGGGGTCCACTGCGTGCGCATCCACTCCCTGGTATCGCGCGAGCGGCGAGGCCGGGTCCGTGGGCTTGGCGATGTCGCAGTCTTCGCAATACACCCCGCCCATGCCCGCCAGAGCCGAGGACGTGGCTGCCCACGTGGACGTGGCAGCCCCCTGCTCCGGAGTCTTGAAACCCTCCCGGACGTTGCCTGCGTCGTCCATCCAACCCGCCGCGACCATCTCTTCACGCGGAAGGTAGCGCTGGAGCTCGGTCATGATGCCGCCGGGATGGACCGCGAAGGCCCGCACCCCGGCGGATTTACCCAGGCGGTCCAGCTCCACGGCGAATAGCGCATTTGCGGTCTTTGCCTGGCCGTAGGCCTTCCATTTGTCGTAACCGGTCTCGAAATTGATGTCCTCAAAACGGATCGGCGAGAGTTTGTGTCCCGTAGAGGACAAGGAGACCACACGGGCCGAACCGGCAGCCGCCAGCGCGGGCCACAAAGTGTTGAGAAGTGTGAAGTGGCCCAAGTGGTTGGTGGCGAACTGGGATTCCCAGCCCGGGCCCACGCGTTGTTCCGGGCTCGCCATGATGGCGGCGTTGTTGATCAGGATGTCCAGGGTTGGGTTCGACGCCAGGAAGCGTGCCGCGAAATCCTCCACAGCCTGCTGGTCGGCCAGATCCAAGGCTTCCACGGTCACTTGCTCCGGGGCCAGGCCGGCCGCGGCGAGGACTTCCCTAGCGTGTTCCGGACGGCGGGCGGGAACCGTGACCGCGGCGCCAGCGAAGGACAAAGCCCGCACCGTTTCCAGGCCGAGCCCGGAATAGCCTCCCGTGACGATTGCCGTCTTGCCGCGGAGGTCCACTCCCGCCACAACCTCCGATGCCTTGGAGCCGTGGCCGAATCCCGATCCGATGGGGTGTTGCGGTGTGGTCATGGATTCCTCGCTCATATCGGGACCTTTCGGGTTCAACAGCACAGTGGGTTCAACAGCACAGTGGGTTCAACGGCACAGTGGGTTCAGTAAACCGGTTTGCCCGGCTCGACGTCATGCACCCAGGCCAGGATCCCGCCGTCGAGGTGGCTCACGCGCGAGTAGCCAGCGCGCTGTGCGGCCGCGAGCACCGCAGCGGAACGGGTACCGCCCTTGCAGTGGAACACGATCTCTTTGTCTTGCGGCAGTTCCGTCCAGGCCTCCCCCGCGAGGATACGTCCCTGCGGGATGAGCACCGATCCGTCGATGCTCACAATCTCGTGTTCACCGATCTCGCGGACATCCACCAGTTCAAAGTCGCGTTGCCCCGCCGCGCGGGCCTCGAGCATCCCGGAAAGTTCGGTGGCCGTGACGGTCGGAACCGAGTCGCCTGCGGGGGCCGGGGTGATGCCGCAGAAGGCTTCGTAGTCGGTCAATTCAGTGATCGGTTCGGCCTGCGGGTCTTTCGAAACTTTGATTTCGCGCCAGCTGCCGCCGAGCGCGTCGAAGAGCGCCACACGTCCCAGCATGGAGCGCCCGACGCCGGTGATCAGCTTGACTGCCTCCGTCACCATGAGCGAGCCGACAGCAGCGCACAGCATGCCGAACACGCCGCCTTCGCCGCAGGACGGGACGGAGCCTGCAGGAGGGGCCTCCGGATAGAGATCGCGGTAGCTGGGTCCATGCTTCTCCCAGAACACGCTGACCTGGCCGTCGAAGCGGAAAATGGATCCCCAGACGTACGGTTTGCCGAGGATCGCGGCAGCATCGTTGACCAGGTATCGGGTGGCGAAATTGTCTGCGCCATCCAGGATGAGGTCGTAGCCGGAGAAAATCTCCAAAGCGTTGGAGGAGTCCAGGCGCACGTTGTGCAGCTGCACGTTGACCAGCGGATTGAGTTCCTTGATGGCGTCACGTGCCGATTCGATCTTCGGTCGTCCCACATCGCCCACGCCGTGGATGATCTGGCGTTGCAGGTTGCTGAGGTCGACGTCGTCGTCGTCCACAATTCCGAGCGTCCCCACGCCGGCGGCGGCCAGGTACAGCAACGCCGGAGAGCCCAGTCCGCCCGCACCGATCACGAGGACTTTTGCGTTCTTGAGCCGGCGCTGACCGGCCGCTCCGATTTCGGGAATAATGAGGTGGCGCGAGTACCGTTCGACCTCTTCGGTGGTCAGCTCCGCGGCCGGTTCCACAAGTGGCGGCAGCGAAGACGGCAACGTTTGGGCAGCAAAAATAGTGGCCATACTCCAAAGTATGCCTGCCGCTGCCGCCCGGTCATATTACTGCGCAGTATTGTGGTCATAACTGCAAAGGAAAGGCGGCAGACAAGTGGCTGAGAGTGCACGTATCAAACAGGAGGCACAGGTCAGGCAAGATCGGACCGGTTCCCCACGCTCGGCGAGGCTGCCACGAGATGAGCGCCGGGCCCAGCTCTTGAACGCCGCCTTGGAAGTCTTCGTTGCCAACGGCTTCCATGGTGCGGCGATGGACGAAATCGCCGAGACCGCCCATGTCAGCAAGCCGGTGCTGTACCAGCACTTCCCGTCCAAGCGGGAGCTTTACATGGCCCTCCTCGACAGCCACCTGGCCATGCTCACGGACCAGATGCTCACGGCGCTGAATTCGACGTCGGACAACAAGGAACGCGTCCAGGCCGTCATGCGCGCCTACTACCGTTTCATCGCGGGCGATGACCAAGCCCACCGGCTCGTCTTCGAATCCGATCTCATCAATGACCCGGATGTCAGCTCGCGACTGGAGACTTTCAACCGCACCTTCGCCGACGCCGTCGCCAAGGTCATCGCCGAAGACACCAAGCTGCCCCCGCTGGAGGCCCAGCTGCTCGGCCGGGGCCTGGCCGGAATGGCGCAGGTCAGCGCCCGGTATTGGCTCGAAACCGACGGCGATCTGGACCTCGATGTCGCCAGCGATCTGATCTACCGTTTAGCTTGGCGCGGAATCAGTCGCTTCCCGAAAGAGTCCTAGACTACAAATAGAGGACTGAGTAATTTCTTGATTGGCTGGGAGGCCCCGCTGTGGAAGTAAAGATCGGCATTCAGAACGTTGGCCGTGAGATCGCGCTTGAGTCCGCTCTCGATGCCGAGGCTGTTGCCAAGATCGTAAGCGAGGCCATTGCCAACGGCACGGACCTGCGCCTGACCGACGAAAAGGGCCGCCAGGTCATCGTTCCCGGCAATGTCCTCGGATACGTGGAGATCGGCGCCGAGGAAGTGCGCCGGGTCGGCTTCGGCGCCCTCTAAGCGATACGCAAGAACACCAGCGAGCCAGGAGTCCGCATGCTCTCACTTGTCATCGTGGCGCTAGCCACCATCGCCTCAGGCTTCATCGTCTGGGGAACTGACAAACACCATGGCACGTACGGAATCGCCCTGCCCGCTGGTGTTTCCGTCGCCGTCGCCATGCTGAGTTGGATGATCTTCATCCAACTTGGCTTTGGCTACCAGCCTGGCGTGACGTGGATCCCGTGGGTCCTGCCGATCATTCTGGGAACCGTGGCGGCCGCGGCGGCCTCCTACTTCCTGGGCCGCCATCGGACCCGGCACGACACCGCCCAGCTGACCGCGGCGCTGCGACTCTAGCTGGCGCTGCGCGAACGGGCCGGCGACACTCATATCCGGGCGTCGCCTAGCTGTTTGCGTGTCGCGGATAAACCTGGGTGTCGCATCCAGACTTCCGAGATCTCTTCCGGATCCGGGGCGTCGATTCCGACTTCAACTGTCCGGTAGGGCTTCCGGTTTGGCCACTGCCCCCACTTCCGCGGCTGCTTCGCTGGCGCTCGTGGCCGCCCGGATGTCGCGTTGGGTCACCTCGCTCCCGGCGTCATGGGAGGTGTAGCGGATGAACACCCGGTTGTACCGCCAGTCGAGGTCCGGATGATGGTTCTGCTGTTCGGCGATGCGCCCGACGGCGGCAATCAGCTCCAGTGCGGCAGCCGACGTCGGGCATTTGTAGACGGTGGCGAGTCCGCCCAGGCGGTACCGCCAGTCCGGCAGCTCCGCCAGGGCGTCGTCGATCGCGGACTTGGTGAGGATGTCATCTTTGCCGGCCATCCGGGGCTCCTTCGCTGACGTCGAATTCGCAGGAATCCCCGGAGCGGCCAGCGTAGGCCACTAGAGGAACTCGGCCCGGCCTTCCATCGCCGAGGAGGCCAGGGCGTGTTCCCGGCGCGGGATGCGGCCGGCCTGCTTCGCCAGCCTACCGGCGATGACAGCGTGTTTGAAGGCTTCGCCCATCTGCACCGGGTTCTGCGCACGGGTCACCGCGGTTGCCAGCAGCACTGCGTCGCAACCGAGCTCCATGGCGAGTGCGGCGTCGGACGCGGTTCCGATGCCGGCGTCGAGTACTACCGGCACAGAAGCCCGGGACACAATCAGCTCGATGTTGTGGGGATTCAGGATGCCCAGGCCGGTGCCGATAGGCGCGCCCAAGGGCATCACCGCTGTGGCTCCAAGGTTTTCCAATCGAAGCGCCAGCACGGGGTCGTCGTTGGTGTAGGCGAAGACCTTGAAGCCGCGGTCCACCAGCTTCTCCGTTGCGTCCACGAGCTCCACTGCGTCAGGCAGCAGCGTCTGTTCGTCGGCGATGACCTCGAGCTTCACCCAATCCGTTTCCAGCGCCTCCCGGGCAAGCTCGGCTGTCATGACAGCGTCCTTGGCGGTAAAACAGCCGGCCGTGTTGGGCAGGACACGGATGCCATGGTCCACGAGCAACTGGAAGAGCGAACCTGTTTCGGTCGGCGAGTACCTCCGCATGGCAACGGTGGTGAGTTCGGTGCCGGAGGCCAGCAACGCCGCCCCCAGGCCGTCCAGGCTCGGGGCTCCGCCGGTGCCCATGATGAGGCGCGAGCCGAACTCGACACCATCGATCACCAGGGCGTCGGTTCGGGTGCTTGCTGCTTGAGTGCTTGCTGTGGTCATGGTTCAGCCTCCCTGTACTGCGGTAACGATTTCGAGTTCGTCGCCGTCTGCGAGCGCGGTGGCAGCCCACTGGCTGCGCGGGACCACTTCGGAATTGCGTGCGACGGCGACGCCGATCTTGCGTCCGTCAGCCGTCTGGCCGCTGGAGTCCACAACACGTCCGGTGACGTGGCTGACGAGGGTGGTGACAGACGCGTCGTCGCTCAGTGTGTGGTCTGCGCCGTTCAATTTGATGTTCATGCGTGGTCCTTCGGAAGGGGATATGAGGTACCGGCCGATGGGCCGTCTGTTGAGGCCCGTGTCGCTGAAAGCTGGTGGGAGAAGCGGTCCGGGCGGAATTTGTTCCACCGGGGATCCGCGGTGCCGTCCATGAGTCCGACGCAGATCTTCGCCGCTGCCGGAGTGAGGAGTACGCCGTGGCGGAAGAAGCCGCTGGCCACGATGAGGCCGGGCACGGTTCCTTCGCTTTCGCCGCCTTTCACACGGCCCAACAGCGGTGCATTGTCCGGAGTGCCCGGACGCGCACGGGCAGTTGCTTCCAGAAGTTCCAGTTCGGCCACAGCCGGGACAAGTACCTGGGCGTCGCGGAGCAATTGGTACACGCCACCGGCTGACACCGGGTTGGCCGATCCCCCGGACGCCGACAAGCCGTCTTCACGTTGCGTCGCGCCGATCACCACCGTCCCGTCGTCGCGGGGCACGATATAGACGGGCACTCCGCGCACCATTCCCCGGACCGTGGCGGTGACCAGGGGTTGCAGATGCTCCGGGACGCGCAACCGCAATATGTCGCCATACACCGGACGCAACGGGAGTGACAATCCATCCGGCAGGCCGTTCAAGCGGGCGGCATCCAGTCCGTTGGCTACCACTGTTTCCGTGGCGAGCACCTCGATTCCTGAGCCGAGCACGGCCCCCACGACGCGCCCGTCCTCCCACAGGAGGCCCGCTGCAGTGTCGTGGACCGCAAAACCGCCATCGGCCCCCGGAATCCAGCTGGAATCCCTGGGCTGGTGGTCTGCCAGCGCGCCCAGAATCGCGACCGAAAGCCGGCGCGGATCCACTTGGTGGTCGCCCGGGATGTCGAAGGCGCAGGAAATCTGCGGGCTCAGCAGCGGCTCACGCTCCCGCACCTCGCGCAACCGCACGGATTCCACCACCAGGCCGTTGGCCAGCTGGACATCCCGGAGATCGGCGAGCGCCCGGCGGTCCGCAGCGTCCGCGCCGACGGCGAGGGTCGGCGTCGTACGGTAACCCGTGCTGCGGCCGATGCTCGAGCCGGTCACATTGCGTTCGAAGTCCGGCCAGAATACCGACGATTCGAGCATTAGCTCCAGGAGGTCCTCTTCCTGGTAGTGCAATTCGCTGACCGGCGCCAGCATTCCCGCCGCCGCGAACGTAGCGCCGCTGGCCGGTGCGGGATCGATGAGGACAACCGAACGGCCGGATCTGCGGGCTTCCCACGCGATGCCGAGGCCAATGACACCGCCCCCGATCACCGCGACATCCGCGCGCAGGGGTTCGTGCTGGGTGTTTACTTCGTCCATGGAGTCCTTCCCTACGCCGGTACTAGCCGGATCAGGTCAAGCGGTCGGCGCTGAAGCCCTCTCAGCCGCGCGGCGATTGTGACTGCCGCCGCGGCTCCCGCGGTACCAGCCCAGTTTAGAGGAACTACTCTGTTTCCATGACCCAGCACGATGTCCACACCACCGCCCGCCTGTACCTCTGCACCGACGCCCGCAAGGAACAGGGTGATTTTGGGCAGTTTGTCGATGCCGCATTCGAGGGCGGCGTGGACATCATCCAGCTCCGCGACAAGACGATTGAAGCGGCAGAGGAACTGGAGCTCCTGGAGATCCTGCAATCAGTGGCCCATCGTCACGGCCGTCTCTGGGCAGTCAACGACCGCGCGGACGTAGCATCCCTCTCCGGCGCGCCGGTGTTCCACATCGGCCAAAAGGACATTCCGCTGCGCTCTGCCCGGAAGCTGCTCCACGACCCCACCATCATCGGTCTCTCCACACACACGCCGGAACAGATTGACGCAGCCATCGCCGCGTCGCCTGGCCGCAGCGGCCTGGACTACTTCTGCGTCGGGCCGGTGTGGGCCACCCCCACCAAGCCGGGACGCTCGGCCGTCGGGCTCGATCTGGTGAAGTACGCCGCCAACGCGGTGAAGCAGGCAGACGAAGAGACAGTCGGAGGCGTTGTGCTCCCCTGGTTTGCGATTGGCGGCATCGATCTCAGCAACGTGGAAGAGGTAGTTAGGGCCGGCGCCAGCCGCATCGTGGTGGTGCGGGCCATCACCGAAGCACAGGATCCGACGGCGGCAGCCCAGGCGCTTCTGGCTGCCCTTGACGCGACGACTTAAGGACATTTCCCGGGAGTAGAACGACGACGGCGGTCGTTGCCGGGGTTCTTACGGCACCCCGGCAACGACCACCGTCGCTCTTGGTCAGTTTTCAGCCCGTGGCTTTCAAAGCGTGCGGCGCTCAGGCGCCGTAAGTCGCCCCTTCCGGTTTCGACGCCGTGGCGTAGAAGACGAGCAAGATGATCGGACCTGCAATCGGAATAAGTCCGAGCAGAATGAACCAGCCGCTGCGCCCGGTGTCGTGGAGGCGACGAACCGTGAGCGCCAGGCCAGGCACAAGGTTCACGAGGCCCCAAATGAACCACACAATGCCAAAGATCATGGCAGCGGCGGGGAAACTCGCCGCTGCGGCCTGCTGGGCTTCAGCCGTGCTGGCCGCACTGACTGAGGCAGCGTAGCTGCCTACTTCGATGTAGTACGGTATCCCCAAAACGGCATTCACGATGGCAATGTACAGCGCCACCCACCAATATTCGCTTCGGTTTGAGCGGCCGGTGAAGGTGGCGTAACGACCGTAGAACTGCTTGATGGCATCAACGAAGCCGACTTGGGGCCGGGGACTGAATACCTGCGGCGCGGCGTAATAGGACGGCGGCGTCGGGCCCGCGTAAGGCTGGCCCGACGGGTTCTCGTAACTCATGGTGGAACTCCCTCTGATGTGAACGTGGTGTTGGCGAGGGAGCGTACTTTTCCCCCATCGGTAACATTAGGCCCACCAGCATCAGAGGAGAACAGTCTTCAGTCCCCTTTGATGAAACACGTTGTGCTGGTTCGCGGCTTGCCCGCTGTCGCCAGAATCCTCCCGCCAATGCCTAGCGAGACGCCGGAAGATTTTGGAGTTACCCTGATTTTCGTGTCACATCAGCGGTTAGCCCCGAATGTCAGTGAAACGTCGAACCACCTCGCGGAAGCGCTGGCGGCGCTTCGGACTGAACTCGAGCTGCCCGCAGGTTATCCCGCTGAAGCGCTGCGCGACGCTGAAGCCGCGGTTTCCGGACACACCCTGCCGACGCAGGATCTCACGGACGTTCCTTTCATCACGATCGACCCAGCCTCTTCCACGGATCTCGACCAGGCCCTCTTCATTGACCGATCCGGCGATGGTTACAGGGTTCTCTACGCCATCTCCGATGTGCCCTCCTTTGTGCCCCCGGGAGGCGCGCTCGACGCCGAGACCCGCCACCGGGGGCAAACCTACTATGCCCCGGACGGCCGCATCCCGCTGCACCCCGAGATCATCAGCGAGCATGCCGGGAGCCTGCTGGCCGGCCAGACGTGCGGCGCGTTCGTGTGGGACTTCGAACTCGATGCCGAGGCGGAGTTCCGCACCGTCTCCGTCCGTCGGGCAAGCGTACGGAGCCGCGCCAAGCTCAACTACAAGGGCGTGCAGAGGGAGATCGATTCCGGTACGGCTGATCCCGTCCTGCAGCTGCTCAAGGAAGTCGGGCTCAAGCGGGTGGAACTCGAGCGCCGCCGCGGCGGGGCAAGCCTTAACATGCCTGAGCAGGAAATCGTCCAACTGCCCGACGGCGGGGGGTACAGGATCGTCGCAGCTCCCTCGCTCCCGGTGGAGGACTGGAACGCCCAGATTTCGCTCATGACCGGGATGGCCGCCGCCCAGCTGATGCTCGACGGCAAAGTGGGGATCCTGCGCACCATGCCGGCCCCCGATGAGCGTTCGCTGCTCCATTTCAAACGGCAGACGGGGGCGCTCGGCAAGCCCTGGACCGAGGGGACGAGCTATGGAGCGTACCTGCGGACCCTCGACGCCAAGGACCCCCGGCAACTGGCCATCCTCCATTCAGCAGGGCTGCTTTTCCGCGGTGCCGGCTACACGCCCTTCGACGGCGAGGTACCGGGCAGCGTCATGCAGTCAGCCATCGGGGCACCCTATGCCCACACCACTGCGCCGTTGCGCCGGCTGGTCGATCGTTTTGTGCTGGTCATCTGCGAAGCGCTGAGCAATGGAACAGAGATCCCGACATGGGCCCGGCATGCTTTGCCGAGCCTGCCCGAGATCATGGCGTCATCCGACCAGCTTGCCGCCAAAATGGAGCACCTGGCCCTGGACACTGTGGAGGCAGCACTCCTTGTCAACCACATCGGACGGGAATTCGACGCCGTAGTGATTTCCGGATCGAAACCCGCCAAGAACAACGGAAACGGCAACGGGAACAGCACCAACGGCAACAACCGCAATGGCAATGGGAATGGGAACGGAGCCCCGCACGGCCCCTACGGCATAGTCCAGATCGCCGAGCCCGCGGTCACCGCTCGTTGCGACGGCGAAATGGAGTCCGGCACGAAGGTCCGGGTGAAACTGCTCGATGCGGAGATCGCCACCCGCCAAATCACCTTCGAACTGCTCCCGTAGCGCGCTCCGTCCGCAGGGCCGGGGCCGCGATCCGGGGATTATCGCCCCCAGACGCTAGACTGGGTGAGTAGTAATGGATGCCCGGTCGTTGATTCAGTTAATTTTTTGACATCAACAAGCCCGCCCCTACGCGATCTTGAGATATACCAGCTGGTCCCCAGTGCCAGTATTTAGATAGCCCGCGATCGGCTTCCACTGGATCTGCTTGCGCCCATCCGTGCTCCGGAACGGCCCTGCCACAACCGTTGAGCACGCAGCGCAGCCCAAATGAATAAGGAAAACTCCACTGTGAGTGAATTGCACACCCATGAAGTTCTGACAGACGGAACCGAAACGATCGAACCCGAGGAAACCATTTCCTCGGACGAAACACCCCACGAGATCGCAGAAAAAACCTTCGCCGACTACAACGTCCGCGCCGACATCGTTGAATCCCTCGCCGACGCCGGTATCACCCACCCGTTCCCCATCCAGGCCATGACCCTCCCGGTCGCCCTGGGCGGTCACGACATCATCGGCCAGGCCAAAACAGGTACCGGAAAGACCCTCGGTTTCGGCATTCCGGCGCTGCAGCGCGTCGTCGGACCGGACGACGCCGGCCACGACAAGCTTGCTGTCCCGGGTGCACCCCAGGCCCTCGTGATTGTTCCTACCCGCGAACTCGCCGTTCAGGTTGCCAACGATCTGCAGACGGCGTCCCGGAAGCGCAACGCCCGCATCGCCACCATCTACGGCGGCCGCGCCTACGAGCCCCAGATCGAAGCCCTGCAAAAGGGCGTCGAGGTTGTTGTCGGCACGCCCGGCCGTCTGATCGACCTCTACAAGCAGAAGCACCTGAACCTCAAGAACGTTCGCATGGTGATTCTCGACGAGGCAGACGAGATGCTTGACCTCGGCTTCCTTCCGGACGTCGAGACCCTGATTGCCGGCACACCCGCCGTCCGCCAGACCCTGCTCTTCTCGGCCACCATGCCTGGCCCGGTCATCGCCATGGCGCGCCGTTACATGACGCAGCCCACGCACATCCGTGCCGCCGACCCGGACGACGAAGGCCTGACCAAGCGCGACATCCGGCAGCTCATCTACCGCGCCCACAGCATGGACAAGGTCGAGGTCGTCGCCCGCATTCTGCAGGCCCGCGGCCGCGGCCGGACCATCATCTTCACCAAGACCAAGCGCACTGCCGCCAAGGTTGCCGAGGAACTCGTGGACCGCGGCTTCGCAGCCGCCGCCATCCACGGAGACCTGGGCCAGGGCGCCCGCGAGCAGGCACTCCGCGCCTTCCGCAACAACAAGGTGGACGTCCTCGTGGCCACCGACGTCGCCGCCCGCGGCATCGACGTCGATGACGTCACGCACGTAATCAACTACCAGTGCGTCGAAGACGAAAAGATCTACTTGCACCGCGTTGGCCGCACCGGCCGCGCAGGCAACAAGGGCACGGCCGTGACGTTCGTCGATTGGGACGACATGCCGCGCTGGGGCCTGATCAACAAGGCGCTGGGACTGAGCTACCCGGAGCCCGTGGAAACCTACTCCTCGTCGCCGCACCTTTTCGAGGAACTGGACATCCCCGCGGGCACCAAGGGGCGCCTGCCCCGCGACAAGCGCACCCTCGCGGGGGTCGACGCTGAGGTCCTGGAAGACCTGGGCGAGACCGGCAAGAAGAACTCCCGTTCAGGCGGCGATTCCGGGCGTGGACGCACGGGCCGCGACGCCGGGCGTGATGGCGGCCGTGAAGGTGCACGCCGCGGTACCAAGTCCAGCGATGCTCCGTCCCGCGAAGGAGACGGTGAGGGCGGACGCAACCGCACCCGCCGCCGTCGTACTTCCGAAGGCGACGCAGCTCCCGCTGGAGGTTCAGTTCAGTCAGCCGAGCCCCAATCCGGGCAGGCACAGTCCGGCGAGGGCGCGGACAAGCCTTCCCGCGCACGCCGTTCCCGCACCCGCCGCCGCAACGGCGAAGTGGTCTCGGCTTCCGGTGCGTCCGGCGAGAGCACCGAGGCTTAACGGCCTCAATGACTGACATTGTTTGGGCGCCGGACGGCGGCAATTTGGTGGTTCACGCGGACAACGCGGATTTCCTCCCGACGCTGCCGGACGGCGCCTTCACACTGATTTACGTGGACCCGCCCTTCAATACGGGCCGGGTCCAGAGCCGCCAGGAAACGCGCATGGTCCGCAACGCCGACGGCGACGGCGACCGCGTCGGCTTCAAGGGACGCTCCTATGACACAATCAAGGGCGCCCTGCACCGCTACGACGACGCGTTCAGCGACTATTGGTCCTTCCTGGAACCCCGGCTCGTGGAGGCCTGGCGCCTGCTCGCCGACGACGGCACCCTGTACCTGCATCTCGACTATCGCGAAGTGCACTACGCCAAAGTCATGCTGGACTCGATCTTCGGCCGCGAGTGTTTCCTGAACGAAATCATCTGGGCCTACGACTACGGCGCACGCGCCAAGAACCGCTGGCCCACCAAGCACGACAACATCCTCGTGTACGTCAAGAACCCCGCCAAGTACCACTTCGACAACGCCGAGGTCGACCGTGAGCCGTACATGGCGCCAGGCCTCGTGACGCCGGCCAAACGCGAACTTGGGAAGCTTCCCACGGACGTCTGGTGGCACACCATCGTTTCCCCGACCGGCAAGGAAAAGACCGGCTACCCGACGCAGAAGCCGGAAGGCCTGGTCCGGCGCATCGTCACGGCATCGAGCCGGCCAGGAGACTGGTGCCTCGACTTCTTCGCAGGCTCAGGCACCCTTGGTTCGGTCGCGGCGAAACTCGAGCGCAGGTTCGTGTGCGTGGACCAGAACGCCCCGGCCATCGAAGTGATGCGCAAGCGCCTGGACGGCAAGGCCACCTTCTACCCCGTCTAACGGACCACCGAACTCCCCGTGCCAAGCTCCTCGATGCACGCCAGGACATCGGGCGACGTCAGGTTCTCCCCGAGCAGATTGGGTTTGCCGGTTCCGTGGTAGTCGGACGATCCGGTCATGAACAACCCGTGCTCGGCAGCCAGGCGCCGCAGGAACACGCGGCCTTCCTCCGGATTGTCGCGGTGCTCCACTTCCAGCCCCAGGAGGCCGGCGTCGATCATTTCCCGGTAAGTCCGTTCCCCCACGACGCGTCCGCGGGCCGAGGCCACCGGATGGGCGAAAACGGGTACACCTCCGGCCGACCGGACGAGCTCGACGGCGAGCGCCGGGTCCGGTGCGTAGTGCTGCACGAAATAGCGCGAGTGCGAAGTCAGGATCGCCGTGAACGCCTCGGAGCGGCTCGCCACCGCACCGGCCGCCACGAGGGCGTCGGCGATGTGGGGCCGGCCCACAGTGGCACCCGGAGCCACATGATGGATGACATCGTCCCAGCTCAAGGGGTAATCCTCGGCCAGGAGCGTGACCATCCGTTTAGCGCGGGTGAGCCTCGCGTCTTTCGCCTTGGTGATTTCCTCGAGCAGGCCGGGATGTGCGGGATCGTGGAGATAGCTCAGCAGATGGACGCTGATCCCCTCCCGGGTGCGGCACGAGATCTCTATCCCCGGCACGAAAGCCACTCCGAATTCGCGGGCTGCGACCGAGGCCTGCTCCCATCCGTCAGTGGAATCGTGGTCGGTCAAGGCCACCACATCCAGACCCGCAGCTGATGCGGAAGCGATCACTCCCGCGGGAGCCTCGGTCCCGTCGGAAACATTGGAGTGCGCGTGCAGGTCGATCTTCACTTTCCAAGCGTATTTGATTGGGGACGGCTTGGACCGTTTCGGCGTTGGCCTAGTGTCGGCCTTGATGGGACTATGGGACGGTGAACGATGCAGAAAACACCCAAAACGGTGAAACCACAGCCTCCCAGCCCCTGGAGGAGCGCGTCAACAACCGCTCCCAGCGGCCCACATCCGATGCCTTCAAGGCATTCATGGCCAGCAATTGGGCACCAGCGCCGCAGGTGATCCCTGCGCGTGACGCCGTCGCCGACCATGCCGCCACGCGTCGTCGGGCCATCTCCGACAAGTTCGCAGGCCTGCGCCTCGTCGTACCGGCGGGCCCGCTCAAGGTCCGCTCGAACGATTGCGACTACCGCTTCCGCCCCCACTCCGGCTTTGCCCACCTCACGGGCTTGGGCCTGGACCACGAGCCCGATGCCGTGCTGGTCCTGGAACCTGTGGAGGAGGGAACCGGCGACGACGGCGGCAACCACCTCGCGACGCTCTACTTCCGTCCGCTCGCCGGCCGGGACACTGAACAGTTCTACGCCGACTCGCGTTCCGGTGAGTTCTGGATCGGCGAGCGTCCGACGCTCGCCGAATTCGAAGCGCGCCTCGGACTCAGGACGGCGCATCTCGACGAACTCGAGATGGCCATCACCAAGAACGTGGGTGCCCCGGAAATCGGCGGCATCTCCATCCGCCTGGTCCGCAAAGTCGACGAGAACATCGATGCCCTCGTGGACACCGCCCGCTACAACACAGCGAAGGATCCGGAGAACCTGGACCTCGGCGAGCTCGATGCCTTGGACGAACTGCTCAGCGAGGCGCTCTCCGAGTTGCGCTTGCTCAAGGACGACTGGGAAATCGAGCAGATGAAGACCGCTGTAGCGGCCACCGTGGAGGGTTTCGCAGAGGTGGTCCGCGCCCTCCCCCGCGCCATGACCCACCACCGCGGCGAACGCGTCATCGAAGGCGCCTTCTTCGCACGTGCCCGCGAGGAAGGCAACGAGCTCGGCTACGACACCATCGCGGCCGCAGGAAACAACGCCACGGTTCTGCACTGGACCCGGAACACCGGCAAGGTCAACGCCGGGGAACTCGTGCTGCTCGACGCCGGTGTGGAGGCAGATTCCCTCTACACAGCCGACGTAACGCGTACCATTCCCGCTAACGGAAAGTTCTCGGATGTCCAGCGCAAGGTCTATGAAGCCGTCCTTGACGCCGCTGACGCCGGATTCGCCGCTGCCCAGCCGGGGGTGAAGTTCCGCGACATCCACACCGCCGCCACCAAGGTCCTCGCAGAGCGCCTTGCGGAGTGGGGACTGCTGCCGGTGTCCGTGGAGGAAGCCATCAGCGCCGAAGGCCAGCAGCACCGCCGCTGGATGCCGCACGGTACCAGCCACCACCTTGGCCTGGACGTCCATGACTGTGCCCAGGCCAAGCGCGATCTCTACCTGGACGGTGTCCTCACCGAGGGCATGGTCTTCACCATCGAACCCGGGCTCTACTTCAAGAACGAGGATCTTGCCATTCCGGAGGAATATCGTGGAATCGGCGTTCGGATCGAGGACGACATCCTGATGACGGCAGACGGTCCCGTCAACCTCAGCGCCGCTCTCCCCCGCAAGGCCGACGACGTCGAGTCCTGGATGGCGGGCATCTACCAGGACGCCGAAGCGTAACCACTGAGGCAAAACGCAAGAGGAGGGCTACCGGATCTTTTGATCCGGTAGCCCTCCTCTTTTGCTTTGCGCTGTCCTGGTAGTGGTGGCGGGCTGCGACGATGACGAGCTCCTATGCCAGGTCCTGCAGGAGTTCAAACACGTAGACGCCGGCTTCCGTCCACTTAATTTCGGCTTTTTTACACTGAGATTTGCCGTTTTGACCACTGAGATTGACGAAATCCACACGGAGACGCCCTTCGGCGCTTGTACCCTCCTCCTAGGCGCAGCACCGATAGTCGATCCCCCGTTTGGTGCTGTTGCCACGCTCGGTTCGTTGGTGGCGGGGCTCGTGTATCGCCACCAACGAACCAAGTGAGATATCAATGGCAAGATTCTTGGTCCGTTGGCATACGACAACATTTTTGTCGATTTGTCCTACGCCCAGATGATATTCAACCAGCAGGGCCAAGTATCAAGAGTTGATATCCAGTTGGCGGCAGGACACTCCGCGGAACGCTGGCAGAGCGAATATTCGTCCAGCCTGCCTTCTCAGTTCAAAGTGCAGGACACTTCTGCCCTCAATTCGACCCTCGGTCCCCTCATCACCGTTGTTTCACTCATCTTGATGATCGCCTCCTGCACCGTTCTGGGCATCTCGATCCTCCTATCAGCGACGGCCTTCCAATCCGTCGTGAATGCCCGCCGGCTGACTTACGGAGTCATGAGAGCTGTCGGCGCCCGCGGTTCCTGGCTGGCAGGCGCCGTCTTGTGTGAGGCACTGATGCTTGCGTTCGCGTGCTCGGTGGTCGGGTTGGGGCTTGGGTTTGGCGTCAGCTGGATCCTCAACCAAGGCCTATCATCGATCGGCAACTTACCTCCAGCAACCGTGGCGGCCGAACTTTGGCAGGTACTGCTTGCCATCCTGAGCGGGGTCGCTGCGGGCTGCGCCGGGGCGGCTCGGGCCATAGTGAAAGTGCTACGCCAGGCCCCTCTTATGGCCATCTCGCCTGAAGTCGCAGAGCGCAGGTCTGGGCGCAGACTCCGTGCCGCCGTCGGCATCATGCTCCTCGTATTCGGAGTCGGTAGCTACTGGCTTGACTCCGTCGTCGTGAAGCTCGCTGGCTTCGTCCTATCGCTGGCCGCCGTGGGATTCCTTGCTCCGTTAATTCTCGAAGCCACCGCCAGGCTACAGATCTTCAAAGGGTGGACAGGCAAGGCTGCGGCCCGGCGTCTGCGCAAACACGCATCGCTCGACTCCACGGCGGCCATCATGGGCGTTGTCGTCTGCCTGGGTGCCGCCCTTGTGATCGGAGTCGGCTCGGTAAGGAGCGCGATGATGGAGCAGATTGCTCGCCAATTCGGAGCCGACATTCAAATATCCTCCACGACGCCTATCACTGAAAAATTAGAAGAACGCCTGAGGTCCATTGAAATGATCAACAGGGTTTCAGACACTGTTTGGGACCGCGGAGCATTGCAGTTCCAGGGGACCTCGAGCCAGATTGCAATCCTTGCTGTCGATCCAAACAGCTATTTCGCCACAGCTCAGCTTCCATGGCGCCGGGGAAGTGTCGGGACTGCGCCACTTGCCCTGGAAAAGGGAGGCGCAGTCATCATTCCTGAAGCTCTCGCCGTGAGCCGCGGTATTTCCTTGGGCGACACCGTCAGATTAGATCGGGCAGGCAAGACCCTCTCGGTTCGCCTTGTCGGGACGTTTGCGTCCTTGGCAACAGGGAACCAAGTGGTGATGAGTCGTGACACGGCTGCCGAGCTCGGAATCACTGGATCCAACGGCTGGAATGTAGAAGCGAAGCCAGGTGTCGACGTCACAGCGCTCCGGGACCAGATCGCTGATTCAGTTGCCGACATCCCTGGGGTCTCGGTGATCACGGCCGCCAAAATGAAGGAGCGCGCAGAATCAGAGCTCGGTTCATACGCCGGAGCTGCCTTCGGCATCGTGGTGCTTGCACTCGGTCTCGGCGCGGTCGGCGCCGCCGGCCTGTTCTCAGTCGGGGTCGCTCGTCGGGAGAAAGAGTTCGGGATGCTGCGCGCGATTGGTGCCACCCGGGGCGACATAACGAGGCTAGTTGCCGTTGATGCGATTTTGCTCGGAATTGCAGCCTTGGCAGGGGGTCTTCTCGTTGGTCAGTTGGCTGGGTGGGTCCTGACCCAGATTGTCGCCGGGGCACTCGGAGTGACGCTGAGCCCGACTGTTTCCGTCCTGGCATTCAGTGGAATCGCAATTGTCACCCTGACGGCGTTATGCCTTGCGGCGATAGGACGGAGCCGCAGGGCGGCTCGAATAGAGCCGGTAGCTGCCCTGAGGGCTGAGTAGTGGCGAATCCGGCAGCGTGGGAGGCCCTGCGGATCGTGGCCCAGCAATAACTACTGCTTGGCCGGATCCTCACCGCTGGCGGCCTGCTCGCCGCTTCCGGGTTCGTTCACCCGCACACCGTACTGCGGACGGCCGTCGGGAAGATCCGGGTAGCGGACGCCGGCGGTCGGGGCCGGGGCTGGGGCCGGGGCATCCGCAACAGGCTGGGCGGGCTCGGCGGCCGTGCCCTGTCCGGCTTCGGGTCCATGCTGGCCATAGGGGTCCTGCCAGGACGCTGGACGTTCCGGAGCCGGGCCCTGTGGTGCACCCGGATGGACCGGCGGGTTCCGGTAGTCCTGCGGCGTGTATGCCTGCGGCGGCCGGCCGAAGGCTGCCTCGGACGGATTCATCGGCAACTGGTGAAGGAGACGGCGGGCTTCCTGCGATGCTTCCAACGCCACAATGACGTCATAGTTCGTCGCCACTACCTGGCTGGTGGAGGTGAAGTCCCGCTTCCCGCGCTGCGCGGCGTAGGTGACGATCCCAAAGAGCATGAAGAATGCCGCCCCCATGAGGACCGACGTCACTATCGAGAAGGGGCCACCGGCCGGGGTAAAGAACGAAAGCATAACGCCCACGAACAGCCCGAACCACATACCGCTCAGGGCGCCGGACAAAGCGACCCGCGGGTAACTGAGCCGTCCCGTTACCCGCTCCACCATTTTGAGGTCGTTTCCGACAATGGAGACATGCTGGACGGGGAACTGCTGGTCGGCAAGATAATCCACCGCCTTCTGGGCATCGAGATAGGAAGTGTAAGAGCCCACAGTGTCGCCCTTGGGGACGCTGCGGGATTCCTCCGTGGCCTTAGGGGCACCGAAAATGTTCGCCATACCCCCATTCTGTCCCATACACATGTGAACCGGCTGAAATTCAGCTAAAAGAGAGCAGACTCGGTAGCCTGTAAGGGTGAGCACAAATCCATCACGCATCTTTGTTGCGCGCTTGCTCGGCCTCGACGTTTTCGACCCCCTGGGCGATCGCCTGGGCCGGCTGCGCGATGTCGTGGTGCTCTCGCGCGGCTTGCGCGGTGCCCCGCATGCCGTGGGTATCGTCGTCGAAGTTCCGGGCAAGAAGCGCGTCTTCGTTCCCATGACCAGGCTGACGTCCATGGACCAGAGCCAGATCATCTGCACCGGACTGGTCAATCTGCGCCGCTTCCAACAACGCGGTGCCGAGCAGCTGGTGGTCGGAGAGCTCTTTGACCGCAAGGTGACCCTCAAAGACGGCAGCGGCGACGCCATCATCGAAGACATCGCCATGGACCAGCAGCGCAACGGTGACTGGCTGGTCTCCAAACTTTTCATTCGACGCGGCACGTCCACCTCCAGGCTCCGAGGGTTGCGCCGCGGTCATACCCTCCTGGTGGACTGGGCGGACACGCTGCAGGGCTCCGAGAACGATCCCCAAGGCGCAAGTCACTTCGTTGCCACCCACGAGGACCTCAAACCGGCCGACTTTGCCGACGCACTCCAGGAGATGTCGGACAAGCGACGGATCGAAGTGGCCAGCGAACTCCAGGACGAACGCCTCGCCGACGTTCTCCAGGAATTGCCGGAAGAGGACCAGGTGACGCTCCTGTCCGCCCTGGACAACGAACGCGCAGCGGACGTGCTGGAAGAGATGGACCCGGACGACGCCGCAGACCTGTTGGCGGACCTTCCTTCCGCAAAGGCCGAAGAACTACTGCTCCTCATGGAGCCCGACGAGGCCGACGACGTCCGCAGGCTCCTGCAGTATGACGAAGACACTGCCGGCGGCCTCATGACCCCGGTTCCCGTCATCCTTCCCCCCGAAGCCACCGTCGCTGAGGCTCTCGCCCACGTGCGCAGCGAGGAACTCTCCCCCGCCCTGGCCTCTGCCATCTTTATCTGCCGCCCGCCACTGGAGACCCCCACGGGCCGGTTCCTCGGCGTCGTGCATATCCAACAATTGCTCCGCAGCGCCCCGCCCGAACAGCTGGGCAGCATCGTGGACAAGAACCTGGAGCCGGTTTCCGATCACGCCAGCGTCAGCGAGGTCAGCCACACCATGGCCTCCTACAACCTCAACTCCCTCCCGGTCGTGAATAGCGCCGGTCGCCTCGTAGGGGCGGTGACTGTTGACGACCTCTTGGACCATTTGCTCCCGGACGACTGGCGAACCCACGAAGACGGAGCCCCGATCAGGAAACTAGGAGGCCGAATTGGCTGAGAAGCCCACCAGCGGAGGACTGGACACCCCGCTCGAGCTACGTTCCCGCATGCTGCCGAACTTCGGCAGCGATCCCGATGCCTTCGGCCGATTTGCCGAGCGCTTCGCCCGTTACATGGGTACGGCGAATTTCCTGTTCTACATGACGATCTTCGTGATCGTCTGGATCGCGTTCAATGTTGTCGGCCTGTTCGGCTTCCAGTGGGATCCGTACCCGTTCATCCTCCTGAATCTTTTCTTCTCCACGCAGGCCTCCTACGCCGCACCCCTGATCCTGTTGGCCCAGAACCGCCAGGACGACAGGGACCGCGTGACAATCGAGCAGGACCGCGCCCGAGACGAGCGCAATCTGGCTGACACCGAATACCTGACCCGTGAGGTCGCGGCTCTTCGCATCGCCTTGCGCGAGGTCGCTACCAGGGACTACGTACGTGCAGAACTCCGCTCGCTGCTGTCAGATCTGCTCGAAGCGCAGGAGGAGTTGGGTCCGAACAATTCCGGCGGCTCAAACAACGGCGAGAAAGCCAAGGATAAAATCAAGGACAAGCGCAATAAACAGCGCAATCCCCCCACGCAACAGATTCCCAAGGTCCATCCGGCGCATTCCAACGCGGAGCAATCCGCCCCCGACCTCTCGGCAGTCGGCACTTCGCCGGCGCGTCACTCAAGTCCTCCCGCCCAGCCCGAAAGCTGAACATCCACCCCATGAGCACACCATCTGTCGAGGCCCTCAACGCCGCCTTGGCAACCGTCATCGATCCCGAACTCCGCCGGCCCATCACTGAGTTGGGGATGCTGGATTCGGTAGAGGCCAGTCCGGACGGAACCGTCCGGGTTGTGGTGCTGCTGACCATCGCCGGCTGCCCCCTGCGTGAGACGATCACGGCCGACGCCAGGGCTGCCCTGACGAGGGTTCCGGGCGTGACGCGCGTCGAAGTCGAGCTCAAGGTCATGACACAAGCGCAGCGCGACGCACTCAAGGAACAGTTGAGAGGCGCAGGGGGACAACGCGGA
Organism: Arthrobacter sp. 2MCAF14; assembly: GCF_052115645.1. Classification (NCBI taxonomy): domain Bacteria; kingdom Bacillati; phylum Actinomycetota; class Actinomycetes; order Micrococcales; family Micrococcaceae; genus Arthrobacter; species Arthrobacter sp. 2MCAF14. Next base: position 10,182 of record NZ_JBFRHB010000001.1, on the reverse strand, counting down.
ATCCCCTTCAACGAACCAGGCTCCCTGACGAAGGTCTTCGCCGTGGCCAGCGGCAAGGGCGGTGTAGGCAAGTCCTCTGTGACGGTCAACCTCGCGTGCGCCCTTGCAGCGCAGGGGCTGCGCGTAGGAATCGTCGACGCCGACGTCCACGGCTTCTCCGTCCCGGCGCTCATGGGAATCACGCAACAGCCCACCCGGGTGGACGACATGATCCTCCCGCCCGTGGCCTTCGGCGTGAAGGTGATCTCCATCGGCATGTTTGTTTACGGGAACAAGGCGGTGGCCTGGCGGGGACCCATGCTGCACCGTGCCCTGGAGCAATTCCTCACGGATGTCTATTTCGGCGATCTGGATGCCCTGTTCCTGGACCTTCCGCCAGGCACGGGCGACATCGCCATCTCGGTGGCGCAGTTGCTTCCCAACGCGGAAATCCTCGTGGTGACCACACCGCAGGCCGCAGCGGCGGATGTTGCCGAGAGAGCCGGAACCATCGCAACGCAGACCGGCCAGAAGCTTGCCGGAGTCGTCGAGAACATGTCCTTCCTGGAAATGCCCGACGGCGGCAGGATGGAATTGTTCGGAAGCGGCGGCGGGCGGGTGCTGGCTCAGCGGTTGAGCGCCGCCGTCGGGACCGACGTTCCGCTGTTGGGACAGATCCCCTTGGACATCCGTCTGCGCGAAGGCGGAGACGCGGGCCGTCCCGTAGTGTTGACGGCTCCGGAGACGGCCGCCGCACAGGCACTTCAGGGCATCGCGGGAAAGCTGAACGCCAAGCCGCGCGGCCTCGCCGGAATGTCCCTCGGGATCCAGCCGAAATAGCTTTTTTAGGTGGCCTCGGCGTCGAAGGGCGCCTTTTCACCAATGGAAAGCCGTTCAACAATGCGCTCGGGAACCTTCGCCGGGGTGTCCACGGCTGCCACGGCGACAGGCGCACCGTCGCTGACAGGCTTCGTGTCGTCGTCGAGCAGTGCTTCCTTGATGATCCGGCGCGGATCGTACTGGCGCGGGTCATACTTCTTCCAGTCGACTTCATCTATGTCGATGCCGACTTCTTCCTTGATCTGCTCGCGGGCACCGGACGCCATGCGCCGCAGCTCCTTGACCAGGTTCGTCAGCTTCCGCGTGTATTCAGGCAAACGGCTGGGGCCGATCACGATGACGCCGATGATCAGCAGGATGAGAAACTCCGAGCCATTGATTCCAAACACGTATCGAAGATTACCTTGTCCGTTGGTCCGCTCAGAAACCTGCGAGGCCCGCCAGGGCATGGAGTCCCCGTTGCAGCCGTTCGTTCCAGGTCTCCGCGCTGTTTTCGGCGGGCCGGGCGACCACAAGCGAATCGCCCGCCTTCACGAGCTCAGGAACGGCTCCCGCAGCCTGATTGGCAGGCATGTCGGAGGAATATCGCAGCACGGCCACCGGCGAGGAATATACGGCCTGCCACGGGGCCCCTTGGGTGATGGACAGTTGGGTTCCCGAAGTGCCGGTGCCCTCCAAGTGCTGCTCCACCAGGGTGGCGTGGTGGTCACCGTCGCTGAGGTGCAGCTCAACGGCGGGATGCCCGTCCTGCATCAAGGCCCGGGCGGAAACCACGTGGTATCCCATGCTCGCCATTTCGGGACATGCCCAGCCGTCTCGCCGCAGTTCGGACAACTGCTGCTCGCTCAGGCTCACCGTCCCGGCCACGCTCGCGGGCAGACTCAACTGCGCACCAGTCACGGGGAGCTGCTCGCCGACGTTTCCGGGCACGGTTGAACTGACCAGCGTCCGGACTTCCTGCTCTCCGCGGTTGGAGGCCTGCGGCGCAACTTCACCGCCGACCGCGTAGGCTGCAACCGCCAGGATTCCGGCGCTTACGGCGAGTCCGCCGGCCGCGGCGCTGGCAATCCGGATACCGTGCCACACGCTTCGCGGGGGAACAGGGCGCTCAGGAAAATCGGATTGCGCCAACCGCTGGGTGTGTTCGATCAGCCTGTTGGTGAAATCCTGGCTCGCCTCCGGAACCGCGGCACGGCGAAGCCGTTCCAGGTACTGGCGCTCCCGCAGGACCGCGGCGTGGCATTCAGAGCATTCCTGCAGGTGGCCCGGGGCGCGGCTGTGCCGAATACTTCCCCGGGTCAAACCACCGCGTCGTCCTTTCAGCAGACCCATCGGCGACTAAAGGAGACCGGCGATGCGCGGCATCTTGAGCCGCGGCTTGCGGGCTTGGACGGGACGCGGATCCCTGTGCGCCAGCTTTTCACGAAGCATTGTCCGTCCGCGGTGGATGCGGGACCTGACGGTCCCCAGCTTCACGTCAAGTGCTTCGGCGACTTCGTCGTACGAAAGGCCTTCCAGATCGCAAAGCACGACGGCGGCGCGGAAGTCCGGGGGGAGTTCTTCCAGGGCGCGCTGGACGTCGAGATCGAGGTTGTTCAGCTCGAAGCTTTGCTCCGGCCCCGGTTCATGCCCCGGCAACCGGGATTCGGCGTCTTCGGCCAACGCATCGAAGCGTATGCGGCTCTTCCGACGCGCCTGGTCAAGGAAGAGGTTGGTGGTGATGCGGTGCAGCCAGCCGTCGAGTGTGCCTGGCTTGAAGTTTTCGAGCGAACGGAAGACCCTGACGAAGACTTCCTGGGTGAGGTCTTCGGCGTCGAACTTGTTTCCCGTGAGCCGGTAGGCAAGGCGGAAGACCTTGGCGGAGTGGTTCTCCACCACTTCTTCCCAGCTTGGCCTGACCCACTCTTCGGCCGGAGGGGCCGTGTCGGTGGAACCCAGGACTGCTGCCGTTGTCTGGACTGGCGCAGCACTTGATGCCCGCATCGTCCGCTCCCCTCAAACTGTTTGTCATCCTGCCGGTCACTCAGGAGTTCGTTGCCGGCCCTCGCTTGGATGGCTGGATATACATCATCCCAGTCTTGCCTGAGATTTTGCTGATCACAGGCAGGCTTTTCCCGCAGAGCGAACATTGTCCGAAGGACGCCCGCATGACACCCGGAAAGACACAGAATTGCGGGCCGCGGGCGTCCGGGCCGGACGCCCCGTAGCCAGTAGTCTGTAAGCAATACCCCTCTGCCTGGAAAGCGAACCCCCATGAGTGCCGACAAGTCAACCAGCTGGTCCTACGCAGAAGATCTGCCTGCCGAGGACGACGTGTTGCTTCGCGCCCGTGAACGCTCTTTCGAGCTGGGCGTTACTCCCGTGAGCCCCGGCGTTGGCGCTGTCCTGACAGTCCTCGCCGCGGCATCGAAGGCCCAGACGGTTGTAGAAGTCGGATCCGGGGCAGGTGTTTCCGGCGTGTGCCTGCTGCGCGGCCTCAGCCCGCAGGCTGTCCTGACCACTATCGACGTCGACGTCGAGCACCTCAAGGCCGCCCGTGAGGCCTTCCTGGAATCCGGCAGCCCCGCGAACCGGACCCGGACCATCTCCGGCCGTGCAGCCGACGTCTTGCCGCGGCTCACCGACTCCGCTTACGACCTCGTGTTCATCGACGCAGACAAGCCCAACTTTCCCCGTTACGTCGAGCAGGCCATCAGGCTGCTCAAGTCGGGCGGAACACTGGTCATCAATGACGCCCTGGACAAGGACAGGGTTTCCAACCCGGCTGCCAGGGACAGCACCACCGTGGTGTTGCGCCAGATCGGCAAAGCCATCCGCGACGACGAGCGACTCTCTTCGGCGATGCTTCCTACCGGCGACGGCTTGCTGGTAGCGGTCAAGAAGTAACCGGCCAGCCTTCGCTTTCAGCCTTAAACATGAAAGCAGGGCGCCGGCTCTTCTGCCGGGCCCTGCCCAGTGAATCTATTCGGTAACGCCAACGAGGCATTCCTTGAGGTTCGCCGCCTCTGCTGCGTTGAGCTCGACCACCAGCCGTCCTCCGCCTTCGAGCGGCACACGCATGATCAGGCTGCGGCCCTCTTTGGTTACTTCCATAGGGCCGTCGCCAGTACGTGGTTTCATAGCCGCCATTAGGAAAATCCCCTCCAGTTGTCCCAAATCCCGCCAACCCGGCCGGGTTGGCTCCGCGTGGAATATACGGCGTCGACAGTCATGGCAGTTCAGTCGTCGTCGCCGGGCACCCGAGAGTGCCTTTGTCCTTGCTTGTGTCCATTATCTCGTAATTACCCGCCCGTAGCTAATTGATGGACTTTTCCCGGCGGGCCGTGATCGCGCTTGAACAGCCGAAACGACGCGCAGCGTCACGGAGGGTAGTCGCCGCCGCCCGGCAACTGGGCCCACGCCCACAGCCAGACGATCCATACGATCTGGAGGAGGAAGAACATGACCACCACGGTGCCGCGGTAGGCCTTCGAGCGGGACAACCAGGCTGCACTGAGCGCCAAGGGGAACAAGGGCAAGAGCATCCGGAACGTGCTCGTCTGGGGGTGCAGGAAGACCAGGAGGTAGCCCATGTAGCACGCGCACCACAGCCTCATTTCGGTGCCCAGTGCCCGGACCGGTTTGCTCATCATCAGCAGGGCAAAGAGCGCCACGAAGACAAACGGCGCCAGAATACCGAGTACCGGTCCGAAGAGCATTTGACCGGTCTCGAACCACGGCTTGAACGGAACGAGGTCAGCGCCGCGCCAAACAGTTTCGGTCTTGGTGTAGGCCAGCGGATCCCCCGTGACCGCCCAGGCAATGGCCGGCCAGGCGAAAGCCCCTGCCACGCTGACGACCACGAGCGCGGCCAACGATATGAGTTCCCGGAGCGTCGGTACGGCGGCTGTTGGCACGGAGTCCGGAATGGACCCGGCGCCGGAGCGGCGTCCGAACCTCTTCCACAGGTGGTGGAGCAGCAACAGGCCCGCCATGGCCGCGAAGGGCACTCCGGTGGGCCGTGATAGGCACATGAGCAAGACCACGGGCATCGCGCCAAGATACTTGCGTCGCACCACAAGTAGAAGCGAACCGGCCAAGAGAAGGGTATTGAGGGATTCCGCATAGGGGACCTGCAGGATGGCCGAGACGGGGAACATCGAGAAGAAGGTCAGTGCCCACAGCGCAGTTGTTCGCCCGGCGAATTCCCGGAACAGTTTGTAGACCACCAGGGCCGCCCCAAGCCCGGCAAACATGGCGACGACCGTCAGGGCCGGCAGCGTCGCCAATCCGGTGAGTGCACCGACGGCGCGGGCAACGTACGGAAACAGTGGATAGAACGCCCAGGAATTTTCCGCGACGCCGCCGTCCGCATTGGCCGGCAAAACAGACGGATAACCGTTGTTTGCGGCTTCGGAGTACCAGCGCCCATCCCAGATCGTGATGAAGTTCCAGTAGTCGGGTGCTGGCGGAAACCACGGATTGACGCCTTGCTGCAATGCGGCAGCCATGAAAATACAAGCGCTGACGAGCCTCGAGGCGATGTAAATGAGGGCGACCTGGATCCACCACGGCCAGCTCGCGGCGTGGGCTCCGGCGCGGCTCAGTCGGGCCAGGAATCCCGTCGAGGACCGCAATTCGACTGACGGGGTCACTCTTTTGGTTCTTCCTGGGTCCCGGCTGCTTCAAGGGCCAGTTTCAGCCGTTCGATTTCCCTCTGCTGCCAGGTGAGCTGATCCCTCAGCTCATCGAGGACCTCATCCACTTGGTCCATCCGGTAGCCCCGCAGCCCAAGGGCAAAGCGCACGCGGTCGACGTCGGACGCCTTGGCTCCGGCCGGTAACAGAACGGGCGGCAGGTTCGGAACGGGTTCATCCAACCCGGAGCCGGGGTCGCGGCTGGATTTCGCCATTCCGGCGCCGAGGAACAACACGGCACCGATAATGACAATGGCGAGAAAGACCAGAAAAAAGCTCACAACAACCATCGTGCCAGACTCAGCTGAGAGCTCAGTTCCGGCAATGCTACTCCGGGCGCTGGTCTCCGTTGGTCGAGGGTGGCCGCGGGATTCCGTGCAGGACGCGGTGAACGGCGTCCGCAGGGTCGTCCACAAGCTGGATAAGGTCCAGGTCCTTTGCGGAGACCATTCCTTCGGCCACGAGGGTCCCCTTGATCCATTCGATCATCGGGCTCCAGAAGTCGACCCCCAGAAGAACGATGGGGAACGATGTCACCTTGCGGGTCTGCACCAGGACCATGGCTTCAAACAGTTCGTCAAGGGTTCCCAGGCCGCCCGGCAGGACGATGAACCCTTGCGCGTACTTGACGAACATGGTCTTGCGGGCGAAGAAGTACCTGAAGTTGATGCCAAGGTCCACCCAGCGGTTGAGGCCTTGTTCGAAGGGCAGCTCGATTCCCAGTCCCACGGAAACGCCGTTGCCTTCAACGGCCCCCCGGTTGGCGGCTTCCATGGATCCCGGCCCACCGCCGGTGATGACGGCGACGCCGGCTTCCGCGAGGTGGCGGCCGACTTGCACGCCCATATCGTAGTAGCCGGTGCCCGGCTTGGTGCGGGCGGAGCCAAAGACACTGACGGCGGGGCCGAGCTCGGCGAGAGCACCGAATCCTTCAACGAATTCACTCTGGATCCGCAGGACCCGCCAAGGATCGGTGTGAATGAAGTGGTCGGCTCCCCTGGTGTCCAGGAGTCGCTGGTCCGACATCGGCATGGCGGCCTGTTTGCGCCGAAGCTCCAAGGGTCCTTTGTGCTTGGCTGGCGGCTCCGCGGCTACGGCCGGAACTGATGCTGCCGATCCGTTGCTCACCGCCTTGCCATTGGCGTCTGGACTTGGAACTTGGGGCTGGCTGGTACTCATTGACCTAGGCTAGCGCGGATGGCGGCTGCAGCCGTTCCAGCGTGGCTCTGTTGTTTGCGGTGTTGAGTTCCCTGGCCACCATTTGCTGTCAGATAGCTGCAAGGCAGGTATCTGTTGAATCACGATCCGCGGAAGTTAGTGTGAGCTGGCTCAACTTGAATCATTTCTTCGCTAGATTCGTCACATGACTATTCAAGCCGCCAGCGATGCCCTCGTCTCCCTGAATGGCGTCAATAAGCACTTTGGTCAACTGCATGTCCTGAAGGACATCAACCTCCAAGTGAAAAAGGGTGAAGTCGTGGTTGTCATTGGGCCGTCGGGCTCGGGCAAGTCCACACTGTGCCGCGCCATCAACCGCTTGGAGACCATCGATACGGGCGAGATTTCGATCGATGGCAAGAAACTGCCCGAGGAAGGCAAGGAACTTGCACTCCTCCGGGCCGACGTCGGTATGGTCTTCCAATCCTTCAACTTGTTCGCCCACAAGACGATTCTCGAAAACGTCACGCTGGGACCGATCAAGGTGAAGAAACAGGACAAAGCAACCGCGGACAAGGACGCCATGGCGTTGTTGGAGCGTGTCGGCGTCGGGCAACAGGCACCCAAGATGCCTGCACAGCTGTCCGGTGGCCAACAACAGCGTGTGGCAATTGCCCGGGCGCTCGCGATGAAGCCGAAGGTCATGCTGTTCGATGAGCCGACCTCGGCACTTGATCCGGAAATGATCAACGAGGTCCTGGATGTCATGGTTCAGCTGGCCAAGGAAGGCATGACCATGATCGTGGTCACCCACGAGATGGGCTTTGCGCGCAAAGCTGCCGACCGCGTTGTCTTCATGGCCGACGGCCAGATCGTGGAAGACGCCAAGCCGGAGGAATTCTTCACCAACCCCCAGAGCAACCGCGCCAAGGATTTCCTCTCCAAACTCCTGACTCACTGACACTCACCGCACCCAGGCCGCGGGGGTGGCCGCACAATGAAAGGAATATTATGAAGACTTTTATCACCCGGAGGAAATCCCTCCTGGTCGCTGCAAGCGCGGCGCTCGCCCTTTCGCTGAGCGCATGCGGTGGAGGCGGGGGTTCCACCACCGCGCCAAGCACCGAGTCGGCGCCGTTCACGGTGGCCCAGAACGTGTCCATTACGGGCAGCCCCACGTTCGACACGATCAAATCGAATGGAAAGATCAGGATCGGCGTCAAGCAGGACCAGCCTGGCCTGGGCTTCAAGGACGCCGCGACCGGCGAGTACAGCGGTTTCGACATCCAGGTTGCCCAGTGGATCGCGGCTTCCCTCGGTTACTCCAAGGACAAAATCGAGTACAAGCCCATTCCTTCGGCCAACCGCGAGTCTGCCATTACCAACGGCGACATCGACTATTACGTCGGGACCTACTCCATTACCGACAAGCGCAAGCAGCTGATTGATTTCGCCGGCCCCTACTTCGTGACGGGTCAAGGCCTGCTGGTCAAGAAGGACAACAAGACCATCAACAGCGAGAAGGACCTGAGCGGGAAGAACGTCTGTTCAGCCACGGGTTCAACCCCCATCCAGAACATCAAGGCAAACTTCCCCGGCACCAAGACCACTGAGTTCGACACGTACTCACAGTGTGTCGAGGCCCTCAAGAGCGGCCAGGTCGATGCAGTGACTACCGACCAGGCAATCCTGATCGGCTACGCGTCCCAGGACACCGACAACCTCAAGGTGGTCGGCCAGCCGTTTACCACTGAGAAGTACGGTGTGGGCTTGAAGAAGGGCGACACCGCCTTCCGCAAGTTCGTGAACAAGATGTTCACCGACGGCGGCTCCGTGTGGCAGAAGATCTACGACTCCACGCTGGGACAGTCCGGCACCAAGGTCACCCAGCCCGCAGTGGACAACTACTAAACCCATGTTGAGGGGGCGGCCATTGGCCGCCCCCTCGAATATCGGCTGAAAGCGACCATTCTGTGAATACGCTGCTGAATAATTCGGACCTGTTCATCACAGGGTTCCGGAACACCCTCATACTTTTCGTTGTTGCCGGCATCTTTGCGCTGATCCTGGGCACCATCGTGGCGACACTGCGTGTCTCCCCGATCCCTGCGATGCGCGCCGCCGCGACGTTGTATATCAACGTTGTCCGCAACACCCCGTTGACGTTGGTCCTGTTCTTTTTTGCTTTGGGCTACCCGAAGCTCGGCCTCGTGGAAATTGATTTCATGACCGCCGCAACCGTCGGCCTCAGCCTGTACACCGCTACTTACGTGGCGGAAGCCGTGCGCTCCGGCATCAACACGGTGCCTGTCGGTCAGGCCGAGGCCGCGCGGGCCATCGGGCTGCCGTTCACGCAAACCCTGACGCTGGTGATCCTCCCCCAGGCATTCCGCGCTGTCATCCCGCCCATGTTCAGCGTGTTCATTGCATTGCTCAAGAACACCACAGTGGCTGCAGGCTTCTCGGTCGCCGAAGCGGGAGCGATCAGATCGAATCTTTCCGAGCGCGGCGAGCCGGCCATGGCCGGGCTGCTCTGGATCGCACTGATCTTCGTTCTGCTCGTTTTCATTCTTTCCTTTGTCCAGCGGAAGCTTGAAAAGAAATGGAAGGTGGCCCGATGAGCTCGGTCCTTTTTGACGCTCCGGGCCCGAAGGCCCGCGCGCGCTACCGGATTCTCGGCGTCGTGACCGCTCTGGTCATTATCGCCATCGTCGGATTCATCGTCCTTCGCTTCGCCCAAAGCGGGCAGTTCGATGAGAAGAAGTGGCACTTGTTCACGTTCCCGCTGGTCCAGCAGACCATCGTCCAATCGGTGGGTGCAACGCTTTCAGCTTTTGCGACGGCAGCCGTGTTCAGCCTCGTGCTGGGTGTCTTCCTGGCCTTCGGCAGGCTCTCCGACCGTAAGTGGATCAGCTTGCCCTGCTATGGATTCACGGAACTCTTCCGTGCCATTCCTTTGCTGATCCTCATGATGATCTTCTACTACGGGCTTCCTCCGCTCGGCGTCCAGGGGATCACGCCCTTCACGGCAGTCGTTGCGGGCCTGGTGCTCTACAACGGATCCGTGCTCGCGGAAGTCTTCCGTGCCGGCATCGAATCGCTTCCCCGTGGCCAGAGCGAGGCCGGTTATGCCATCGGTTTGCCGAAGAGTGCGGTCATGACGAACATCCTGCTTCCGCAGGCGGTCCGCTCGATGCTCCCGGTGATCATCTCCCAGCTCGTGGTCATCCTCAAGGACACGGCGTTGGGCTTCATCGTGACCTACAACGAGATCCTCTTCCAGGCCAAGTATTTCGGAAGCCAGGCCCAGTACGGTTCGCCCATCATTCCTTCCGCGATCATCGCCGGTGTCCTGTACGTCGGAATGTGCCTGATCCTGGCTGCATTCGCCAAATGGCTTGAAAGCCGGATGCGCCGCAGCGTCAAAGTGGCAAAGGTGGTCAAGTCGGAAATTGTGGCAATCGAGGGCTAGTCGCAAGAACGCCGGAAACATGGGTGTGGCCCGTGGGCTTGGTTCTGGAACCAAGCC